>NZ_JBHSHY010000012.1:0-145910 GCF_042653205.1 Paenibacillus sp. GCM10023250 | reverse complement strand
GACTTCCTCGGCGGACGCGGCGGCGCAAGCGGCCGATGCCGCCGCGGCCGCATGGCGCGACTGGCTGACGGCGCGCGCGCTGCCGCCGACGCTGTCGCCGGAGGCCGCGCTGGAGACGCTCGACCTCGCCGAGCAGGCGCGGCTCCGCGTGGAAGCGCGGGAACGCGCAGCGGGCAAGGCCGCGCGGCTGCGCGGCGCCGTCGCCGCCTTCGAGCGGTCGGCCGCCGAGCTCGCGGCCGCGTTCCCGGAGACGGCGGCGCGGGCGCGCGGCGATGCCGCGGGCGCGCTTCGGCTGCTGCAGGCGGAAGCCGACGGCCATGCCGCGCGCCGCGCGGAACGCGAAGCGCTGCTGGAGAAGCAGGCGGAGCTGGACGTGAGCCTGGCGGGACTGGGCCGGTCGATCGAAGAGCTGGAGGAACGTCAGGCGCGGTGGTTCGCGGCGGGCGGCGCCGCCGACGAATTGGCCTGGCTGGCCGCCTTGGAGCGGTCGGAGCGGCTCGCGGGGATCGAGGAAGAGCTGTTTCTGCTGAACGCGACGGTGACCGCGGGTTTGTCGGAGGCGGAGCAGGCGCAGCTGGACGCTTGGCTGACGGAGCTGGACGAAGCCGCGCTCCGCGCGGAATCGGCCGGCGCTGAGCGCGCATGGCGGGAAGCCGAGGCGGAGCGCGGCCGGCTCTTGGAGCTGCTCGGCCGTGCCAGGCAGCGGCTGGAGCAGCTGCTGCGCGATGGCGACCGGCAGCGCCTGATCGGCGAACGCGAAGCCGTCTCCGCCGCGCTGGAGGCGCTCATCGACCGGTATGCGGTGCTGGCGATGAGCATGACGATGATCCGGCGGACAAAGCGGATCATGGAGGAGCAGCGCCAGCCCGCCGTGCTGCGCGAGGCGTCCCGGCTGATGGGACGGCTTACGGACGGGCGGTACAAGCGGATATTGCTGCGCGAAGGCGAAGGCGCGATCGCGCTCGAAGCCGCGGACGGGTGCTTGGTGGAGAGCGGATTCCTCAGCCGCGGGACGGCGGAGCAGTTGTACCTCGCGATGCGGTTCGCGCTCGCCGACGAAGCGGCGGCCGCCCATGCGCTGCCGCTGCTGCTCGACGACCCGTTCGTCAATTTCGACCGCGACCGCCAGCGGGCGGCGGCGGACGTACTGGGCGAGTTGGCCGAACGCCGGCAAATCGTCTTCTTCACCTGCCACGCCCATATACGCGAGCTTGTGATGGAACGGATTCCAGCTGCCAAGCTTGTGGAGCTGGCGCGGGAATAGCCGCGTCATGACGCTGAAAAGCCCCCTGGAATGGCAATGTCATTAAGGTAACTGAATGACATTGCCTGGAATGGGGGCTTTATTATTACCCGATTTTCCTCTTTTCCGATGTTCCAATTATCCGCTATCCCGCTTTTCCGATTGTCCGATGAACAGCGGCAAAACGGCGAAAGCGTGCCGGAACGATGAAGATCATATGGAGCGCCGACGCTCCCAGTCAAACCGAGCCGCCCTCGCTCACTCACCGTCAATTATTCCGCATCGGCGTTTTGTGACGGATCAGCAGGATCAGCCAGCCTAGGCTGATAAGGCCGAATAGAGGGTAAAGGGTGGAGAGCAGCGTGCCGAAGCCGATCTGACTGGCCACGTAGCAGGCGGCGAGCGTCAGCGTCGTAAGCAGCGTGCGAGACAGCTTCACCCGTTCCTGCAGCTGCAGCGTCAGCCCGTAGATGTCCGCGATGAGCGTCGTGAAGATTTCGGCGAAGATCAGGAAGATGTATATCCATTGGATGCCGTGACCGAGCTCGCGGGCGATGCCGCCCATCGGGATGGCGAACTGCTGGATGCCGGGCATGTACACCGAGAGGGCAATGTGGCCGGCGATGAGCATGAACCCGATGCCGATGCCGCCGGCCCAGGAGCCGTAGATGATTGCTTTGCGGTCCTCGATTTCGCCGCCCAGCGGGACGAGGACGGCCTGCGCCATGGACAGGTTGAACGCGGCGTACAGGAACGGGGACGCCCATACTGCGACTGGCGAGAAATCGCTCGTGAGCATCATCCACCGGTTCGATCCCGGCGTTTGGACGGTATCGATGATGATCAGCACCGTGAACAGCAGCATGACCGGCACGACGATCGAATTGACCGTCAAGATCGCGTTCATCCCTTTGCGAAGCAGCAGGAAGCAGCCGAAGATCGTGATCAGGAGGCCGGATTGGTAGGAGAAGTTCCAATTTTCGGAGAAAATCGCGCCCGCGCCCGCGAGCATGACAGAGCAGACGCCGAACAGCACCAACTGCATGAAATGGCTGATCCACCGGCCGAATCGGTCGCCGAACAGCACCTTGTTGACGTCTTCGTACGATTTGGCCCGCACGTTGTTCGAGATGAGCATCATTTTGGCGCCGAGCCAGACGAACATCGCGGTGGCGAGCAGGATCGTCAGGACGCCGACGACGCCGAAGCGGGTGAAGAACTGCAGGATTTCTTGGCCCGTCGCGAATCCGGCGCCGACTACGGTTCCCATATAGGTAAACGCGATTTGAATGACTGTGGTGAATCGTCTCATGGATCGATCAATCCCTGCCTTTCGTGGACGGCCTCTTCTAGAAGGTATGTCCGAGCGGGGACAGGCATGACTACAATCCGCGCGCCGGCGCCGGAATCGCGGCGGAACCGTGGCCGGCGTCGGCGATGCGGCCGAACGAAAAAAGGACGAAAGCCGGCCGCGCTGCGCGCGCGTACCGCGTTTCGTCCTTTCATGCCGTCTTTCGTTTCGTCCTTACGTGCCGCCTCTCGTTTCCGGATTCATGCCCGGCTCCGAGGCACGGCGACGATCCTTCGAAGCCTCGCCGGATATTCCGGTTATCCCTCGTCTTCGCTTACGTCCGGTTCTCCGCGGAAGCAAACAGCTTGATCGATAAAATGCGTTCGTTCTCCGGATCCAGATCCAGCTTCAGCAGCGCGCCATCCGCGTCGTAGGCAAGCACGCTGCCCGTATGCGTATCCGGTTCGCCCAGCTTCTTGACCGCGGCGCTCGCCGTGTCGCCGACGCGCAGTCCGCCGAGTCCCGTGGCGGCCGATCGGCCGAAGACCTCCACGAACTTGACCTTCTTGTCGGGCGAGAAGCCGACGGAGCAGGCCGCGTATTCCTTCACGGACAGCGTGCCGCCTTCGTCGTCGAGCGGGTAAGCTTCGCTTGGCTTGCCCAGCTTTGCGGAGGCGGACGCTTCGGCTTCGCCGATTGCGATGCCGAACAGCTTGGGCGCCTTGGCGTTCCAGGTTTCCTCGGTTTTGGCCGAAGGCACGGTTTTGCCGCCGGCCGACGATTCCGTCACGGAGTCCGGATCCGCGCCCTTGCCGCCGGTCAGGCCGCCGGTCACGGGCGCGCCGACGTTTCTGCTTTTGTTGTCGTATGCCTTCTGCGGGCTGTCCGTTAAGCTTGGATGTGCGTTTTGCGGCGCGGCTTGTCCGCCCGCGTTATCGCCGCCGGCCGGCAGATCGGCGGCGCGCAATTGGCAGCCCGCGAGGGTCACGGCGAGCAGCATGAGCGCAGTCGCGCCCGCTGCTCGTAAGGGGTAGCCGGTGTTCATGTCGCGGCACCTCCGTCTGGAATGGTTATAAGTGCTTTGTTACTATATAGACACGCCGCGAAGACGAAAAGTTGCGGGCATCGGCCGGATTTCTGGAATATAATTCCTCCTGTTGCGCGACTCCCCTTCCATATGGTACCTTTAACGGAAAAAGGTTTTTTGGTGGAGGGAACGCGAATGGAACGGCTTAAAGAACGCATCCTGCGCGAGGCTACGATTATTAATCAAGACGTCCTGAAGCTGGACGCGCTGCTAAACCATCAGGTCGATCCGCAGCTGACGCTGGAGATGGGCAAGGAATTCGCTCGCCTGTACGCGGAGACGCCGATTACGAAAGTCATTACCGTCGAATCCTCCGGCATTCCCGTCGCGTTCGCGACCGCGATGGCGCTGAACGTTCCGCTGGTGTTCGCGAGGCGCAAAAAGACGCTGATCGCGGACTCCGACGCGTATTCCGAGCGGGTGCCGTCGTTTACCAAAGGCATTGTAACGGACATCATGGTTTCCCGTCAATTTCTGTCGCCGGACGACACGGTGCTGTTCATCGACGATATCATCGCGAACGGCGACGCGGCGCGGGGCTTGATCAAGATCATCGAACGCTCGGGCGCGAAGCTGGCCGGGCTCGGAATCGTCGTGGAGAAATCGTTCCAGGCCGGCGCGCGGACAATCCGCGAACAGGGCATCCGGGTGGAATCGCTCGTCAAGATCGCCTCGCTCGAGGAAGGCCGGATCGTCTTCGAATCCTAGTGCCAGAATCAGCATCTTTTCGGGGCCGGCTTTTTGACTTATAATGTTCCTAAGTACGGAAGGGGGAGGCACTAAATATGGCGAATCTATCTGCGGAGTATCTCTTAACCAAGTTGACGGACGCGAAAAACCATTTTGAACGTGCGCTCGACTGCAAGCATACGGAGTTTGACGACTTGTATCCTTATATGATCGAACATCCCCAATTCTTTTGGTACAAACGGTACGTGGCGTGGTCGGAGCTGCTGACGCTCGTCAAGCTGTCGGAGGAGCTCGAGATCGACTGGAAGAACCAGTTCACCGAGAAGCAGGCAGAGTACGTGACGAGCCGCGTGATGTCCTCGCGCGTCCTCGACGAATGGTACGAGACGAACGATTCCAAGGAACACGTCGGTTAACCGCGCGAACGATACGGAAACGGAACCTCAATGCCGCGTTTGAACGCGGCGTTGGGGTTCTTTAAGTATGAAGGCCAATTAAGGGCGCGCCGGCGGGAAGCGGAAGGCGCGGCGGGAAGGGGGAGCAACGCATGATCACGGAAGAAGAACTGGACCGTTACCGGGTCGAAGGCACGCCGCTGCGGGTCGTCCGCGACAACATGGAAGTGAACGACGTGTTCGGGATCGTAGTCGCCTGGGACGCGGAGAGCGTCGTCATCAGGAAACGGAACCGGAGGGTCGTGAAGCTGAGCCGCGGCTACGTCTACGAGCCGGTCGGCGCGCCGCGGAGCGAAGTTTGACCGCCGCGGCAGAGGGCAGGCTGCGTTCGGAAGCGCGCGGCGAAACCCCGAGGCGGCATATAGCGGATCCGGTCAAAAGCTAGATGCACGCGGATATTGTTTGAAAATTTGAACATTGCCGTATTCCTTGACTTCGCTTGGCGCGGATGCTAGTATAAGAAACGTGATTGCGGCGCAAGCCGCGGTCGATCTGCCAGATGCGGTCGTGGCGGAATTGGCAGACGCGCTAGATTCAGGTTCTAGTGGTGTAACAGCCGTGGAGGTTCAAGTCCTCTCGACCGCACCAACCTTACATGACGAACCCCTTCCCTTCGGAAGGGGTTTTTGATTTGTTCCGTTTTGATTTGTCCCGAAGTTCGCAGGGCCCCCTGCTTTGAACGTATCATCGGCCTGAATCGGCGAGCGGTATATTTGCGGACGTATGCCGGGGGCGTACTTATTGAACACGGGGCTGAGGCGGTGTTCATGTAACGAAATGAAAAAGAAAATGTTGACATGCCCGTAAGCTTCATGGTATCTTATTAAACGTTGCTCCTGACATACGGGAGCGGCACCTGCCAGATGCGGTCGTGGCGGAATTGGCAGACGCGCTAGATTCAGGTTCTAGTGGTGTAACAGCCGTGGAGGTTCAAGTCCTCTCGACCGCACCAAACTCACAAATGCAAGAAGCCTTGTCGATCAAGGCTTCTTTTTTGCTTTTCGAGCTTGCATGAATCCCGGAACCCGCGCGAATCCTACCCATCGGGAAGTCCCGAGGGCGCTGCCGGGCTTCATTTCCTTTCGGCCCTTTGTGTCCAGAAAATTCAGACGTAAGACTCTTCATGCCTGTACCGCGAACGGGTTACAGTGAATGGAGGCGGTCTCATTCGCGATCCCGCATGCCTTGACACGATGAAGGAGGAAACTGGGTTGAACAAAGCCAAATACGCCAACATGCTTCCGATGCCCGAGCTCGACACGGTCTCGAAACGGCTGCTGCCGTTCAAGATATTATCCCGTCTGCGCGACGAAACGCCCGTGCGGTATGATGAGGTCCGCAACTGCTGGGACGTGTTCGGCTACGACAACGTCCATCGCGTGCTGAAGGATTATGCCGTGTTCTCGTCCGTTCGCGGCGCGAGCGCCGGCACCAGCATGCTTTATACGGATCCGCCCAAGCATGCCCAGCTTCGCGATCTCGTCAATAAGGCGTTCACGCCGCGCGAGATTCAAGCGTTCGCGCCGCGCATCGAAGCGATCGCTGCCGACCTGCTCGACCGGGCGCGCGGAGGCAGCATGGACCTCGTGCACGAATTCGCGACGCCGCTGCCCGTCATCATCATCGCCGAGATGCTCGGCGCGCCGAAGGAAGACCGCGAGCGGTTCAAGCGCTGGTCGGACGTGCTCGTCGAGAGCGCGGCGGACGATTCCGACGAGGCGTTTCGCGCCGTCGTCGAGCGCCGGCAGCTGGCGATCGCCGAGCTAACCGATTATTTCGCGGCCTTGCTGAGGGAGCGGGCCAAACAGCCGCAGGAGGATCTGATCTCCCTGCTGCTCGCGGCCGAGATCGACGGCGAGCGGCTGACCCCGCCGGAGTTGATCAGCTTCTGCATCCTGCTGCTCGCCGCCGGCAACGAGACGACGACGAACCTCATTACGAACGGCGTCCGTCTGCTGACCGAACGGCCCGAGCTGCAGCGCGAGCTGCGCCGGCAGCCCGAGGCGCTGCCCGACTTCGTCGAGGAGACGCTGCGGTACTACCCGCCGATTGTCGCCGTGGGGCGCGTCGCCAAGGAGGATACGGCGATCGGGGACGCCGCCGTCAAGGCGGGCGACCAGATCATCGCCTGGGTCGGCGCGGCCAACCGCGATCCGGCGAAATTCGACGATCCCGAATCGTTCGTCCTCGGACGGAAGCCGAACGCGCACATGTCCTTCGGCTTCGGCATCCACTTCTGCCTCGGAGCGCCGCTCGCCCGGCTGGAGGCGAAGCTCGCCCTCGGCGCGCTGCTTGCGCGCACCGGCGACATCCGCGCGCTGCCGGATCACGAGTTGACGCCGATCATGAGCTCGTTCGTGTTCGGGGTCAAAAATTATCCGGTGACGTTCGAGGCGCGCTGACGGCGCTCCTTTCCGCGTTGCCGCGCATCACGGCCCTTCCCCGCGGAAGGGCTTTTCGCGCTTCGTACGCCGGCAGCGACGACGGCTTATCATATGAAATCCGCATCCGTGATTGCCGCAATTCCTGCATTTCCCCCCTTGACGCACCTCCGGCACGATCGGATACAATCTGTTGACAACTTCTACACGTTCCCGTAACACGCGCGCGGTACATTTGAATGGCGCAAGCAGGCATCACAACCGGGAGGACACCATGACGACAAACATGAGATTAAAATATATTATCGGCTTTATCGCCGCATTGATCATTCTGCTGACGGCGGGGCGCTCGCTGCTCTCGCAGATCGGCGGGGAGCCGGACGGCGCCAAATCGCTGACCGGCTCCCCGCGCGGCGAGGCGGGAGCGCCGGCGGGGAACGAGGCGCCCGGAGGACGGTACAAAATCGTCATCGACCCGGGCCACGGCGGCAAGGATCCCGGCTCGGAAGGGGCGAGCGGACAGTGGGAGAAGGACAACAATCTCGCGCTTGCCTTGAAGCTGTACGAGCTGCTGAAGGACGACCCGTTGTTCGAGCCCCGGCTGACCCGGTCCGACGATACGTTCGTCGAGCTGGCCGACCGGGCGCAGGCAGCCGACGGCTGGGGCGCGGATGCCCTGATCTCGATCCACGGCAACGCCTTCGAGGATTCGTCGGTGGCCGGCACGGAGACGTATTACACGCATCCGGGCAGCATGGGGCTGGCGGAAGCGATTCACGGGAAGGTCGTCGCGGCGCTCGGCTTTCCCGACCGCGGCGTGAAGGAGGAGAAGCTAAAGGTGCTGTCGCTCAGCGAGATGCCGGCGGTGCTGGTCGAGCCCGGCTATTTGACGAACGCGGCGGAGGAAGCCTTCATGCTCGGCGCGGACGGCCAGCGGATCGAAGCGGAGGCGATCGCGGACGGGCTTCGGGCTTATTTCGCCGGTGCCGACGCGGCGCCGGCCGGCTCGCGCTAGGCGCTGCGCCTTCGCGCGCGACAACAACGGACAAGCCGTTCGGCCGCCATTTTATGTCGGACCCTCATTTATGCTACGATCACCATAGGCAAGACCGCAGATACGAACTCGGATAGATTGGAGACCAGCATGGACAAAACGAAAATCCTCATCATTGAGGACGAAGAAGCGATCGCCGATCTGCTGGCCTACGGCTTGGGCCGGGAAGGCTTCGAGACGCGGACGGCGGGAAATGGGGCGGACGGCTGGAAGGAGCTGGAGCGCTTCCGCCCGGACCTGCTCGTGCTGGATTGGATGCTGCCGGACCGGAGCGGCCTCGATCTATGCAAGCAGGTGACCGCGCGCTATAACCTGCCGATCCTCATGGTCACGGCGAGATCCGACATCACGGATAAAATTCTCGGCCTCGAGGTCGGCGCGGACGATTATATTACGAAGCCGTTCGACTTGCGGGAGGTCGTAGCCCGCATCCGGACCATCCTCCGGCGCTTGGCGCAGGCCCAGCCGGCCCCGGAGGAGACCGCGCAGCCGTCGATTCGCTTCAGCAATATCGCCGTGTCGCCCGACGAGCGGCTCGTAACGAAAGACGGAACGCCGGTCGAGCTAACGCCGAAGGAATTCGACCTGCTGCTCGCGCTGCTTGGCGCCCGGGGCAAAATCTTCACGCGCACGGAGCTGCTCGATTTCGTCTGGGGCTACGACTTTCCCGGCGACACGCGGACGGTCGACACGCACATCCAACGGCTGCGCAAGAAGCTCGACGCGGCGGATCTGATCACGACCGTCTTCGGCGTCGGCTACAAATTCGAGAAGCGGACGGACTGACGGCGTGCTGCGGACGATTCGGGCTAAATTCGCCTTCGGCTTCCTGCTGATCTTCTGCCTGTCGTTCCTCCTGCTGAACGTCACGCTGAAGGAATACATCCGTTCCAGCAACCGGAACATCATCACGTCGGATCTCGTCGAGCTCAAGAACAACGGCAATGTCTACGTCCGCCAGGCATTCCTGATCAATCACTTCACGAACAACGACTTATATTTCGGGCAAATGGCCGAGGAGATGGTCGGCGACCTGCGCCGCGCCACCTCCAGCGACGTGAGCGCCTACACGGTCGACGGCATCCTGCTCTATTCGTCCGATCAGACGAAATTCGCAGGCCGCCCGACGTCCGATCTGAAGCTGGCGCTCGAAGGCAAGACCGCATATACGATCACCTATAAGGGAAACGCGGGGTCCGTGCTGTATTCGTATCCGGTCGTCATCGACGGCGTAAAGGTCGGCATCCTGCGCTTCGCCAAGGATTTCTCCTCGCTCTACGAGCAGACCGGGCGAATCCTCAACATTCTCTTCTACCTCGCGCTCGCGATCTTCGCGGCGGCGTTCCTGTTCTCGTACATGCTGTCGCGGCATATCACGATTCCGCTCGTCAAGCTGACCCGCGCGTCCACGGAGGTCATCCGGGGCAATCTCGATGTCCGCATCGGCGTCCGGCGCAAGGACGAGATCGGGCGGCTCGCGGCCAACTTCAACGACATGATTGGCCGGATTGCCAGCCAGATCGCGACGATCGGCCGCGACCGCGACCGCCTGAAGGCGCTGCACGAGCAGGAGAAGCGCTTCTTCGACAACGTCACGCACGAGCTGAAGACGCCGCTCACGTCGATTCTCGGCTATGCCGAGATCATCCGGGAGAACGGTGAGTCCGACCGGGCGTTCTTCGATAAAGGGATGGCGCATATCGTGGACGAGAGCCGGCGCCTGCACGGCATGGTGCTCAATCTGCTCGAGGTGTCTCGGCGCAGCGCCGCCATGGACGAGGCCGCGCCCGTCGACGCGGGCGCGCTGCTGCGCGACGTGATCGACGCGATGGAGCTGCGGGCGAAACGGTACAAGAAGCGGATCGCGCTGGACGCGGAGGACGGGCTGTACGTGCTCGGCCAGCCGGACAGGCTTCGCCAGCTGTTCATTAATCTGCTCGACAACGCCATCAAGTACAGCACGCCGCAAGCGGAGATCGCGGTCGCTGCGGAGACGGACCGGGCGGCGGGCATCGTCCGCTTCGCGTTCGCCAATCCGGGCGTGACGCTATCGCCCGATCAGGTGGACCAGGTGTTCGAGCCGTTCTATTCGGGCGACCGGACGTTCAAGGAGGAAGGGAGCGTCGGGCTCGGACTCAGCATCGTGAAGGCAATCGTAGACGACCACGGCGGGACGATCCGCATGACGTGCGGCGCCGGGCGGACGACCGTGCACGCGGCTCTCCCCGCGGCGGGAAGGGAGGTAGACGCATGAGGATGCCGTCTGCGAAGACGCACGCGCTGCCGCGGCCGACGATCAAGTCCCGGACGACGCTTCGCGTCTTGGCCGCCGCGCTCGCGTGCATGCTGCTGCTCCTGGCGCTCGCCGGCTGCATGGACGATCCCCGCTCCGAGACGATCGTCATTCCGGGCACGGAGGATGAAGGGCCGGCCGGCGAAGCGGGCTCCGGCACGCCATTCCGGGTGAAGACGATTTATCCGCTACCGGTTGAGGAGAAGTATAAACTGCCCGTACTCGGCTGGGCGGATGGGGATGCGCTCATCGGCTATTTCGCCGCGGGCACCGCGCCCGGCACGGCGGAAATTCGCGGCCTGCAGCAGCTCGACCCGCCGTACGAACAGCCAAAGCCGCTCGCGGGTGCGGGGAATCTCTTGATGGATGACTTCGGCGCGCTGTCGCCGGACGGGAAGACGATCGCGGTACTCGCGAAGACTGCGAAGGGCATCGGGCTGACGCTCGTAACCGTGGACGGCGGCCAGGTCAAGCGGGTGCCCGAAACGACGCAGAAGCAGCTGTATTCGCCCGCGCTGCGATGGTCGGGCAACGGCCGGTTCTTATCCTATTTGGCGTACGGCGAAGCCCGGGGGGAGCTGCGCATCGCGGCGTACGATGCGAAGAGCGGCACGCTCGGGGAGCTGCCGCTCGCGGGGCTGCAGAAATACGGCAGCAACGCCACCGTCGTATTGACGGACGACGGCAGCGGCGCGCTGATCGAAGATGGGAAGACGATCGCCATGGCCAAGCGGGCTGGCGACCGCTTCGAGGTAAAGTACGATCACCCGTCGGGCATCGGCGCCGGCGTTTGGGTGGACGACGACCGGTTCGCATTTCTCGGCGCGGACGGCACGCTGTTCCAATACGACGGCCGAAGCGGCGAACTGTCCGTTCTGCTGGAGAAGGTCGCGTATTTCAGCTTGTCGCCGGACCGGAAGGCGATCGCTTACACGCGAAGCGACCCGGACGACGTGTCCGTCTACGCCGGAAAGCTGCAGGGGAACAACGTGCTGTCCCAATCGGCCATATTCCAAGGCGTCATCCCGTATCTCATGGCGTGGAGCCCGAGCGGCACAGCTCTGCTGATCGACGGCGGCAAGCCGTACGCGAGCACGACGGCGCAGGAGACCGCGCCGTCGGCCGCGGCCGTCGACGGCAGGCAGCAGACGTTCGTCATTCGGTTCCAATAACGCCGAACAACTGCGCGGAAGCGCAGAAGGAATAGGAATAGGAATAGGAATAGGAAAACAGGCGCCAAACGGCGGCAGGCCGGACGAATTTCGTCCGGCTTGCCGCTTTTTTATTCGGATTTCGGAGACATTTTGTTGACATCCGGATGAAGGTTTGGAGACATCTCCTCTTTATAGTGTGGAAGAGCCCGGTCAACCGGCCGGACAATCGAAGCGAACGCGCGAAGGAGAACGAGGCATGAACAAATACGGATTTGGCCTTGCCGCGGGCTGCCTGCTCGCCGCGGCATTGGCCGGCTGCGATGCCGGCGGCGGAACCGGCGGGAACGCGGTCTCCTGGAGCGACGCGGGAGACGAAGCCGCGCCGGGCGCGAACGCCGGCGGCTCCGCCGGAGGAGACACCGGAGACAACGCAGCGGAAGCCGGCGGCCCGTCCTCGGGAACCGGCAAGACGATGATCGTCTTCTCGACCTTCTGGCACGATCCCAAATACCAAGCGGCGAAGAAAGCGTACGAAGCGCTCCATCCGGACGTCGAGATCAAGCTGGAGGACGTCGACTACACGAACGAGACGCTGGAAACGGATATCGAGAAGTACGTGACGGCCGCGAACGCGGCGCTCCTGTCGGGCAAGGGACCTGATCTGATCGACATGGACCTGGTGCCGGCCGACAGCTACGTCAAGCACGGCCTGCTGGCTGATCTAAGCCCGATGATGGCGCAGGATAAGGCATTCAAGCGGAGCGATTATTTCACGAACGTGCTGGACAACGTCCGCGTCGGCGATGCGCTGTACGCGATGCCGCTTTCCTTCTTCCTGATGGGTCTCGCCGGGGACGAAGGCGCCATCGCCAAGACGGGCGTCGCGTTCGACGATCTGTCGTGGTCGTGGAGCGATTTCACGCAGACGGCGGAAGCGATGACGGCGAGCGGCGGACTGCGGACGGCGCTGTCGTACGAAGGGCCCGAATATTTGCTGGGCGAGATGGTGAGCGACAATTACGGGCTGTTCCTGGATGCCGGCGGGCGCGAGGCGCATTTCGATTCGGCTTCGTTCACGGGGCTGATGAAGCAGGTGAAGACGATGTTCGACGACGGCGTTGTCTCCAAGGCCGGCCGCGGCGTCAACGCGTATTTCAACAGCATCCAGATCAATTCGCCGAAGGATTACCTGGAATCGATGGCGGGCTTCAGCCTCAGCGCGAAGATGACCGACCAGACGGCGGGCGACCACGTGAAGTTGTACGCGAAGCCGCATGCGCAGGACACGGCGGCCGGCGGCTATTTCAAGACGTACCGGAGCGTCGCGATCGCGGCCAATTCGAAGGTCAAAGCGGCGGCGTGGGATTTCGTGAAGTTCCTGATGTCCGAGGAGATGCAGGCGCCCGCGACGACGACGGGCTTCCCGATCAACAAGACGGCTTACGCGAAGCAAGTCGAGGCGCTGAAGAAGCAGGGATCGTTCCCGTCCTTCGCGGAAGGACCGCTGCAAGGGGCGGCGATTCAAGCAGACGGCGCGATGCTGGACGGACTGGACGCGTACGTGAACGGCGCGATTCATCCTTCCCAGGATAACAAATCCGATCAGATATGGAACCTGGTCGTCGCGGAGTCCAAGGCCTTCTTCGCCGGACAGAAGTCCGCGGAGGCGGTCGCGAGTCTGATTCAGAACAAAGCGACGACCTTTCTCAACGAGTAACATACGACGTTTAAAGGAGCTGGATCGTTATGAAATCAATCGGACTTACACTGCTGACGGTGACGCTGATGGCATTGTCCTTGGCGGCTTGCGGCGGCAATGGCGGCAGCGGCGCGAGCAACGGCGGCGCCGGAAGCCCGGGCTTGGCGGGCTCGAATCAAGAGGCCGGCGGGGCGAACGGCCCAGGCGGAACGTCGGACGCGAACGCGGGCGGAGACACACCGTCCTCCGGCGGCAAACAGACGATTGTCTTCTCGGTCTTCTGGCCGAACAAAGAGTACGAGGAGGCGGTCAAGACCTACGAAGCCGCTCATCCGAATATCGATATTCAGCTGAAGTACGGGCTCAGCCATCCGTACAGCAACGACGATGGGAACGGCGAGCAAACGGATGCCGACATCGAGAAATTCACGACGGCCACGAACGCGGCGATGCTGGCCGGCAAAGGGCCCGACCTGCTCGACCTGCGGTACTTGGCCGCCGAGGATTACGAACGGCATCATTTATTGGAAGATCTGGGTGCGCGGATGGACGGGGACAAGTCGTTCCGGAAGTCCGATTATTTCGCGAACGTGCTTGGCGCCGGACAAAGCGGAACCGGCCCGTTCAGCATTCCGCTGACCTTCACTCTGAGCGGAATGGTCGGCGACCGGGCCGCGATCGCCGCGACCGGCGTGAAGATCGACGACGGCGCATGGACGTGGGATGACTTTATGACGGCGGGACGGCAGCTCGTCGCGGCGAAGGGCAAGTATGATTCCGCCATCGTCAGCGGGGAAGGCTTGATGGTTGGCGGACCGGATTATTTCGTGCGCAGCGTCGTCGCCGACAACTACGGCTCGTTCGTGGACGAAGCCGGCCGCAAGGCCAGCTTCGATTCGCCCGCATTCACGGGACTGCTGAAGCAGATCAAGGCCATGATCGACGAAGGCGTCGTCGGCTCCGCGGGCAGGGGTTACTTCACGAACGTGACGATCCAGTCGCCGACCGATTATTTGACCAGCCTGCGGGTGTTCGGCGACGACACGGCGTTCTACGTGAAGCCGCACGCGGACGGTTCCGGGAAGGGCGCTTCCTTCGAGACGGGTTCGCAGATCGGGATCAACGCCGGCTCCAAGGCGAAGGACGCGGCGTGGGATTTCCTGCACTACATGATGGACCATACGAAGATCGGCCTGCCGATCAACAAGGAACGTTTCCGGGATGCCGTCGCGTCGCTGAAGCAGCAGGGCACGATCACGCCCGACACGCTCGGCCCGCTGCAAGGGAAGCCGTTCAAGGTCGACGGCGTCCAGCTCGACCGGCTCGAAGACTTCGCGGAGGGCGCTGCCCGCAAGAAGAGCGATTCCGGCAAGGTGCTGGATATCATCGCGGCTGATTCGGCAGCCTTCTTCGCCGGGCAGAAATCCGCAGAGGACGTCGCGAAGCTGATCCAAAACAAAGCGACGACGGTCCTGCATGAGTAGCTTTCGCCTGCCGCGGCCGCGCGGCGACGCCGCGGCGGCGATGCTCTTCCTGGCGCCGAGCCTGACCGGCTTCGCCGTGTTCTACCTCATTCCGTTCGCGCTCGGCTTTTACGAGTCGTTCACGGACGGCGCGCTCGGCGGGCGGTTCGTCGGCTTGAGCAACTACGCGGAGCTGCTCCGGAGCGCCTCGTTCCGCAAGGCGGCGGGCAATTCGCTGCTCTTCACGGGCGCGGGCGTGCCGCTGCTCGTCGCGCTTTCCTTGACGCTCGCGGTGCTGCTGAACCGGCCGCTCTTCCTGCGCGGTTCGATCCGAACGTCCATCATGCTGCCGCTCGTCGTGCCCGTCGCGTCCGTCGTGACGGTGTGGCAGATCTTCTTCGACTGGAACGGGGCGCTGAACGCCTGGCTGCACGCGTTCGGGATGGCGCGGATCGATTGGATGCAGTCGAACTGGTCGATGAGCATCGTCGCCGTCATGTACGTCTGGAAAAACATCGGCTACGACATGATTCTGCTGCTGGCCGGCCTGCAGTCGATCCCGAAGGATTATTACGAGACGGCTTCCCTCGAAGGAGCGGGCCGGTTCCATCAGTTTCGCCATATTACGCTCGTGTATCTGACGCCGACCTTGTTCTTCGTGCTGCTCATCTCGATCATCAATTCGTTCAAGGTGTTCCGGGAGACGTACCTGCTGGCCGGCGATTACCCGTACGACCGGCTGTACATGCTGCAGCATTACATGAACAATATGTTCTTCGAGCTGGACGTCCAGAAGCTGACGGCCGCGGCGACCCTCATGGTCGGCTGCATCGTCGTGCTGACTTCCGGACTGCTCCGCGCCGAACGCCGGTTTCGGGAATACACGGAGTAGAGAGAAAGGAGGGAGACCATGCGCATGCGCAATCGTTCGCGGCTGTCCGGGCTGGCGCTGACGGCGCTGCTCGGCGCGTTCGCGGCCGCCATGCTGTTTCCGATCGGATTGACGCTGGCCGATTCGCTCATGTCGGAAGCGGAGATCGGGCGGAACTACGACTTGATCGGGAAAATGGTCGACGCGGCGAGCGGCGGCAAGGACGCGTTCGTGAACCTGAAGCTGCTGCCGGACTGGCTGACGTTCGGGCAGTACGCGCAGGTATTGATCCTGAGCCCGAAATTTCTGCAGATGTTCTGGAATTCGGCCGGGCTCGTCGCGCCGATCGTCGCGGGCCAGACGCTCGTCGGCTCGCTGGCCGCCTACGCGTTCGCCAGGCTGCGGTTCCGGGGGCGGGACAAACTGTTCCTCGTCTATCTGATGACGATGCTGATGCCGTTCCAGGTGACGCTCGTCCCGAACTACCTCGTCATCGACATGCTCGGTTTGATGAACCGTTCGGCGGCGATCGTGCTGCCCGGCATCTTCGGGGCCTTCGGCGTCTTCATGATGCGCCAGTTCATGGCGCATATCCCGTACGCGCTGAATGAAGCCGCCAAAATCGACGGCGCCGGGCAGTGGACGATCTTCGCGAGGGTCGTCCTGCCGCTGGCCAAACCGGGCCTGGCGGCGCTGACCGTGCTGCTGTTCGTCGATTACTGGAACATGATCGAGCAGCCGCTCATCTTCCTGCAGGACGCGGCCAAGCAGCCGTTGTCGCTCTACTTGGCCCAAATCAACCGCTCGGCGCGGGGGATCGGCTTCGCCGCTTCCGCGCTGTACATGGCCCCGATGGTGCTGCTGTTCCTGTACGCGGAGTCGTACTTCGTGGAGGGCATCCAGCAATCGGGCATCAAAGGATAAATTCAGGAGTGATCGTCATGGAAGAACGGACGTCCCGATCCGGCAAACGAAAGCTGCATCTCGCGGCGGGCGCGTTCCTCGTCCTGCTCGCGGTCTGCACGCTGGCGGGCAACACGCTGCGCGGCCTGTCGATGCCAAAGGTGGCGATCGCGGTCGCGGCGAAGGGCGCGATCGCGCACGAGTACGAAGGCAGCGCGACGGTACAGCCGGGGCAGACGCGGGACATTGCGAATCCGGCGGGGTGGAAGGTGAAGAAAGTGTTCGTCCATCCGGGCGACCGGGTAAGCCGCGGCCAAGCGCTGGTCGAATACGACGATAGCGAGGCGCAGCAGCAGCTGGCCGACATGGAGGCGGAGCTGAAGAAGCTGAATATGTCGATGGACCAGCTGCACGCGAATTACATCGTCGCGGCTAGCGGCGGAGACGAGGGCGCGAAGGCCGCCGCGAAGACGGCGATCGAATCGGCCGAGCTCGACATCGCGACGCAGCAGCAGCATATGCACAATCTGCAGAAGAGCATCGCCGAAGGCCGGTCGGTCTCGGCGCCGTTCGACGGCGTCGTCACGCAGGTCGGCGCGACCGAGGGTCTCGGACCCGGCGGCGCGCCCGACGTCGTGCTGGCCGATGCCGCCAAAGGGTACGAGATTCGGCTGCTCGTGCCGGGCGACGTCGCCGCGCTGCTCGAGCCTGGCGAACAGCTGGATGGGATCACGCTGACGGGCAAGGACGAGCGGCAGCTGACCGGCACGATCGCGGCCATCGACGACGAAGCGGGTGCGGGCGACCCGCCGCCAACGGACGATTCCGGCGGCATTTCGCCCGCGGCGCCGCCGAGCCGCGTCACCGTCGCGCTCAAGGGCGGCGCGCTGAAAGGCGGGGAGCGGGTGAAGGTGAAGATCGCGAAGCAAGGCGGCGAGCAGACCGTGACGGTGCCGAACGAAGCCGTCCATCGCGATGCGCGCGGCGCGTACGTCTACACGCTGCGGGCCGACGAAGGTCCGCTCGGCAGCGCCTATTACGTCGTGGAGACGCCGATCAAGATCGCGGACGCCAACGCGTACGTCACGGCGGTCGCCGACGGGCTGTTCGAGCAGCAGGAGGTGGTGGTGAACGCCACCGGTTTCCTCATGGACGGCACGCGCGTGAGACGGTAGCTGCCTGCCGGCGGCAGTCTAAAAATCAAGGGTTGACTTTCTGAATTCGGCTGTGGTATATTACTTCTTGCCGCTTCTCGAAAGCGAAGCGACTTCTGCCGAATGTGCGGTCGTGGCGGAATTGGCAGACGCGCTAGATTCAGGTTCTAGTGGTGTAACAGCCGTGGAGGTTCAAGTCCTCTCGACCGCACCAACTTCTACAATGAACAAGCCTTGCGACAGCAAGGCCTTTTTGCTGTTTATATGCCCGATTAGGGCAGTGGATACGGCCGATCGTATGCGCCATCCGGCAATTCTGCAGGTGATGGGCGCGAGAAGGGCTTCCACGGCGGAACGGCGAATAGGAAAGGCGGCGCTCAGCCGCCTTTCTTGCATTCGTTGGCGCAATTCGATATTGAACCGGCAGCCGTTTCGTTGTATCGTAGGTTAAGCGCTTAACCTATCTTGGCGCGCTAACCGGTGAGGAGGAAGACGATGGAGACCGCATACGAGGTTACGGGAGGCGTCGCGCGCATCCGGCTGACGGATTACGGCGCGGTGCCGGATTCGGGCCGCGACGCGCTGCCCGCTATGCGGCGGGCGATTGAAGCGGCGGAGAGGCATGCCGGGCCGGCGGTGCTGGAATGCCCGCCGGGGCGGTACGATTTTTATCCCGGCGAGGCTGCCCGGGCGCCGTATTACATCACGAACACGGCGAGCGAGGAGGAGAACCCCGACGTCACGAAGACGATCGCGATCCTGCTGAAGGGGATCGGGCGGTTGACGCTGGACGGGAACGGCTCGCTCTTCCTGTTCCACGGGCGGGTGACCATGCTCGCGCTGGACGGCTGCGACGACGTCGAGATCCGCGATCTCCATCTCGATTACGTCCGTCCGACGGTGGCCGAGATGACGGTGACGGCCGCCGGGACCGGTTACATGGACGTCGAGGTGCATCCCGACTCCCGGTACGAGCTGCAGGACGGGAAGGTCTATTGGACCGGCGACGGCTGGCGCTTCAACGCCGGCCCGATGCAGGCGTTCGACCCCGTCCGCAACCGGACCTGGCGCATCGACAATCTCGGAGAAGCGGCGCGCGCCGAGGAGCTGGCGCCGGGGCGGCTTCGCTTCCATCTGGACGGGGCGTCCGGCGAACCCGCCGGCCGCGTCCTGCAAGTGCGCGACGGCCTGCGCGACCAGGTCGGCGTCTTCATTCACCGCAGCCGGAACATCCGGCTGACCGGCGGCGGCATTCACTTCATGCACGGCCTCGGCATCGTGTGCCAGTACAGCGAAGACCTGCGCTTCTCGGAGCTGGACCTCTCGCCGCGGCCGGAGACGGGCCGGACGGTGACGGCGTTCGCCGACTTCATCCATGTCTCCGGCTGCCGCGGCCGGGTGGAGATCGAAGGCTGCCGGTTCATCGGCGGCCATGACGATCCGGTCAACGTGCACGGCACGCATCTGCGGCTCGTCGGCATGCCGGAGCCGAACCGGGTGCTGCTGCGCTTCATGCATCCGCAGACATACGGCTTCCAGCCGTTCTTTCCCGGCGACGAGGCGGCGTTCGTCAAGAGCGCGACGCTGCTGCCGTACGGCTCGGGCCGGGTGCGCGCCGTCCAAGCGGTCAGCCCGCGCGACTGGCTGCTGACGCTGGAGGCGGATGCGCCGGCGGGCGCCGAACCCGGAGACGCGGTCGAGAACGTCACGTGGAACCCGGAGCTGCACGTGCACGGCAATTATTTCGCCCGCATTCCGACGCGGGGCGTGCTCGTGACGACCCGGCGCAAGGCGGTCATCGAAGGCAACGTCTTCGACGGCACGACGATGAGCGGCGTGCTCGTCGCCGACGACGCGGAGAGCTGGTTCGAGTCCGGTCCGGTCCGCGATCTGACGATCCGGGGCAACCGGTTCGCCGGCTGCGGCAGCGCGGAGCATCCCGTCATCTGCGTCGCGCCGGAGAACCGCGTCGCAGACGCCGCCTCGCCGGTGCACGAAGGCATCGTCATCGAGGGCAACCGGATCGAGACGAGCTTGGCGGCGGCGCTGGACGCGAAGAGCGTCCGGGGCTTGCGCTTCGCGAACAACGCGGTCGTACCGGCGGAAGGGGCCGCGGAGGACGGCGCGCCCGCGGCCGCGAGCCTCATCCGGCTCGACGCCTGCAGCGGCGTGACCGTCAATGGCAACGCCTTCGCCGAAGACGGCTTGCCGGCGAGCGTCGCCGCGGTGAAGCGGATGGCGCCGGACGGCCTGCGGGTCGGCGAGGGCCAGCGGCTGCGCGTCGAGGTACGGGACTAAACGGCGGGGGAACCGCGTGAGCAAGAAGCGAGCAGGCCGCGAGCGCGATCAGCCGAATCATTTAAGAAGCGTAAGTGAGAGGCAAGCGATCAGATCACGTAACAGGAAAGAGGAGCGCAAGGATGAAGAGCGAACGCAAGCTGATTATTTTCCTCGACAGCGGGGATACGATTATCGACGAATCCACGGAAATTCGCGACGAGGAGGGCATCGTCGTCACCGCCGAGGTCATTCCCGGCGCGGACGTCATGGTGAAGACACTGTACGAGCGGGGCTACACGCTGGCGCTTGTCGCCGACGGCGACGCGCAGTCGTTCAAGAACATGTACAAGCGGCTCGGCTTGTACGATTACTTCACGACGATGATCTATTCGGAGACGATCAAGGCCGTCAAGCCGAGCCCGCGCATGTTCCGGGCGGCGGCTGGCGCGCTGGAGCTGAACGAAGCCGATTTCGGCCGCATCGTCATGGTCGGGAACAACCTGAGCCGCGACGTCAAAGGGGCGAACGCGCTCGGCATCGTCAGCGTCTTCCAAAGCTGGACGACGCGTTATCCGCACGAGCCGGCCGACGAGAGCGAGATTCCGATGTATACGATCCGCGATCCGCTGGAATTTCTCGAGCTCGCGGAGCAGCTGGAAGAGCGGCTGCGTGCCGGCAACGTGCCATTTTATTAATACGCGCGTGAATCGTCTCTGCCGCATGCTGCTGCCATCCATACGTGGCCGCAGTTAGCTGTAAAAAGTCCGCCATGGGATAGAAGACTCGTCCATACCAACGCATTTCCGTTTTCATAGAATGGAAGCATCCGTTAGGAAAGGAGTTGACTATCGCCATGGCGCAACTAATCGACTACAACGTCAGCGTTCCCGCCGTCGTCACGGACCAAGTCGCGATCGAGGTTCCGCAAACGCCGAACAAAGTGATCCTGTCGCAGCTCGGCATCTTCGTCTTGCCGCAGTACGCGCTTAACAACCGCGTCCAATTGGTCGCGACGTTCGGCGGAGAAGGCACGTCGGAGATTCCGAGATTCCTGTTCCGCGTATTCCGCGATAACCAGGAAATCTATTATATCCAGCAACCCTTCGAGTCCGGATTCGAGCATTTCGGCATCGCCACGTTCCAAGTCATCGATATCAACGTTTCGGCCGGCGCGCATGCGTACACGTTCTACGTGGAAAACCTGGAGCCGGGCTCGACGGGCCGAATCATCGGTCCGATGAACGTCAGCGCGGCCGTTTTCGCGGTCTGACCGATCGTTCGCGAATCACAGCATGACGGCTTAGTGCCGCAAACACGCCGACAGGACGAGCAGCCCCGCTGCTCGTCCTGTTCGTACATAATTATTCCTCTTTCCACAAACAATGTAACCGATGCAGCCAAAAGCGGAAAGAAGGGATAAGCGATGAAGAAGATACGCAGCCGGCGGGCGCTCGCGGCGGCGGCGCTGGCCATCGCGCTTAGCCCGTGGAACGCGCCTATGCGCGCTTCCGCGGAAGGAGCGGACGAGCCGGCCGGCCAGCGCCAGGTCGCGATCGTCATCGATGATTTCGGCAACGGAATGACGGGGACGCCGGAGATGATGCAGCTGCCCGTGCCGTTCACGACGGCGATCATGCCGTTCATGCCGACGACGAAGCGGGACGCGAAGCTCGCGCACAAGCTGGGCGACGACGTCATCGTGCACATGCCGATGGAGCCGATGAGGGGCAAGCCCGAATGGCTCGGCCCCGGTGCCATCACGACGGCGATGGACGACGCCGAGATCCGCAAGCGGGTGGAAGCGGCGATCGACGACGTGCCCTATGCGGTGGGCATGAATAATCACATGGGCTCCAAAGCAACGGCGGATGAGCGGGTCATGCGCGTCGTGCTGACCGTCGTGAAGGAGCGCGGGTTGTTCTTCCTCGACAGCCGGACGTCGTATAAGACGGTGGTCCCTAAGGTTGCCGCGGAGCTCGGCGTGCCGCTGTTGTCCAACGATGTGTTTCTCGACGACGTCTACTCGATGAACCATATCATGAAGCAGATCGGCTTGCTGCGCAAGCATCTGGAGAGCAACGACAGCTGCGTGACGATCGGCCACGTCGGCCCGCCCGGCAAGCTGACCGCCGCCGCGCTGAAGGACGCGATCCCGCGGCTGCAGGACAGCGCGCAGTTCGTCCGGCTGAGCGACATGCTCATCTCGTCAGCGGAGCAGGATGTAATTCCGCACCCCTGACGCGATGGCGGCGGCGAGCTCGGTCTGCTTGGCGGCGTCCGTCAGCATGCGCCTGTCGCCTTCATGGCTGATGAAGCCCATTTCCACGATGACGGCCGGTTGTCTGACGACGTTGAGCAGGTAGAACGGCTTGCCGACGCGGGGAAGCCCGCGCGTGTTCTGCCCTCGGTTTAGGGCATCCTGGATGCAGAAGGCGAGCAGGGCGCTCTCGCCTTCGTTCTGATGCAGGACGAGCGGTCCGTGCTCCGTCCGGTCCGGCGCCCAATTGACGTGAATGCTGACCAAGATTTGCGTGCTGATTTCTTTCGTCAGCTGGCTGCGCTGGGACAAATCCCGGCGATGCCGTGATGCTCCCGGATTCCAGCGGTT
Source organism: Paenibacillus sp. GCM10023250 (assembly GCF_042653205.1). Lineage (NCBI taxonomy): Bacteria > Bacillati > Bacillota > Bacilli > Caryophanales > Paenibacillaceae > Paenibacillus > Paenibacillus sp. GCM10023250. The sequence goes on along the minus strand of NZ_JBHSHY010000012.1, from coordinate 123,284 downwards.
GTCGTCGCTGAGCGCGTAGTCGCCGTTCCGGTTCAAGACGGTCCGGATGCCTTGCGACCGCAGCATGGTATACACCTTCTTCGCGACGGCCAGGTTGATGTCTTTCTCCAGGATCTGCTCGTGGTGGGCGCCGCCGTCGATGCCGCCGTGGCCGACGTCGATCAGCACCTGCGCCGTCGGAAGGGCGCGGCTGTAATCGGTCGGCAGTTGGCCTTCGAGCAGGGAGTGCGCCGAAGGGGCCTCCCCCCATGGCTCCGCCGGTGCCGCCGAGGACGTTTTCGCGCTGCAGCAATACAGCCACACGGCCCCCGCCAATAGCGTCATCCCCATGCGAATCGGGCGACACCCAAAAAATCGTTCGCGCATCGTCATCCTCCTATGCCAACTTGATCATCCTTAGCGTGGCTCGGACCAAGGCAAGTCATTCATGTTTGAAAGGCATCGTTCGCGGGGAGACTGAGGATGGAAGCTTATCAATTCGAGCGAAGGGGAGATCTGACAGCATGGAGAAACGGACGGAGGAATATATTCGGTACATGACCGACCGCGTGGTCGATTTCATGGAGACGCCGCAGGCGCAGCGCAAGGAGAACCGCAAAAAAGCCAAAGCCCAAAAAGAGCCTTGGCTGGCGCGCTGGTTCGGCATGGGCGGGCTCGCGCTATCGCAATGGATGCGTTCGTCCCGCGACTAACGCAGCCGAGAACCGGACGAGACTTGCCGCCGAGGTCAACGATAAAAATGGCCTTCGCGATTGAGCGCGTCCACGGGAATGTAGCGGGTGCCGGGGAAGGCCTGATCGAACGCGACGTAGAGCGGGCCGCCGTTCCAGCCGTGATAACCGACCGCGGGCAGTACCTGCAGCACGGAAGCATTGAACAGCTCGGCGGTGTACCGGATCTGCAGAAGCTTGTCCAGCATGCCGGCGAGCCCTTGCACCTGATTTGCGGACAGCGGGGTGCTCGTCAGCCAGGGCATGCGCTCGAACGGATCGAAGGCGCGGTTCGAACGAACGGCGGTCAGCTGGCCGAGTTCCGCGGCGCCGGATCCGGCGGCCGCCTTCAGGACGCCCGGCGTCCGCTTGGACTGCTTCTGCCACGCCGCGTCGTCCACGGGCAGCGCTTCGCCGGTCCAGGCATCCAAATAATACGTCTCGCCGCCGGCCGACGACCATTTCCAGGCCGCCAGCATCGGAGACAGATAAAGCCGTTCCAGCCGGAGCGGCTTTTTGGCGATTTCGGCGTAGCTGCCGACCAGGCCCTGCCGGATCAGCGCGTTATACAGTGTAATGGGATAGAAAGCGGGGTGCGCGCCGACCCCGTATTCGCCGAGCCGGTACCCGCCTTCGGGCGTGGCGTTCACGATCATGTAGCCGAGCGGCTTGCTCCCGGCGGCGAAGGTCACGAGCCAGCCGTGCGTGCCTGGGCCGAGCGGGGCAATCGTCCGTTCGGCGGACGTCCACGCCCGAAAGGCGGGCTGCTTCGACAGCGCGTCGGTCCATGTCCGGACATGCTGCTGCAGCGCCGATTCGGCCGGCGCGGACGCCGCGGGAGCCATCGCGGCGGCAGAGGCCGCGCGGCCGGGAATGCCGGCGCCGAGCGCCAGCACGGCCGCCAAGACGGCAGCGAACATCGCGGTCCATTTGTTCATTAACGGCATCACCTGCAGTTTCCGTAGAATGGTTGACGAAGGGCTGACAGTACTTGACAACGCCAATTGTAGCGCAATGCGTGCGGAGAAGGTGTTGGTTCCTGTCAGGAAAACGGGACAAGCCGGCTTCTAATTTTGCCGGAATTTCGCTAACCGATGCCCTGCAAATAAAAAACGCCGCAGTTTATGGCGGAGACCTGGACGCGCGGCTCGTACTGCCAGCGAATCTCCGCCTGCCGCCGTTCGTACTGCTCCTGGGCGGCCGGCCGCGTCTCTTCGTCGGCGCCTTCGATCAGCGGCTCGTAATAATGCCGGATCGTGGCGAGCTCGTCATCCAGCCGCTTGTTGGCCGCGTCGGCCCAGCCGTAATCGTAGCCCCGAAGCTTCCGCTCCAGCGTCTGCTCCGCGATCGAGGCCGCCTTGGCGAGTGTGAAGGCGTTTTTGGCCGTGTGTACGTTTGGCGGCAGCTTCGGCGTCATCCGGTGCTGCAGCAGCCGGTCGTTGAACTGCTCCATGCATTGGCCCGTCGCGAGCGAGACGCCGAAGGAATGAATCTCCTCCCGCTTCATGTCGCACAGGAACTCTACCTTCATATTAACCCCCAGCCAAGCGCTGTAAGCAGTCGACTGGAGAGGGTGGCTGCTGCGCTTATCCGGTTCTTGGAACAGGCACAGGTAGCTGCCGCTCTGCCGCGAAGACACGAACAGCTGCTCCAGCCGGCGCGAGCCGAAATACAGATCCTCCCGCGGCACGCGCACGTTCGCGTTAAGCGAGCCGTGCACGTAGCCGAGGGAGCGGCCGAGCGCGGCGTCGACGGCAGACGTTTGCTGCGATGCGGGCTTCGGCGCCGGCGCAGCCGAGAACTCGTCGTACTTGTTCTTGTCCGTCACGAGCAGCATGGACATCGTTTCGGGCTCGGCGCCGGTGCGGTCGACGAAGCTCCAATAGTAGGACCGGTTCGTCAAGTCGCGGTCTGCACGCGGCGAGAGCTTGACCTGGAAGTGCGCCGGCGACTTCTCGACGATCCGGCATTCGGTCGCTTCCAGGTACCGCTGGACGAATTTGTGGATTTGGCGCTCGTTCATGGTCTCACCTCGATTGTTTGGCCGACGGCGTTCAGGACGGTATCGACCGCACCCAGTCCGTCGGTCTCCTCCGACTCGACCTCGTCCCGGATCCGGCTGAGCGAATCGCCGAGCTCGTCGATGCCGCGCCGCAGCACGTCCTTGTTCGTGCCCGACTCCATCACGAGCCGGGCCAGCCGCTGCTCCAGCGTCTCATTCTGCTCGAACCGCTCGAGAATATGGTCCAGCTCGCCGATGACGAGCTCGAACAGGTTGATCTTCTCGTGCAGCAAGCTGACGATATGCTCCTCGATCGTGCCGACGGTGCACAGGTTGTAGATGTGCACGTCGTGCGTCTGCCCGAGCCGATGCACGCGGCCGATCCGCTGCTCGACGCGCATCGGATTCCACGGCAGGTCGAAATTGATCATGTGGTGGCAGAACTGCAGGTTGATGCCTTCGCCGCCGGCTTCGGTGGCGATGAGCACCTGCGCGCGCCCGCGGAACAGGTCCATCATCCAATCCTTCTTGCCGCGGTTCATGCCGCCGCGATAGGGGACGGCCACCATGTTGTGGGACCGGAAATATTGCAGCAAATACTCCTGCGTCGCCCGGTATTCCGTGAAGATGATGACCTTGTCGTTCTCCTTCATCGCGCGGACGAGCTCCAATGCTTTCTCGGCCTTCGAGTTGGCGGTAATGCCGCGGATGACCTCGACGAGCTGCCAGATCTTTGCGCGAATCGGGGAATCCTCCGCCGTCTTCTTGAACATGTTCACGAGAGTCAGGAAGACCGCGTCCCGGCTGCTGCACACCTCGCGCTGCAGCGTCACGAGCGACAGCATGCTCGTCCAGTCGCCTTGATTCTCCTCGTAGCGTTCCTTCACAAACGCGGTCACGGCGTCGTAGAGCGCCTGTTCCTCGGCCGACAGCTGCAGCGGGATGTTCTTAACGATCCGCTTCGTGAAGTGGATCCCGCCATCCCCGCGGCGGTTGCGGATCATGACGGCCTGAAGCGCTTCCTGCAGCTGGTCCTCGTTCTTCGGCAGCCGCTTGTCCACGACGAAGTTCGCCGCGAATTCGCTCTGGCCGCCCAGCTGGCCCGGCTTCAGCAGCGTGATCAGGTTGTAGAGCTCGTCCAGGTCGTTCTGCACGGGCGTCGCCGTCAGCAGCAGGCAATATTTTTTGCGCATCGCGTTGACGAACTGGTAGTTGGTCGTCTTCTTGTTTTTCAGCTTATGCGCCTCGTCGATGATGAGCATGTCGTAATCCTGGTTCAGCAGCCGCTCGCGGTGCGGGTCGCGCTTGGCCGTGTCCATGGACGCGACGACGACGTCGTAGCCCCAGGAATGCTCCTTCTTCTGAGCGACCGCGGCGATGCCGAACTTCGCGTTCAGCTCCCGCACCCACTGCAGGACGAGCGAGGCCGGCACGAGCACGAGCGCGCGCTTGACGAGCCCGCGGACCATGTATTCCTTGAGCACGAGCCCGGCTTCGATCGTCTTCCCGAGGCCGACCTCGTCGGCCAATATCGCCCGGCCGCTCATTTCGTGCAGCACCTTGCGGGCGGTGCTGATCTGGTGAGGCATCGGCTCGAACGCCGGCAGGCTGCGCAGGCACTGCAGATCGTCGAAGCTGCCGATCAGCTTGGACTGCTCCGCTTCGACAGCCAACTGGTAGAGCGTCCAGTCGTCCCACGGGCCGTTGCGGTCGACCCGGTCCTGAAGCTGGTGGAGCCAGGTGCGGTCAAAATGCAGGTCGACGCTGGGATGCAGCTTGCGCCTCGCCGTGACGCTCGCGGCGGAAGCGGGCTGCGGTTCGGTTTTGGCAGAATCGTTACCCGGTTGCATGGAGGGAGGGGCTCCTTTCATGTGAGATCCCGACAAAATTAACGGAAACTGTATGTCGCTAGTATGGCCCTCGAATCACGAATTCATAAGGCGGGGGCGCGAAAAGGAGCGGCGGTTTCTTGCAGACCGCGCGCGCGGCGCGATGCTAGTTCAGCTATCGTTCGGCGAAGGCGGATCCGGAATGGTGGCCGGGCGGCGACGAAGCGCGGCGAAGGAAAAGGGTTTTGGCCGCCCGGGCGCGAAATAGGCACGCAGGGTAGGGAATGAGCGCCCTAGCGAACCGCTCGAGAATCGAAGGGGAGGATGCATCCATATGAAGCAGCGGAAGTACGATGCGTCGATAGACGGGAGGCAGCGCCGATGAGAGCCGCATCCGAGATCTTAGCGGTTTGGCACGCTTTCGACGATTTTCCGATGGAAACATTGACGAAAGCTTGGCATTACCGGTCGGGGAACGAGCCCAAGCAGCGCAGCGTGGAGCTGATGCGGCTGCACCGCGAGCGGTACGGCTCGTCGGGCAATTGCTTCGACCTCGCGCTGTGGCTGATCGACGCGTTTCGGCGCGAGGGGATATCGGCGTACGCCGTCGGCCACGACCTGCTGACGCCGAACGCGCACGTCGCAGTTGCGGCGCTGGACGGGCGGGGACGCGCCTATCTGTGCGATCTCGGCGACCAATGGATCGAGCCGATACTGATCGATGCCGGAAGCGGCGACTTCACGGAGGAACCGCTCGCCGGGTTCGTGTCGGGCGCGCGCGTCGCGCTGTCCGTCCGGGACAGCTGGCTGCACGTCGTCTATTTGCGGCCGAACGGCAAGCGGAGCGAGCAGACGTACGACCTGCGTCCGATCGCGCCGGACGCGCTGCTGGCGGCAGGCGAATACTCGCAGCGGCTGCTGCGCAAGCCGCTCGTCGAACGGCGGATCTATACGGAGACCGAGGTGCTGCACTGGGAGCTCGGCGACGACGCGAGCTACCTCAGCGGGAAGCGGGGACGGACCGAGGAAGAGCCGATGCGCTCGCTCGCGGATCGGGTGGAGCGCATTCATCGGCATACGGGAATGGACCGGCAGGTCATCGAGCAAGCGTTGACCGTCTACGGAACCGCTTCGATTCAATTCGACTAGGCCGCGCGGCCGCACGGAGGTAATACGATGAAGCTAGGCATGCTAGGCGCTGCCGGAATGCGGCACGCTCGAGCTCGCGTTCGCCCGGGTGCGAGAACTGTCCGTCGAACGGCTGCGGCGAGAATGGCCTTATGAAAAAAGCTAACGGCATTGGCGCTGCCGCTGTTCGAGCGCAAAGGGCGACAGGCACCGATGGCGGATCGCCGGGGAGCGGCAAGGGACATAGGCGCCGGAAACGATGGTTTGCCATTCTGCTGCCGCCACTCGCGTTGGCAGTCTTGCTTGCCGCCTATTTCCTGATTCCGCTCCCGGCGTCTGCCGTTCTGCCGTCTTCCGATTCGATCGAATCCATATACATCGATCGCATCAAGGACGGGGCCGTGGAACGGAGCCGTGTCTCCGGCTTTAGCGAGACGGAGCGGTTCGAGCTGGGGGCGCTGTTCCGTACATCGACGTTTCGCCGCCGCATCGGCGGCCAAAACGTCCGAAACGACGGCGAAACGCTGCTGCTGACGGTTGTCTTGACGGATCATCGCAATTACGAGCTAGATGTAAACGAGCATGGCGCAATCAATAGCAGAGGCAAAATTTATCGTGCTGACGCACGATTCTACGAAGGTTTGCGCACATGGCTCCGCGAACGTGCTGAGCCTTGAGTACGTCATCAAGGTCGCGATTTCGCTTCGTTTTGCCAAAATTAACCGGAACTTAACATCGCTCAGACATCCGCTTAATAATCTCGATCTATCATGCTAGAGAAAAGAGATTAGGAGGCGTAGACATGAAAGCCAATATGGGATGGAAGTCTTCGGTCATCGGTATTACGGCAGCGGCGCTCGTCGTGACGAGCTTCATCGCGGCGCAAAGCAAGAATGAAGTATCCGCCTCATCGAAACAAGCGAAGAACGTCATTCTCTTCGTCGGCGACGGCATGGGCACGGCTCAGCGCGACGCGATCCGCCTGGCAACGGTCGGCGAAAAGGGCCAGCTGGCCATGGACGCGATGCCTTACGTCGGTTTGGTTCATACGGGCTCCACGGTTCCGGTTACGGACTCCGCGGCTTCCGCGACGGCTTACGCCAGCGGCGTAAAAACGTACAACGGCGCCATCGGCGTGGACGCCAACAAAAAAAGCGTAAAAACGATTTTTGAATATGCAAAATCCGCGGGCAAATCCACGGGTCTCGTTACGACGAGCCAAGTCACGGACGCCACGCCTGCCGCGTTCGCTTCGCATGTCGAAGACCGCTCGAAGCAGAGCGACATCGCGCTGCAGTACCTGACGAAAACCAAAGTCGACGTTCTGCTCGGCGGCGGCGAAGACTTCTGGTTCCCGGCCGGTCAAGCCGGCGCGTTCAAGGACGAGCCTGTCGAAGATCCGTCCGAGAAGAGCAAAGGCACGCAGGGCAACCTCGTCGACAAGGCGAAATCGCTCGGCTACACCTACGTGAAAACGAAAGCCGACATGGAGAAGGCGAAAGGCGGCAAGCTGCTCGGCCTGTTCGCGAACGAAGAAATGTTCCAGCAACGCCCGGAAGGCGAAGGCGACCTTTACAATCCGATCGTTCCGCTGCCGGACATGACGAAAAAAGCGCTTGACACTCTGTCCGCGAATAAAAAAGGCTTCTTCCTGATGGTCGAAGAAGAAGCGACGGACGAAATGGCGCACAACAACAACGCGAAGCTGACGATCAAAGCCGGCCAAGAGCTGGATAAGTCGGTTCAAGTCGCGAAGAACTTCGCAAAATCGCATCCGGATACGCTGGTGCTTGTCCTGGCCGACCACGAAACGGGCGGCTTCTCGATCGAAGAAGTCGACGCGAACGACGAGTCGGGCGACACGATTTCCAAAGAAGACGGTCCGTTCCAAATCGCGAAGTCGAAGAGAAACTTCGTCGTTGACTGGACGACGTCCGGCCATACGGCGGTCGACATTCCGGTAACGGCGATGGGCACGGGCTCGGAGCTGTTCTCGGGCGTCTACGAGAACACGGGCATCTTCACGCGGCTCGCGCAAGCGATGGGCATCAAGCTGCCGAAGTAACAACAATCAGCGCGAAACAAACTGTCTCCGCATGCGGAGGCAGTTTTTTTTATTGAATTATCATACTAATATGTGTATATTAATACATAAAAATCCGGGAGAGGAGGCTTGGCTCTTGGCAGTTCCCATTGAAGAGTTGACGATGAACGCATGGCCCGCGCAGCAGACGGTGGTGCATGGCGGCTGGCTGCTTCGCTTGGCGGAGGGTTATACCAAACGCGCGAATTCCGTTCATCCGTTCTATGCGGGCGACGAATCGGAAGCGGCACTGAAGCGGAAAATCGAAGCCTGCGAAGCCTTCTACTGCCGCGCCGGCCAGGATACGATCTTCAAGCTGACGCCTTTCGCCCCGGCCGGACTCGATCTTCTGCTGGAAGCGCGCGGTTACGTGCTGGAATCGCCGTCCCGTGTTATGCTGTTAACGGACTTTGCGCGCCTTGGCAAGCCGCCCCGCGAACGGTCCGACGTGACGATCGAATGCGAGGACCGGCTCTCCTACTCTTGGCTGGACCACATGTGCGCTTTCAGCGGGATTGCGTCCTGCCACGAAGGTGCCGCCGCGCGGATCATGCACGCGATCACGATGAAGACGGGCTTTTTTACGCTGTATGTCGGCGGTGAGCCCGCTGCATGCGGCCTCGGGGTTCTCGAAGGTAAGCATGTCGGCCTGTACGACATCGCGACGGCTCCGGCTTTCCGCGGTCAAGGGCTGGGCGAACGCCTGATCCGCCGCATGCTGCAGTGGGCGGCCCGGAGCGGCGCCACGCGGAGCTACCTCCAGGTCGCGCAGAGCAACGGACCGGCGAACCGGCTCTACGCGCGGCTGTCGTTCGAGGAGCTGTATCCGTACTGGTACCGGGTCAAGAAGCGACCGAATCGCTGACCGCCAGGCTGCGCAATCACCAATATTAATGAAAAAGGGGATGCCCGTCTATGACGATCCGGCTTCGCGGTCATCATTTACTCTGCCTGCTCGGTTTCCGGGGCATGGGCTACTCGGCGGCGTATGCCGCCAATATGGCCCGCGTCTACAACCAGCTGAGGGACGAACCCGGCACGCCGGTGACGATCGTCGCCGGTCCCGACGAGCTGTGCGCCTGCTTTCCCGCGGACGCGGAACCGCACTGCGAGAACGCGTCCGTCGCCCGGCTCGATGGCGGCGCCCTCGCCAAGCTGAATTTGCGCGTCGGCTCGACGCTGCCGTGGTCGGCCGTGATCGAGCATGTGCGCGCCGGCGTGGCGCCGGAAGATATCGGGACGCTCTGCCATACATGCCAGTGGCGGTCCTACGGCGTCTGCGAAGCCGGCGTGCGCACGATCAAGGAAGGCGGCTGGCTGCCGCCGCTTCCGGAGTGAGCGGCTTGACCGCCGCGCGGATTCTCCCATTCAACCGGCAAATCCGTTCACGCTCCGCCCCGCCCCCAAGGCAGCGGCCCCGAACGTCGCCGGCGAGACGCGCGTATGCTAATCAGGCCTGGCCCCGCATGGCGGCCGGGCCTGATTTTTGTTGCCGGCGGGCGAAGCCGGCCATTTGATTTTCCATGGGCTGGAATGGTAAGATGCCTCTACGAGAAATGCGCCGGGCAGAAGGAGATGAGGAGAGACTTCTTGGAAAATCGTGCATCGGTCGTCGCGATGTGGATCTCGCTGCTCAGCAACGTGTGTTTGACGGGCATCAAACTGATCGTCGGCATCGTATTCGGCAGCCAGGTCCTCGTCGCGGACGGCATCCATAACGCGGGTGATATCATCGCCACGGCCACCGCCTACAGCTCCATGCGGGTGTCCGGCAAGCCGCCCGACGAAGACCATCCGTACGGGCACGGCAAAGCGGAGGTGCTGGGCGCCGGCATCGTCGCGTTCATCCTCGTGCTCGCGGCGCTGTACATGGGCTGCCAAGCCGTGCTGGCCTTCTTCCATCCGCCGGGCGAAGCGCACCTGATCGCGCTCTTCGCGGCCATCGTTTCGCTCATCGTGAAGCAGGTCTTGTACCTCTATACCAAGCGGGTCGGCCAGTCGATCAACAGCAAAGCGCTCATGGCCACGGCGTACGACCACTTGGCGGACGTCTACGCGTCGCTCGCGGCGTCGGTCGGGATCTTCCTCGCGTGGATCGGCGAGCGCGCGGACATCGCTTGGCTCAGCTACGGGGACCCCGCCGCGGGCGTGATCGTCTCGTTCCTCGTGCTGCGGCTCGGCTTCGAGATGGCGCGCGAGACCGTCGACGTGCTGATGGACAAAAGCCTCAGCCCCGACAAGATCGAAGACATCCTCGAGCATCTGCGCGAGGTGAAGGAAGTGAAGCGGATCGACCGGCTCCGGGCGCGGGAGCACGGGCATTACGTGCTGGTGGACGCGCGGGTGGCCGTCCTCGGCACGCTGACCATCCAGGAGGGGCATGACATCATCCGCAAGATCAAGCGGAAGGTGCAGGACGCGCATCCCGAGGTGGACGAAGTGCTCGTGCATCTGAATCCATGGTACGAGAACGAGTAATGCGGGACCGGCCGGCAGGGGCAGCCTTGCCGGCCTTTGCATGCCCGGGGCTAGGTCTATGGTCGCAAATACGCCGGGGCTGCAACCTTTTTCGAAATCCTGCCGTCAAGGGGCATGTAAGGTCTTGCAACACTACATCATGACAATTTGGAAGGAGCAGCAGATTATGAACAAGAAGAAAATCATTATCGCGGCAACGCTCGTCGGCCTGATGGGTTCGGCAGTCGCCGCGGAGGCATCAAGTTTTTTCCAAAAGGTCAGCGGCTTCGTGCGCAGCGACATCAAGGTCATCGTCGACGGCGAGAAGACGTCCATGAAACCGGTCTTTATTAACGGCCAAGCTTACCTGCCGGCGAAGAGCGAAGCGAATGCGCTCGGGTACGACGTCAAGTATAATCCGAGAGACAGAAGCCTGACGCTGACGTCCCGCGATCAAGGCAACGATGGCGGAAACGGCGGCGAGGAGGCGCAATTGATGATGCTGTCCGGCGTCGTGCGGAGCGTGAGCCGGCTCGACAACGGCGCGTATCGTCTCGACGTCGTCGGCCGCGGCCAGAACAGCTGGGTGCTGCTGACCGTCGACAAGGATACGAAGCTGACGAACGCAAGCGGCAAGAATGTCAACGTCAAAGACCTGAAAGCCGGCACGGAGATCGTCGCCGAATACGGTCCGGTCATGACGATGAGCTTCCCGGGGCAATCCCACGCCGTGAAAGTCACGGTCGGCAGCCAGCGCCTCGTGAAGGAAGACGTCATCACCGGCGTCAAGCATACGGATGACGGCTGGCAGGTGACGATCGGTCAAGCGAAGCACGGCGCCGGTCTGTCGCAAGTCGTGCTGAACGCCGGCAAAGAAACGAAGCTCATGAACGCCCAAGGTTCGTCGATCGAATGGGAAAGCCTGAAGCCGGGCACGAAAGTCGTCGCGTACTACGGACCGGAAATGACGAAGAGCCTCCCGCCGATCAGCCCGTTGCACTACCTCGTCGCGCTGACCGACAAGCCGGCCCAAGACACGCTGTCGCCCGCTCAAGTGACCGAATTCCAAAAGCTCGCGTGGAGCAAGCTGCCTGAAGGCCAAGCGTCCCACGTGACGACGAAGAGAGACGAAGCGTCCGTTGAGCTCGTGAACGCGTCCGAATCCGGCGTGCTGGCAACGACCGACGAAGCGAAGAAGCTGCTGCAAGCCGCGAAGGATAAAGGCGGCAAGCTGGTGACGGTTACGTACCAGACCGACCAAGATCAGCTGCTCGGACCGCTGACGGTCGTATTCGACTTGGAAAGCAAAACGTTCATCGGCTACAACGTGCGCCGATAAGCATCGCGAACGCCCCCACGCCCCTGGCATAAGCCGGGGGCGTTTTTTTGCGCGTCGCCGGGGCTGCCGGATCCGTCGTTCCTATCGTCCGCCGTGGCGGGCGGCAGTCATCTTCCGTGCAGCGCGCGGTATTCGGACGGGCTTTGCCCCGTCTCCTTGCGGAAAAACTTCGCGAAATGATTCGTTTCCTTGAAGCCGGTCTGATCCGCGACGTCCTTGATGCTGAGCGAGGTGGTCGACAGCAGGATTTTCGCCTTGTCCGCCCGGCGGCGGCTGATGTACTTGAGCGGCGGGACGCCGAACTGCTTTTTGAAATACGCGATGAAATAGTTCGGGTGGAGGTGGGCGGCCTTCGCCATGTCCTCGACCTTGAGCCCGCTTTCCATATGGGCGTCAATGTACGATTGAATGAACTGGATCCGCTTCAGATCCTCCGAGCGGTGCTGCAGGATCGCGATCGGCACGTGCTCCAGGTAGCGGGAGAGAATCTCGAGCAGCACGGACTTCTCGCGCAGCCGCGCCACGACGGAGGCGTTCCCGTACGAGCCGACGAGCAGCTTGAACAGCGCGGTCATTTCCTCGCGGTCGGCCACGGAAATCGCGAGCGGCACGCCGATCCATTGGAACAGGTCGAACGGACCGATCGAAGCCGTGAAATGGCACCAGTATTTCAAGTAGGGGGGGCGGTTCTTCAGCGTCGCGTAGGACTGGGTGACGTAAGCGGGGAGCAGGCACAGATCGCCCTGGACCGGCCGCAGCTCCGTATCGCCGGACTTGACCCAGCCTTCCCCTTCGAGGATATAGTAGAGCTTATTGTATTCGGGCACGAAGTCGTAGTCCTGCCACTCGTGGGTTACTTGCGTCCGGTACGCGACCTGCAGATCGATTTGCAGCGAATGCAGCAGGTCGGTCAGGGCGCCGTGCTCGCGTTTCATGTTCATGCTCATGCTCATGCGGGAATCTCCTCACTGACGGCGTCGTTCGGAATCTTATGGATTCATCATAGACGATTTGGGCGGCCGTGAAAACGGATACCTTAACTTTGGCACCTTCATTCTTAGCCTTGGCCATTTGAATGCGCTTGGCCGGATCCTATAATGGGGAGGAATAGAGAACCGAGGAGGACGATGGCCATGACGCAGCGCCAGCCGCTTTTGCTGACTGACGAACAGATGAAATCGTTTATCGTGAACGGCTTTTTGATTTTGAAGACGGATTTTCCGAAGGAATTCCATGAACGGCTCGTCGGGCAGCTGAACGAGATTTACGACAAGGAAGGCAACCCGGGCAATAATATTTTGCCGCGGATCCGAGACCTGCAGCGGGTGTTCGAGCACCCCGTCGTGACCGGCGCGCTGACGAGCGTGCTGGGACCGGACTACTTGCTCCACACGCACCGCCACGGCCACTACAACGCCGTGCCGAAGCCGGGGGCGTGGCATAAGGACAGCTACTGGGGCTACGACCGGCTTCGCAACCATCATCCGTGGTGGGCGATGATCATGTACTTCCCGCAGGACACGCCGCAGGAGCTCGGCCCGACGGGCGTGCTACCGGGCACGCAGTACGAGGATGGCCGCAACTTCGCGTCGGACGAGATGGAGGAGGAAGCGACGGCGAGAGGGGAAGCGGGCACATTCGCACTCATTCATTACGACATCTGGCACCGCTCCACGCCGAACCTGCTCGGCAGCCCGCGCTTCATGCTGAAATTCGAATTCATGCGGACGCAAGCGCCGACGGCCCCGTCCTGGGATAACCGGACGGCGGATTTCGCTCAGGTAGCCGGAGGCGAACCGTCGACTCATCGCGAGATCGCCGAGGAGGTCTGGAATTGGCTGTCCGGCCGCGTAGCGTCCCGCGCGGGCACAAAGCCTGGCGACGCGGCGTCGGTCGAAGCGCTGGCGGCGCGCCTGAAGGAGTCGAAGGAGCCGGACGCCCTCGCGGCGGCGTACGACCTGGCGGCAAGCGGACCGGCCGGCATTGAAGCGCTGCTAGCCGCGCTGAGCGGCGGCTACAAGAAGCGTGCGCGCATCGCGGCGTACGGGCTCTCCACGGCCGGCGCCGAGGCCGTGCCGGGCTTGACGGCCCTGCTCGGCAGCGAGGACGAGACGGCCGTGAACAACGCCGTCTTCGCGCTCTCCGAGCTGCGCGGCTTCGTCGACGGCGCCGTGCCGCGCGTCGCGGCGCTGCTCGATCATTCGGCCGTGGAGGTGCGGCGCACGGCCGTGGATGCGCTCGGCATCATGAGCGCCGATGCGCCAGCCGTCGTCCCGGCGCTGATCAAGGCGCTCTCGGATGCCGACACGCAGGTGCGCTTCACGGCGGGCCTGTCGCTCGTGCGCGTCGGCCCCGGCGCGGCGGCTGCCGTGCCGGCGCTGGCGGGCGCGCTCGAGGACGCGAACCGCTACGTGCGCGGCCACGCGCTGGAGGCGCTGCGCGCGATCGGCACGCCGGAGGCGCACGAGGTGCTGATGCACGAGCTGTTCAACACGCGCTGGTGCTCCGACACGACGCCGGCGAGCACGTTCTGACGCGAGGCGGCTGGACGCTCGGCCAAGCCGCGGCAACGCAAAGAGGCGATGCGGATGCATCGCCTCTTTGCCGTGCGCGCCTCTTGCGGCCGCCGCGGGCCGGCGCCGGCCGCTCGCAAACGCGCCTCGGCGCGAGCGGCACAGCGCCCGCGTCGCGAGGCAGCGCCCGCTTACCCCGCGGCGGGGCATATCGTGCACGTCGCGAGCGGAGTGCCGGGGCGGCGCAGACCCAACCGCCGCGGACGCCGCGAAAACCGTGCGTCCTAGTCGAGCTCCGCCATCGCCGGCATGCCGTCCTGCGCCCCGAACACGGTGACGGAATGGGACGCGGCCTTGACGGCCAGCTGCAGCGCGTCCTCTAGGCGCCGGCCGGCGGCGAGGCCGTAGCAGAGCGCCGCGTTGAACGCGTCGCCCGCGCCCGTCGTGTCGACGACGTCCACGATCGGCGCGGGGACCGTCACGATATCGCCGCCGCTTGGCGCGAGGCACGAGATGCCGTGCTTGCCGCGCGTCACGATCAGCGTTTGTCGCGGATGGCGCTCGCGCCATGACCGCATCCGGGCGAACAGCTCATCCTCGTTCGCGGCAGAGCTGCCGTAGTAGTAATCGAATTCCGTCTCGTTCGGCGTGAAATAGTCGCCGAGCGCGATCTGCTCGTCCGTCAAGGCCGCGGCCGGCGCGGGATTGAGGATCGTGCGCACGCCGGCCTCGCGGGCGATCCGCAGCGCGGTCTCTACCGCGGGCAGCGGGATCTCGAGCTGCACGATCAGCGCGTCGGCGCCCGCGATGTATGCCCGGTGCGTCTCGATCATCTCCGGCGTGCAGCGGCCGTTGGCTCCGGGCACGATGACGATGCAGTTGTCGCCTTCGGTATGGAGGATGGCGGCGGTGCCGGTCGCGGCGTCCTTCAATTCCGCGATCGCCGCCGTATCGACGCCGAAGCCCCGCATCCGCGCCAGGATTTGAGAGCCGAACGCGTCGCCGCCGACGGCACCGATCATGACGACGTCCGCGCCGAGACGCGCGCAGCCTACCGCCTGGTTCGCGCCCTTCCCGCCGGAAATATAGTGAATGCTGTCCCCTTGAATCGTTTCGCCCATCCGGGGCATGCGCTCCATCGAGAGGACCAAGTCCATGTTCAAGCTGCCGACAACGGCGATTTTCGGCTTCCGCGCCATCCGAATCATCCTTTGGCTTTGAATTTCGGCACCGCGTCTGGTACCATTTGCAAGCGATCTACCGCGACTATAGCACGGCCCGAAAACGACCGTCAATTCCAGCGCGATCCGCAGCCCGAATCGGCAATAAAAAAAGCCCGGGCGGCGCCCGAGCGTTAGTTGATCGCAATTGGTCTAGCGATGATTAGAATGCGTGTTGTTCAACAAGAATTGCGCTAAAGAAATGGTCGGGACGACACGATTTGAACATGCGACCTCCTGGACCCGAACCAGGCGCTCTACCAAGCTGAGCTACGTCCCGTTAAGTAGAAGTGTTAAGCACAAGAGGAATATTATCATAATCTCCAAAAAGGATGCAAGTCCTATTTTTCGGTTCGCTTCGCGTAACGAAACCGGAATCCCGGCTTCGGTGCGGAGGGATGTTCCGGGGGCGCAATCCGGTACGTAGGATTGTCCCACCTGAGTCTAGAATCCGCTTCGATGACGAAGCCGAATTTGCTGTAAAAGTGCCGCAGCCGCTCCGCGTGGTCTTTGTGCCCGGCCTGCTGCATCCGGCCTTCGATGCGGGCGACGTTCCCGCGTTCCGCGAGCGCCAGCAGCTGCTTCATCATTAGGGAGCCGTAGCCGCGGCCGATCTTGTCGCCTAGAATGCGGATATATTGCAGCGTCCAAACGTTGTCAGTCCCGCCGGCCGGCGTCACGTGCAAGGCCGGATCGGTGAGATGGCGCTTGGTGGCGATCCCGGTCTCGTAGACGATGCGCGCATGGATATCGAGCCTCTCTGGCGGCGAATAGAGAATGACCGCGTCGCCCGACTGCGCCGCGGCGACGCGGTGCACGGCGCACCGCTCGGCGCGGAGCAGCTCGAGCTGCTGCTCGACGAAAGCGTCTTCCATCGGAGTTCCTCCTTGGGCCGTGGCAGGGCGGCCGCCGTTTGTACAGTTTATTCCCGCGGGCGGCGGCTCATGACGCCAGCCCGCCGCCGCGCGCAACCGTTTCCATACATATATAGATTGTATCGTGTATATAGAGGCGGGCAGGAAGGACTAGTGCGGCATTCCGGCCAACGCCGCATTCCGGGTCCTTACGAATCCGGCTTAAGGCCCGCGTTCCGGGACGTATGAGGGACTATTCGCGGGAATCGCCTCGAAAAGCTCCTTTCTTGTTTCGGTTCCGTATGGTAAATTAAGGGTAACTAATGGCGGAGGAAGCCCCCGTTCGCGATTAATTTTTTGAAACGAATCGTCTCCCGCAGCCGTAATAGGTAACATAAACGCTGACGAACAGCACACCCCAAGGAGGAAAAAGAACCATGTCTGTATTCAAACGCCTGCGCGACCTTACGTTGTCGAACGTATACGCCCTGATCGAAAAAGCCGAAGATCCGATCAAACTGACGGACCAATATATCCGCGACATGCAGGACGACCTCGAAGACGCCGAGAAGGCGGTCGCCGCGCAAATCGCGATCGAGAAACGGTTCAAGCAGTTGTACGAGGAACAGGACGCGCTCGTGCAGAAGCGCACCGAGCAAGCGCACACGGCGGCGTCCATGCAGAACGTCGAGCTCGCGCGCCGCGCGCTGGAAGAGAAGAAAGCTGCTGAGCAGAAGCGCGATGAATACAAGCTCAGCTACGATTCCAACAAAGCATCCGCGGACAATCTCCGCGCGAAGCTGAGCGAGATGCGCGACCAGCTGACGGAAATGAAAAACAAGCGCGAAACGCTCGTGGCCCGCTACAAAGCGGCGAAAGCGCAAGCCGACATCAACAAGTCGATGGCAGGCTTCAGCTCCGACTCGGCGATGTCCGGCCTGAAGCGGATGGAAGAGAAAATGCTGCAGGCGGAAGCGCAAGCCGAGGCGAGCAACGAAATGAGCAGCAAAGCCAAGTCGCTCGACGACGAGTTCGAATCGCTCGGCCGGAACAAAGCCGTCGACGACGAGCTGGCCGCGCTCATGAAGCAATACGAGAAAAAAGAATAAGCTCGTAGTATACTACAAGTAAGTACCGCAGTAGCCAGCTCATGGAAAGAACGTCTGCCGGCATGGACCGCAAGCTTCGCGCGCTTCCATCCGCGAGGACGTTTTTTCTTTGGTCTCGCGGTCGCTGCGGCAAAATAGACGATGGAGGCTCTTGACGAATGACACTTGATCAGATGCTCGGCATTCTCGTATGGACCGGAGCCGGCGCGGTGCTGCTGATCGTGCTGATGGCGATCGACTCGCTGTTTACCCGGTACAAGGACTTGGAAGAAATCAAGAACGGCAACGTGGCGGTCACGACCCGCTTCATCATGAAGCTGCTCGCGCAAGCCTTTATTCTCTCGCGCTCCATCGCGACGTCGGACGACCTCTGGGAAGCGCTGGTCGTGTCGGCCATCTCGTTCGTGATCCTGCTGCTCATCGAGAGCTTGATCGAGTTCGCGCTCCGAGCGATGGCGGGACTGGACCTGACGGAAGGAACGCGGCAGAACCAGATCGCCTCGGCGCTTTTTACGGGTTCGCTGCATGTGGCCGGTGCCCTGATCATTGGAGCCTGCCTGTAACCAAGATATCGTAAGGAGCGATCGCCATGGGCATATTCTCACGTATCAAAAACATTATCGCGAAGCCTGAGCCGCCCCGCGCGGAGAAGAGCATGCTGACGATCGGGCCTGGCGACGTCTGCGAGGTGTCGCTCGTGACCTACGAGGTGATCGGCCGCCTGCAGAACCGCCAGCGCAACCTGATCGTACTGACGCTGCGCGACGGTTCGTCCATCCGCTACTTGACGATCGAGGAACGCGAACGGACCGTCTACGCGCTGTACGAACCGATCGACGGCCGGCTCGATTCCGTGGAGGAAGTTCCGACGGAGCTCGAATTGGACGACCGGACCTACCATCTCGAAGAACAGTACTCCGGCTTCGTCGCCGCCGTCGGCAAGACGCCGTTCGTCCAGGGCGGCGAGCAGTACGTGTGGCAATACCAGTCCGACGACCAGAAGCTGCTCCGCGTCGAGTGGCAGGATGGCCGGTTCATGCTGTACGAAGGCGATAGCGTGCTTCCCGCCGATGTCCGCGTGCTCCGCGGGACCTAGGAGAGGATGAGGAGGATGCGCAGCAAAGGCTCTTATTTACTTAAACTCCTGCTGGTCTTCACGCTCGTCTTCCCGCTGCTCGCCGCCTGCGGCGTCAATCAGAAGATCGAGGAGCAGTATCCGCTCGAATCGGTGAACGGCAGCGGCGCCAGCACGTCGTACGTCTACCGCGCGGCCGGCGTAAGTGTGCCGGAGGTCGCGAAGGCGCTTGCCGACCAGCAGAAGCCGCAGCAGGAATCGGCCGAGGCGAAGGATCACATGTTCCTCGTCTACAACGACCGGATCATCCACCTGCAGCAGGATACGGAGAAGCCGGAAGATACGCTGATCGAAGTCGATTCCCAGGAATACGTTCGTCAGAACTACAGCTCGAGCTTCCTGGAGGGCTACCTGCTGGCGAGCTTCCTGGGCAACCTGTTCGACAACGGCCGTTACGGCCACGGTTCGTATCGCGGCTACGACGACCGCGGGACGTATAAGCCGACCGGCGGCAGCTACCATGCGCCGTCGGCGCAGGAGAAGAAAGCCGTTCCGCCAATGACGGTCACGCGAACGGGTTCGATCTTCAAGCGCTCGAAGAACGCCGATACGACGAGCACGTCGGGCGGAGGCGGCGTGACGAGCCATCCGTCGAAAGGCAAGATCACGCGGGATACCGGCGGCGGCAAGAAATCGGGCAGCTGGCTGACGCCGCGCAAATCGACCAAGCCGAAGACGCGGGTCGGCTTCGGGAGGATCAGCCGAAGGCATTGACGCGATGCCGCGCGCAAGAAAGCTGCCGGTACGAAAGACGGCAAGAAACGAAGAAGGAACGGATGATCGAGCCTGGCGGGCTCGTCTCCGTTCTTTTTTTTGTTGGCTTCAAGCTCTTCCGGCGGAAGTCCCCATGCGGTATGATAGGTAGGTTATGGTTGAAGATTGCACAAGCTTGGAAGGGGTACCGGAATGAAACGTTTGCTGTCGCCGCTGAATATGGTCGTGCTTACGCAGTTTTTAAGCGCATTCGCGGATAATTTGAACTTTTTTCTGATTGTGGGCATGGTGAAGCGCCAAGGGGCGGCCAATCCGGACATCGCGGTCAACTATATCCAGATCGCCTTTCTGGCTGCTTACATCGTGCTCGCGCCGATCGTCGGCGCATACGCCGACAAGAAGGCGAAGTCGAACGTGCTGCTGCTCGGCAACGCGCTGAAGGCTGTGGGCATCGCCATGCTGCTGTTCGGTCTGCCGCCGGCGCTCTGCTATGTTTTCGTCGGCATCGGGGCGGTCGTGTATTCGCCGGGCAAATACGGCATCTTGACGGAGCTGACGGCGACGGAGAGCGAGCTGCTGCGGGCGAACGCGAAGGTGGAGGGCTCCACAATCTTGGCGATTCTGCTCGGGACGGTCGCGGGCGGCTTCCTGGCGCAGCGTTCCGACTTGCCGGCCATCATCGCCTGCCTCGCCGTGTACGTGCTGTCGCTGTTGATGACGTTCCTTATTCCGGCCAAGCCCGGGAATGCGGACCTGCGCTACGGGAAGGAAGCGATGCAGTTCCTCCGCGACTTCGGCACCATGTTCCGCAATCCGCGCGCGAGGTTCTCCCTCGTCGGCACCGGTTCCTTTTGGCTGACGGCCGCCGTGCTGCGCATCGCCTTGATCGCCTGGCTGCCACTGAACCTCGGCATTACGGATACGGACCAGCAGTCCATGATGATCGGAATCACGGCGATCGGCGTCGTCGCTAGCGCGTTTCTGACGCCGAAGCTGGTGCCCGCGGGCAAGCTGCACCGCGCCTTCTTCTACGGCCTCTTCATGGTCGCGGCGGTCATGCTGGCCACGATGACCTACGTGCTCTGGCTGACGATCGCGCTGCTGTTCCTGATCGGGGTGTTCGGCGGCATCTTCGTCATCCCGCTCAACACGATGCTGCAGGAGGAGGGCAAGTCGACGATCGGCGCCGGCAAAACGATCGCGGTGCAAAATTTCAGCGAGAACGTACTGACCGTGACCGGACTGCTCATCTACTTAACCTTGAGCCAGCTGCACGTCTCCGTGAACGGCTCGGTTATCGGTATCGGCCTGGTGCTCCTGGCGTTCATCTTGTTTCTCGCCACGCAGCTCCGCACGATCGCGGGGACGAAGCGGCAGGAGCGGACGGAGGAGAACGGGCAGACCTCGGAGTAAGTCTGACGGCATTCGAACGGCAATCGGATTGTTGCGTTATTATTAATAGTAGAAACACGGTGCAGCGGACGCGGGAACGGGTGCGGGAACCGGCAAGCGGAATCGAGGAGGGCTTAAGGCGCGGAGATGGAGCCGGCGTTCGTCAAGGGGCTTCGATTGCCGGGAGAACCGTGATCTCGAAGCGCGGATCTCTGCGCGTACGCTTGCCGACTGCGGTGCAAATATAAATTTTCACTAAAAAATTATCTAAAAGATCCTTTCGCGAAAGCGTCTTCACGGACGCGGCGAAAGGGTTTTTTTGCTAGATTAACTTTTTTTAAGCATCCTAGCTGTTTCATTCGCGCAGCCGCGAGGGTAAAATGATTGCCGGATACCAAACTGGGTTTGGAGGGCAATCATTCATGGTGGTCAACACGTTTCGAAGGTTGAAGTGGATGCTTCGGCACGGCAAAGGAGGCCGCCCGCTGCGCGAGCTTCCGTGGATCAAAGGGAAGCTGTACGTCAATCAAGGAGGAACGCTCCGCGTGGGAAACCGGGTCCGGTTCGTCGGCAAGCCTTGGGCGTCGCAGCTAACCGTCGAGAAAGGAGCGGTGCTGGAGATCGGCGACCGCACGTTCATCAACGCCGGCGTCGGAATCGCATCCCGCAACCGCGTGACGATCGGGCGGGACGTGAAGATCGGGCCGCGCACGAGCATTCTGGACAGCATGTACCATCAGCTGGACGCGAACGATTCCGCCGGCGCGAGCAAGCCGATCGTCATTGGCGACAATGTCTGGATCGGCACGCGCTGCACGATTCTACCGGGCGTGACGATCGGCGAGAATGCGGTCGTGGCCGCAGGCAGCCTCGTCAACAAGGATGTGCCGAAGAATGCACTCGTCGCCGGAACGCCGGCCCGCGTCATCCGCGAGCTCGATATTCCGGATGGATGGATTCGGGAGTAACGATGGACGGGCTGTCC
Source organism: Paenibacillus sp. GCM10023250 (assembly GCF_042653205.1). Taxonomy (NCBI): domain Bacteria; kingdom Bacillati; phylum Bacillota; class Bacilli; order Caryophanales; family Paenibacillaceae; genus Paenibacillus; species Paenibacillus sp. GCM10023250. Next base: position 101,814 of record NZ_JBHSHY010000012.1, on the reverse strand, counting down.
GTTGGAACGATGCCCGCTGCACTGCCCGGACGGGCGAAAACCGAACGTTCGGGCCTCTCAGAAATCTCATAGAGCCCCCGTATTATTGCGCGAATGGACCACGGGCAATACCGCAATCAGAGTAGTGATTGGTAGATTTAGGGTTGTTTTCTAATCGTTAGAAGAAAAATGACGGGTTCCATTAGCTTGTTTGTTCCATAGTTGTGTCCAAATTGTGAATGGAAAAGGCTGCCGGCGTCGACAGGCGTTGTCCAACGCTGCGACTTGCCCCCGAAAAACCGGGATGCCGCCTGGGTAGAGAGGCCCGTGGTCCTGACACATTCCGTCACAATGAAAAAGGGATGTTCTGAAACGCTTTCAATTCTTACAGATTTCTTTCAGATCCGGCATTTCGGGCGTTTTTCGTTTCGGCTCCGCACGAGCACGAGAGCAGCGAAAAGAGATGCCGATCGACAAAATCTCCGTTGACGAATTGAGACCAAGGTCACTGTTAAAACGCGGCCGACCAAGGAATAAATTCAGTACTCCTGATGTATGTCCATGTCCATTTCTTCGCGGTATGTTGGGAATATAGAGCGCTGTCCGAATTTGAGGATAAATGGCGAAAACATTAGGGATTTCTCATACTTTCCGCAAAGCGTCAGGTCGCGGAAACGGATCGGGTCAACTGTCGCGCTGATCGCATGACCGGCTATTGTGTTGAACGAGGGCAAGAAAGGTGATGATAGCGATGGCAATTCAGATCGAGTCGAAACGGCAACTAGTCGAGGAACGCAACCGGATCGCCGAAGAGCTTCACGACCGTGTTTCCCAGCATTTGTTCGGCATCATTTACGCGATTCATTCGATGACGTGCGGTTGGAAAGACCTGACGGATCAGCAAAAGCTGGAGCAGCTGAAGGAAATCCAGCAGGCGGCCTCGACGGCTTCCGGCGAGCTGCGCGCCACGATCCACAGCTTGAGCTCGTCCAAGGGCGGGAACGGCTCCTGGATCGGCATCGTCCGCTCGCACTTGGCCAACCAGGCCAAGCTGAGCGGCGTCAACATCGCGTTCAACGCTCCGCAGTCCGTCGGACAGCTGGCCCTGAACCAGCAAAAGGCGCTGTACCGCATCATCCTAGAAGGCGTGGGGAACGCGATTCGCCACGGCTCCAGCCAATGCGTCACGATCGAGCTTACCGTCAAGCAGGGCGCCGTCCGGCTGACGATCGAAGACGACGGAAGAGGCTTCGACGTCCGGGCGAAGACGGTCAAGACCGGCTCCGGCTTCGGGTTATCCAATATGCGCGCGCTCGCCGTATCGCTCGGGGGCACCTTTGATATCGAAAGCAAGATAGGAATCGGAACGCGGATCGAAATTTGGCTGCCGCTCGCCGACATTGCCGGCGTAAACGAAGGAACAACTCAAACTACGAAAAGCGGGTGATAGGCATGCGGGTCGTTATCGTTGACGATCATCCATTGGTCCGCAAAGGACTGATTGCCGTACTTGAAAGCGAAAAGGAAATCGAAGTCGTAGGCGTAGCGGAGTCCGTCGAGGACGCCATGGTGGTCCTCGCGCAAACGGAACCTGATCTCGCCATCGTCGATATCCGGCTCGGGGAGCGGACCGGATTCGAATTGGTGGAGCATTTCGGCGACATGCCGTGCCGGTTCATCATGCTGACCTCGTCCGCGGCGGAGTTCGACGTGCGAAGGGCGGAAGAGAGCGGCGCCTTCGGCTACGTGCTGAAGGATTCGATGCCGGAAGAGCTTCTGCTCGCGATCAAGATGGTCGACCGGGGCCGCAAGTATTTCGATCAAGGATTGATGGAAGTGCTGATCCGGAAGGAAGCGGACGATCCGCTCGAGAAGCTGACGCCGAAGGAGCGGGAAGTGCTGATCGCGCTCGGCGAAGGGCTGTCGAACGGCGCCATGGCGAAAAAACTGACGATCAGCGAGTTCACGGTCAAGAAACACGTCAGCCGGATCTTTCAAAAACTAAACCTGAACGACCGCACCCAGGCCGCGCTGTACGCGCAGTCGCGAGGCATGACGGCGTATTCGCCGCCGGAGGACCGGAAGGAAGAGAAGTTGGACCCGGCTGGTACGAAAGTGTAACAAGCGCAGGGTCGATAGTGGCAGGATGATCTACGACGGGAGTAGATTTAAAATCATCCTGCCGCGTAATAGTCTAGTCAGGCAATGTCGCTATAGAATGAAAACAGCGCAAGAAACTTGCAGGAATTTGAGGAATAACAGGCGGCCGTAAGCGAAAAACGAGGAATTGAAGTACCTTTATAAGTCGGAATATTCAGAAAAAATTTACATTCTGTTCGTACCACGCGAACAGAATCGGTATGGAGGATGCACCTTGGAACTGCTGCGATATTGGCGCTTTATTAAGAAAAGGCTGTGGCTGATCGCCCTGATCGTCATCGTCAGCTGCACCGCCGTCGGCTACTACACGAACCACTTCCTGCAGCCTCAGTATCAGGCTACCGCCCAGCTGATCGTGAGCGGCCAGCTGACGGATCCGAACGCGAACGCCTCGAACGTCGACATCGGCGCCATCAACACCAACATCGCGCTGATCAAAACGTACAAAGCGATCGTCCGCACGCCCCGCATCATGACGAAGGTCGCGGAGCGGTATCCCGATCTGCACGCCAGCGCGGACGAGCTGATCGCGAGGGTCTCCGTCGGCTCTATCAGCGACACGCAGGTCATGACGATCTCCGCGATGGACACGAACTACACGCGGGCCGCCAAGATGGCGAACGCGGTCTCGACGGTGTTCCAGCAGGAAGTCAAGACGCTGATGAAGCTCGACAACGTGTCGATCCTGAACCCGGCCGATACGACGAAGCATCCCAGTCCGCTCTCCCCGCACCCGACGACGAACATCATGGTCGCGTTTATCGTCTCCGCGCTTGTCGGCATCGCCGCCGCCTTCGTGCTCGATCAGCTCGACAACACGGTGAAGACCGAGGAAGACGTCGCGGAGCTGCTCGGCGTAACCGCGCTCGCGGCTATTCCGAAAGCGAAGCGCCACAATTTGGCCGACCGCCGGCCGAAGTCGCAGATGACGAATTTGGGAGGGAAAGAAAATGTCTCGTTCGACGCTTAATCGCACCCTGATCGTCCAAACGCATCCGGGCTCCGCGATCTCCGAAGCGTTCCGCGGCCTGCGGACGAACCTGGAATTCTCGGGCGGCGGCGAAGAGTACAGAACCGTCTCGGTCACGTCCTCCCTGCGCGGCGAAGGCAAGAGCACGACGGCAGCCAACTTGGCCGTCACGTATGCCCAGGCGAGCCGCCGCGTTCTGATCGTCGACGCGGACCTGCGCAAGCCGGCGCAGCACGAACTGTTCGGCCTGCCGAACCGGCTCGGCCTCAGCAATGCACTCATGAAGCACGGCAAGCTGGAGGAAGTCATCCAGCGGACGAACATACCGAATCTCAGCGCGGTGACGGCCGGACCGATCCCGCCGAATCCGTCGGATATGCTCGATTCGGACGCCTTCTCGGCGCTGCTGCAGGCGGCGAAGGAGCAATTTGACATCATCATCGTCGACACGCCGCCGGTGACCGATCTGTCGGACGGGCTGGTCGTGGCAAGCCGCTGCGACGGCGTCGTCCTGGTCATGAAATCGGGCAGAGTGAAGAACGAAACGGCGCTGAAAGCGAAGGCTGCGCTCGATTACGGCAAAGCCAAAATCATCGGCGCCGTCCTGACGAACGTCAATCGATAACCGAAGGCGCGCCGCGCCCTGCCGGCTATCAGGAAATGTCTCCTGTTCCTTTATCATCGGAGGCACTCGGTCATGCTGTGGGTCAACCGACCTTAGACGTACATCGTCAAGGGTATGACGTGAGGACGGGTTGAATGCCCGGTGCTCTATGATCGATCTAAAAGTACGAGCTATGTTTACTCGTTCCAAGAGAAAACATAGCTCGTGTTTTTAGCACCATGATAGACAAAACACATAGAACACATAGAAAAAAACGGATAGGGTGAGACATATGAAAAAAGTGAGAAAAGCGATTATCCCTGCGGCCGGACTCGGCACACGGTTCCTGCCCGCAACCAAAGCAATGCCGAAAGAGATGCTGCCGATCGTCGACAAGCCGACCATCCAGTACATCGTGGAAGAGGCCATCGCGTCCGGCATCGAGGACATTATCGTCGTCACGGGCAAAGGGAAACGGGCTATCGAAGATCACTTTGACATTGCCTTCGAGCTCGAACAGTCGCTGCTGGAAAAAGGAAAGCTGGACATTCTGAAGAAGGTTCAGCAATCCTCGAATGTGGAGCTCCACTATATCCGTCAGAAAGAAGCGAAAGGACTGGGGCATGCCGTATGGTGCGCGCGGAACTTCATCGGCGACGAGCCGTTTGCGGTATTGCTCGGCGACGACATCGTGCAGTCCGACATACCTTGCACGAGGCAGCTTATCGAGCAATACGAGCAAACGGGAAGATCGGTCATCGGCGTCCAGACGGTCGGGCCGGATCAGACGGACCGCTACGGGATCGTGGATCCGACGGACAAATTCGAACGGCTCTACAAGGTGAACCGCTTCGTGGAGAAGCCGCCGAAGGGTCAAGAACCGTCGAACCTGGCGATCATGGGCCGGTATGTATTGACCCCTGAAATCTTTGATTACCTGGGCCGGCACGAGACCGGATCGGGCGGCGAGATTCAGCTGACCGACGCCATTCAAAAGTTGAACGAAGACATGGGTGTTTACGCGTACGATTTCGAAGGCATTCGCTACGACGTCGGCGAGAAGCTCGGCTTCATCAAGACGACGATCGAGTTCGCCCTGCGCAACAGCGAGCTCCGCTACCCCCTCATCGAAGAATTGGAGGAAATCCTCGAACGCGAGAAAGTGAGTGAGCAACATGGCCCAACGGTATGACCGGGAGGCGGTCGTGACCGATTCCGATTCGCTTCGGCTTGCGCTGACGAAACAGAACGATCTGTCCTACCTCGTGGTCAAACGCATCATCGACATCGCGGGTGCGTTGTTCGGGCTTGTATTCTTCCTGCCGCTCTTCCTGCTCGTCGCCCTCTGCATCAAGCTGGAGGATCCGAAGGGTTCGGTGTTCTTCTACCAGACCCGGATCGGCAAGGGCGAGAAGCCTTTCCGCATGTTCAAGTTCCGTTCCATGGTCTCGAACGCGGAGGAGCGACTGAAGGAATTGCTCGCCAAGAACGAAATTCAAGGCGCGATGTTCAAGATGAAGGACGACCCGCGGATCACGAAGGTCGGCAAATTCATTCGCAAAACGAGCATTGACGAGCTGCCGCAGCTGATCAACGTGCTGCGCGGCGAGATGTCTCTCGTCGGCCCGCGGCCGCCGCTGAAGCGCGAAGTCGCGGAGTACACGGAATACGACAAGCTGCGTCTGACGGTAACGGGCGGCTGCACCGGCCTCTGGCAGGTGAGCGGGCGCAACGACCTCAGCTTCGAGCAAATGGTCGAGCTTGACCTGAAGTACATTCAAAATCGCAGCATTGCGGGGGATTTGAAGATTATATTTAAGACGTTTAAGCTCCTCATCGGAGCGAAGGACGCTTTTTAAACGAATGGGACGGGAGTTATCATGAAAAAAATCATGTTTATTACGAACCGGCTGCCATTCCCGAACACGGATGGACGGAAGAACATGCTGCTGCAGTACATCCGCCAGATGAAGGAGCTTCATCCGGGCAGCCAGCTCGTGAATCTCTCCTTCGTCGACGACGTGAAGTACTTGAAGGACCGGCCGGAGGAAATCGACGAGCTCGTCTGCATCGAGCTGCCGGGATTGCCGGAGAAGCTGTTCAACATCGCGGTGTATTCGCTGCTGCTGCGCAAATGGCCGCTCCAAGTGTCCGTTTATTATTCCCGCAAGACGCACCGCAAGGTCAAGGAGATCGTGAAGGCCGAGAAGCCGGAAGTCATCCTGTACGACATGGTGCGGGTCGCGGAATACGCGACGCACAGCGGCGGGCAGCACGTCATGAGCTACGACGATCTGCTGTCGCTTCGCTACAAGCGGCAGCTGGAGTGGTTCCAGTACATTCCGTCGATCTTCGGCGGCTTCGCCAACAAGCTGCCGGGCAGCATGAAGAAGCTCGCGGACATGAAGTTCGTGCAGAAGTGGCTGATCGAGTTCGAGAGCCGGCTGCTGGATAAGTACGAGAAGAAGGTAGCGCCGCGGTTCGATCACCTCGTCTTCACGTCGCCGGTCGAAGCGGAGAATTTCCGGAAGACGACCCAACACGAATCGTGCTACGGCATTCCGATGAAGTTCGAGCCGGACCATACGCGGGGCAAAGGACCGCGGCGGTACGACCGCAACAAGCTCGTGTTCGTCGGAAAGATGGACATCCCGCATAACAGCTCCGCCGTCGTATACTTCTGCGAACGGGTATGGCCGAGCATCAAGCGGCAGGCGCCGGACACGACGTTCTACATCGTCGGGAAAAATCCGACCCCGCAAGTGCTGCGGCTGCAGGAGACCTATCCGGGCGTCGTCGTGACCGGAGAAGTGGATGACGTGAAGCGGGTCGTCGGCGACTCGGCGCTCATGATCGCGCCGATGCTGTTCGGGACGGGCATCAAGACGAAGATCGTCGAGGCGATGTCCTGGGGCGTGCCGGTCGTCACGAACCACATCGGCATCGAAGGGATCAACGCGAATCACGGCGAGGACTTGTTCGTTTGCGATTCGGACGACGACATCGTGCGCAGCGTGCTGCTGCTGCTGAACAACGACGAACTGAACGAGAAGGTATCGCGCAACTCGGTGCGTTACGTGGCCAGCAACTTCAGCAGCTCCGCGACGCGCAAAAACATGGAGCTGATCTTATCATAATGCCGTTCATTGCCAGCAGAGCGAAAGCCGACATGGTTCGAAAGCTCATCATCGTGCTGTTTCTCTTCTCGATTGCCGTCATCTCGTACGATAGCTTGCCGTATTTCCACTTTTCGGTCTACCGGCCGCTTTCGATGTTTTCGATGTTCGCCGCCTCGTTTCTGCTGCTGTTTACCGGCTACCGGTTCAAAACGGGCGATTATTTCCTCGTCGCCTTCGCAATGTACAGCGTCGGCCATTCGCTCATCGTATCCGTAGGGTACGGAGACACGGGAAGCAGCTTCAAGCACGTCGTTACGCTTCTGTTCGGGCTAAGTATGTACCGCACGTCGGTTTATATAGCCGAGCAGACGAAGGAAGATCCCGCGCTGATCGGCTGGATTGCCAAAAGCATGCTGGTGGCGTTCATCCCGCCGCTCTTCGCCGGCTTCCTGCAGCTGATGGACTCGCTGATCCTGCACAGCGGCTTCTCCAGGCCGTTCACCGGCCTGTTCTCGGAGAAAGTGTACAAGGGCCGGATCCAGCTGCTGTCGGGCGAACCGTCCTGGGGCGCCATCCACATGCTGAGCGGCGGCCTGCTGATGTTCTTCCTGTACAAACGCGGCTTCCGCAAGCAGCTGCCGCTCCTGATCGGCACCGCCGTGCTGCTCATGCTGTCGTTCTCGGCGTACGCCTACAGCGTGCTGCTGACCGCGATGCTCATCTACGTGCTCATCGCGAACAAGAACCGCGGCAAGATGCTGCTCGTGCTGGGCGTCTGCGTGCTGATCGTCGCCGTCGGCGTGCCGTATCTGCTCGAGACGTTCCACGTCAGCGGCTATTTCACGGAGCGGTTTAAGTTCAACTTCAATCACTTGATCAAGACGGACAACTCCATGTTCATTCGGGTTTATTTTCCGGCGATCGGGTTCATCGAGTTTGCGCAGCATCCCGTATTCGGCGTCGGCGGCGGGTTCTATTACCGGGAATTCGCGGACCTGCTGCTCCGGCATTTCAGCGACGGGCTGAAGTTCAAGGAAGTGGCCGATCTCGTATTCGACCGGCCGGACATGGCGACGTCGCGGAACCTGCTGTCCAAAATATTCGCGGAGGAAGGATTGATCGGCGCGGTGCTGTTCGGCGGCTTCATGGCTACAATCCTGAAGAGTGCCGGACGGAGTCCGTACGCCAAGTTCGCGTTCGCGCTGTGCGTCGCGCTCGTCATGAATTTCGATTCCTATTCCTTCGTGAACTTCTGGCTGCTCATCGGGTTCATCCGCGGCGGGTTCTTCCAGGAACAGCCGGCCGTCCCAGCGGCCGCGACGGATATGCAGAGCATGAAGGGAATGAAACGGATCGCATGAAAATCGTCATCGTTAACAGTCTGTACACGCCGCACATCATCGGCGGCGCGGAAATCTCGACGCAAATCCTGGCGGAGACGCTCACGGCGGCGGCGGAGGTTCACGTGCTGACCGTCGGCCCGCAGCGGAAACAAGCGGGGACCGAGACGGAGGTCATCAACGGCGTCAACGTGCACCGGCTCCCGTACAACAATCTGTATTGGATCGGCCAAGGCGCCGGCGCCGGAACGCTGAAGAAGACGGTGCGCCGGCTGATCGACCTGTACAATCCGGTCCAAATCCGGGCGGTGCGGCGGCTGCTGGATCAGCTCGGCCCCAATCTGATCCACACGCAGAACCTGTCGGGCTTCGGCGCGGCGATCTGGACGGCGGCGAAGCCGGACGTGCCGATCGTGCACACGCTCCGCGATTACTCGCTGCTCTCGCCGGTCAGCTCGCCGATCTCGAATCCGGCGCTGGCGCGGACGTACCAAGCGAGCTCCCGCGGCGTCAGCAAGCGGGTGTCTGCGGCCGTGGGCATCTCGTCGCACATCCTGCGGCGCCATACCGACGCCGGATTGTTCCCGAACGCCGCGCGGCTGGTCATCCCGAACGTCGTGGACGGCGAGATCGCCGGCCAGGCGAAGGATTTCGACCGCAAGCCGCTCCGCCTCGGCTACTTCGGCCGGATCGAGCCGGAGAAGGGCGTGCGCGAGCTGGCCGAAGCGGTGCTGGCGCTGCCGCGCGACATCGTGGAACGCGTCGTGATCTGCGGCGAAGGCGGCTTCCGCGAGAAGCTCGCGGAGCTGTGCGGCGGCGACGATCGCTTCCAGTTCACCGGCAAGGTGACGCCGAAGGAGGCGCGCGCGTTCATGGGCAAGGTCGACGTCACGTTCGTGCCGTCGGTCTGGGAGGAGCCGTTCGGCCGGGTCATCATCGAGTCGTACCAGGTCGGCACGCCGGTGTACGCCTCGGACGTCGGCGGCATTCCCGATGCCGTCTGGAACCCGGCTTCGTTCCTGTTTAAGCCGGGCAGCGCAGAGGCGATCAAGGCGAAGATCCTCGAGTACCACGCGCTGACGGGCGAGGAGAAGCGCCGCGTGCAGGCGGAATGCCTGCAGCACTGCGGCGGCTTCACGAAGGCGTCGCTGCTCGAGAAGCATCTCGGCCTGTACGCGGGTCTCGCCAAGCAGAGCGGCAGGGCGTTCGCCCTCGCGGCCGCGGACGGGAGGTAGGCGAGGATGGGCAATCCAACCGTGTACATGTGGCCCAAGCACAGCCCGGACAACAAATACAGCGAGCTGCTCACCCGCTCGATCGAGCGGAACGGCCTTCGGGTCGAGCATTACGACCAGAAGGCGGCGTTCAAGCCGCGCAGGGGCGATATCGTCCACATGCACTGGCCGAGCAACTCGTATACGGCGTCGGCCTTGCCGCTGACGATCGTGAAATCGGCGTTCTTCGCCCTGCTGCTGCTGTTTTATCGGGTAAGCGGCATCCGGCTGTTCTGGACGGTGCACAACGTCTGGCCGCACAGCGGCAAGACGCGCTGGGACCGGGTGATGCGGAAGTTCATCCTGTCCGTCTGCCAGAAGGGCTTCGTCCTGAGCGAAGCGGTGAAGGCGGAGGTCGCGGAGACGTTCGACGTATCGCCGGGCAAGCTCGTGGTTACGCCGCACGGCCATTACGTCGATGCTTACGCCAGCAAGGGCACGGACATTCGCAAGCGATTCGGCATCGCGCCCGATTCGTATCTGTATCTGTTCATCGGGCGGATCAACCCGTACAAGGGCGTCGATAAGCTCGTCGACGCGTTCGCGGCGCTCGGAGACGCGAACAGCGAGCTCCTGATCGCCGGCAAAGTCGACAAAGGCTACAGCCTCGACTTCATCGACCGGGTGAACGACGGACGCATTCATGTCTACCCGCAGTTCGTGGATGACCACGAGCTGGCCGACTACTTGGCGGCGGCGAATGTGATCGTGCTGCCGTACAAGCAAATCTCGACCTCCGGCAGCGCGATTCTCGCGCTGTCCTATAAAAAGCCGGTCATCGCGCCGAGGCTCGGCGCGCTCGGCGAATACGTCTCCGACGGCTGCGGCATCCTGTACGATCCGGACGATCCGGACGGCCTGCGGCACGCGCTGCGCGCCTCGATGGCGATGGACGCGAAGGAGACGGAGCTGCACATCGCGGCGAAGCTCCGGGAATTGGACTGGGGCCGGATCGCCGGCAAAATGATCCAGGTGTATACCGGCACGAAGAGGTACGAGGTGAACGCATGAAAGCAAGCATAGCCATTTGCACGCATAACCGGGCGGCGGACGTGAAGGAAGCGCTCGTCAGCCTGATGAAGCAAAATTTCGACGGACCTTTCGAGGTTCTCGTCATCGACAACCGGTCGACCGACAATACGCGGGAGATCGTTGAGGAGTTCCGCAAGCTGGTCGACATTCCGGTCGTCTACGTGTATGAAGAGCGGCTCGGCTTGTCGGTCGCCCGCAACCGCGCGATCCGCGAAGCGAAGGGCGAGTACATTTTGTTCCTGGACGACGACGCGGTCGCGTCCCCGGACTGGATCCGCTGCATCGTGGCGCTGTTCGAGCTCGACCCGCGCATCGGCGTCGCCGGCGGCAAGATCGATCCGGCGTGGGAAGGCAGCGAGCCGCAGTGGCTGCCGGAGGAGAACCGGACGCTGTACACGATTCTGGATTACGCGGACGAAATCGTGGAGATGAAGAAGCCGCACATTCCGTTCGGCGCGAACGTCGCGTTCCGCATGTCGGTGTTCGACGAGATGGCTCCGTTCCGGGAGGATCTCGGCCGGGTCGGCAGCAATCTGCTGTCGAGCGAGGAGTCCGAGCTCATCGAGCGGATCCGCGAGAAGTACACCGTATTCTACACGCCGCACGCGTCGGTGCTGCACAAGATTCCGCGCAGCCGGATCAGCCGGAAGTGGCTGCTGCGGCGCATCTACTGGCAGGGCGTCAGCCGGGCGGTCTCGTCGAACAAGAAGAGCGGGCTCGTCCTGCACTCGCTGATTCGGCTGCCGGTGTTCGCCGTGCTCACGATCGTATTCGCCTACGACAAGCGGAAGATCTTCCGCAACGTCAGCAAATTATTTTACAACAACGGATTGCTCAGAGGCGTGCTGAAGCTGCACCAATGATGCGATACGCGCAAGAAGGAAGTCGAAGCCATGGGTAAAATGCAAGCCGTCCTGAAGCGGCTCGCCGGACGCGGATCGTTCAAAGCGATTCTGCACACCAGCGCCGCCAATCTGTTCATCATGGTCCTGAGCACGCTGACCTCGATCGTCACCGCGCGCCTGTTCGACGTCGTGGGGAAAGGCGAATTCTCGGCCATCCTGTTCTGGCCGACGCTGCTGTCCGGTCTCGTCAGCTTCGGGCTGCCGACCTCGCTGATCTTCAACATGCGGACGGACAAGCGCCTGGCGCCCGAGTTCGTACGGGCCGGGTTCCTGTTCCAGATTCCCGTCAGCATCGTCGTCGGCATCGTCGCCTGGATCTTCCTGCCGGTATGGCTCGGCAATTACTCGGACGCCATCGTGGCGACCGCCAGATGGTACACCGTGCTGACGCTGCCGATGCTGCTGGCCGTCAATTTGCTGGCCGCGCTGACGCAAAGCCTGGACAAGTTCACCTTGTACAACGGGCTGCGCCTGTACGTGCCGCTCTCCAATCTGGCCGGCCTGCTGGTCCTGTGGGCGATCGGCAAGCTGACGATCCCCTACGCATCGGCCGCGTATTGTGCGACGAGCCTGATGGTCATCTTCTGGGCGCTCTTCCGGCTGCGGCGCGAGCTGACTTTCAACTGGTTCAAGCGGTTCAAGGATAAGCTGGTCTTCAAGGGGCTGTTCGGCTACGGGGGCCGGGTGTTCGGCGTCGAGCTGCTCGGGACGCTGTACGGCCAGTGCGACAAGCTCATCATCCTGTCGCTGCTGACGCCGAGGGACTTCGGACTGTACACGGTCGTCTACACGCTGTCGCGGGTATTCAACGTCGTGCAGATGGCGATCTCGAACGTCATCTTCCCGAAGGTGACCGGCATGGACAAGGACAAGATCATCGCCACCGTCGGCCGGGCGTTCCGGCTCTCGTTCCTGCTCATGACCGCGGCTGTCGTCCCAGGTATGATCATCGGCCGCTTCATGCTCGGCCTGCTGTTCGGCTCGCAGTTTCTCGAAGCGGGCACCGCGTTCTACCTGCTGTCGCTCGAGTGCATCCTCGGCGGCGGCTCATGGATTCTCGCCTCGTCCTTCAACGCCATGGGCCGTCCCGGCTTGGTGGTGATCCGGCAAGCCGTCGCGCTTGCGATTACGGTCGGCTTGTTCTTCGTCTTCACGCCGCTGTACGGCCTGAACGGCATCGCGTTCGCGCTGCTGCTCGGCGCGGTCATCCGGATCGTCATTACGATCGCGGCCATGCGGGTCGTGTTCAAGGTGAGAATCGCTGCAATTTTGTTCGACAAAGACGATCTCCGTTTTCTCTTCAAGCGATTCTCGCGCAGCATGCCAAACTAGAAGAACGGAAGGAATCGATGTGAAAAAAAGGATGGCAACGAATAAACGGAAGCGAAGCGTCAAGGATTACGCGAAATACGGGTATCGCCTCGCGCTCGGCCTGCTGTTTCGGCGGAAGGTCGATCGCTGCGGACGGCTGCTGCGGGTCGCGGGCGGCGTGACGGTCTCGAAGGCCAGGAACGCCCAGCTCATCATCGGCGACAACGTGCTGCTGTTCCGGAACACCGGCTTTTACCTGGATTCGAGCGAAGCCGTCATCGAAATCGGCGACCATACGTTCATTAATCGCAGAACCGAAATCATCTGCAAGAAGCACGTCAAAATCGGCAGCCACTGCGCCATCTCATGGGATGTCGCAATCATGGATACCGATACGCACCGCATCGAAGGCATGTCGGAAACGAAGCCGACCGTCATCGGCGACCACGTGTGGATCGGCAGCAAGGCGACCATCCTGAAGGGCGTGACGATCGGCGAAGGCGCCGTCGTGGCAGCGGGCTCGCTCGTGTCGAAGGACGTGGCGCCCTACGCGCTCGTCGCGGGGGTGCCGGCGAAACCCATCCGGGAGAACGTCAGCTGGGAGATATGAACGGGCATGGTCCCGGTAGAGAGAAGATACGCCCAATGGAGAAGGAGACGGATTGATGGACACCGTACAGTTCGCTCATCCGATGGATGAGCTCAAAAATCGGCTTCGCCACATTTTGAACGTGATTCCGCCGCACTCGAAGATTTATTACCTCGATTATCCGGTGCACGGCAACGGCGGCGATCTGCTCATCATGAAAGGAACCGAAGCGTTTTTCAGGGATCACCGCATCCACGTTCAGGCGCGGTACAGCGTGCTGGACTTCCCGGACGGCCTCGCGATTCCGAAGGACCATATCCTCGTGCTGCACGGCGGCGGCAATTTCGGAGACTTGTATCCGGCGCACCAGAAGCTGCGCGAGAAGATCGTGGCCGATTACCCCGGGCACCGGGTGGTGATGCTGCCGCAGACGATCTTCTACAAGAGCCAGGCCGAGTTCGACAAGACGGCCGCGGTGTTCAACCGCCACAAGGATCTGCATCTGTACGTCCGCGACACGCTGTCGCTGGAGATGGCGAAGGCGCGGTTCAAGACGTGCCAGGTTCACCTGTCGCCGGACATGGCCCACCAGCTGTGGCCGATCCGCAGCAAGTCCGCGCCGGCCAAGGAGCTGCTCTGCTTCCTGCGCACCGACATCGAGAAGACGGCGGAGCAGGAGCAGCTGGAGGCTTCCGGCAAGGGCGATTACTTGGACTGGGGCACGCTCTTCAACACGGTGGAGCACAAGTCCATCCGCGTGTTCAATAAGATGCTGCAGAAGGGCAGCGGCAAGCTACCGCTCAGCGCGTTCTGGGGCAAGTACACGGATTATCTCGTGAACAAAGCGGTCAGCCGATTCAGCAACTATAAGACGGTGCAGACGTCCCGGCTCCACGGCCATATCCTCTCGTGCCTCATGGACAAGCCGAACGTGCTGCTGGACAACTCGTACGGCAAGAACGCCAGCTACTACCGCACGTGGACCGGCGGAATCGCCTCGGCGACGCTGATGGCGGATCCCGCGGGCAAATAGAATGGAGGAAGAATCGTATGAAAATCGTACTTCTTTCGGGCGGATCGGGCAAAAGGCTATGGCCGCTGTCGAACGACTCCCGTTCCAAGCAGTTTCTGAAAATCCTGAAGAACGGCGACGGCAAGCTGGAATCGATGATCCAGCGGGTCTGGGGGCAGCTGGAGAAGGTTGGCCTGCAGCGTGACGCCTACGTGGCGACGAGCAAGCCGCAAGTCGAGATGATCTACAGCCAGCTTGGCAACGACATTAACCTCATCGTCGAGCCGGAGCGCAGGGACACGTTCCCGGCGATCGCGCTGGCGGCGACGTACCTGTACGCGATCGAAGGCGTGTCGCTGAACGAGACGATCGTCGTCATGCCGGTCGACCCGTACGTCGAGGATTCCTTCTTCGAGTCGCTTAAGCGGCTCGAGCACGTGCTCGACCACTCGGACGCCGACCTGGCGCTCATGGGCGTGAAGCCGACGTACCCGTCGGAGAAGTACGGTTATATCATGCCGAACGGCGAGATCGGCGCCGAGCAGCCGTTCGTCGACGTGCTGAGCTTCCGCGAGAAGCCGCGCAAGGAAGACGCCGAGGAGATGATCCGGCAGCATGCGCTCTGGAACTGCGGCGTGTTCGCCTTCAAGCTCGATTTCCTCATCACGATTCTGATCGCGAACGAGCTGCCGATCCAATACGAAGAGATGCTGAAGCGCTACGGCAGCATGCCGAAGATCAGCTTCGACTACGAAGTCGTGGAGCGGGCCAACCGCGTCGCTGCCATTCAATACGACGGTCCGTGGAAGGACCTCGGCACGTGGAACACGCTGACCGAGGAGATCGAGACGTCGCTGATCGGCAAGGGCATCATCACGGAAGGCTCGATCAACACGCACGTCATCAACGAGCTGGATCTGCCGATTACGCTGATGGGCCTCTCCGACGTCATCGTGGCGGCGAGCCCGGATGGCATTCTGGTCGCCGACAAGGCGGCGAGCCCGCAGATCAAGGAAGTGATGAAGCATTCCGATCAGCGTCCGATGTACGAAGAGCGGCGCTGGGGACGTTACCGCGTATTGGATTACATCCGCTACCCGGACGGCCGCGAAGTGCTGACGAAGCGGATCTTCATCTCGGCGGGCAAAAACTTGAGCTACCAGTACCACAGCCTCCGCGACGAGGTGTGGACGGTCGTCTCCGGCAGCGGGGACATGATTCTGAACGAGAAGCGCTTCTCCGTCAAGGAAGGCGACGTCATCTCGATTCCGAAGGAAAACAAGCACAGCCTGCGGGCGGAGTCGGACATCGAGATCATCGAAGTGCAGACCGGCTCGCAGCTGATCGAAGAAGATATCGTGCGGCTCGAGCTCGACTGGAGCGATATCGTGCAGCTGTGCCGCGTGTAGCGGAATAAAGCCTTACGAAGATGCGTTTTCTTCGGAAAACGCCAGCTTATGCTTACGAAGTCGCGTTTTCTAAGAAAACGCCAGCCTACGCTTACGAAGATGCGTTTTCTAAAGAAAACGCCTTAGGAGTGATCAGTCCATGAACATCACAGTCATCGGCACCGGCTACGTCGGGCTCGTCTCGGGCATCTGCTACGCCGAGCTCGGACACCGGGTCATCTGCGTCGATAAGGACCTCGCGAAGGTCGAGACGCTGCAAAACGGGGGCATCCCGATTTACGAGCCGGGCCTGCAGGAGCTGTCGGTCAAGAACATGGCGGCCGGACGGCTGAGCTTCACGAGCGACCTGCGCGAAGCGGTCGGCCAGGCGGAGTTCGTCATCATCGCGGTCGGCACGCCTTCGCTCCCGAACGGGGAGGCGAACCTCGCTTACATCGACGGGGCGGCGGCCGAGATCGGCGAAGCGATGAACGGATACAAGATCATCGCGGTCAAGAGCACCGTGCCCGTCGGCACGAACGAGCGCGTCGCGCGGCTGATTCGCAGCCGGACGGCGGAACGGTTCGACAGCATCTCGCTGCCGGAATTTCTCCGCGAGGGTTCGGCCGTCCAGGATACGATGCATCCGGACCGGATCGTGATCGGCGCCGATTCCGACGCCGCCGCGGAGACGCTCGTGCAGCTGCACCGGCCGCTGACCGACAACATCGTCGTCACGGACATCCGCAGCGCGGAGATGCTGAAGTACGCGTCGAACGCGTTCCTCGCGACGAAGATTTCGTTCATTAACGAAATCGCGAACATCTGCGAGAAAGTCGGCGCCGACGTGACCCGCGTCGCGGAAGGGATGGGATTCGACAAGCGGATCGGCCACGCGTTCCTGAAAGCGGGCATCGGCTACGGCGGCTCCTGCTTCCCGAAGGACACGCGGGCGCTCATCCAGATCGCCGGCAACGTCGACTACGAATTCAAGCTGCTGCGCGCGGTCGTCGAAGTGAACCAGGATCAGCGGATGAGCGTCATCCGCAAGCTCGAGTCGATCTTCGACGGCGAGCTGCAGGGGAAGACGATCGCGATCTGGGGCGTGGCGTTCAAGCCGAACACCGACGACGTCCGGGAATCGCCGGCGCTCGAAATCATTCAATACTTGATCCGCAGCGGCGCGCACGTCAAGGCGTACGACCCGATCGCGATGCAGAACTTCCGGACTATGTACGGCGACAACGGCGTCATGTGGTGCGATGATGCCCTCGAAGCCGCGACGGGCGCGGACGCGCTCTGCCTGCTGACGGAATGGGAAGAATTCGTCCGGACGGACCTCGGCCAGCTGCAGACGTTATTGCGCAAGCCGATTCTGATCGACGGACGGAACGTGTTCAAGGAAGCGGATGTGGCGAATACCTCCTTCATTTATTACTCCATCGGCCGCCCGCGTTTGAACCAAGGCGTTAAGGAGGAATTGTCGGCCCTCTTGACCTAATGGGCCCTTGAATAAAGGAGAACCGATCGTGAAAAAAAAGTTGGTGTGCCTGGCGGCGCTTGGCCTCCTCGCCGGTATGATCCCGGCGCATGTGCTCGGAGACGCCGTCCCGCCCGCCTATGAAATCGAAGTCGATGCGTTGCAGAACTGGAACGCGGTCTACGACCACTCGCCGTCGCTCAAGCTGCTGAACGTTCCGGGCGACGCCCGGGACACGACGCGCGTCGCGCCGAGCGGCGCAGCCGGCGAGTATATGACCTACCGCACGAAGGAGAAGAGCTATCTTCGCTCCTTCTCGATCTACGCCTTCTTCGGCGAAGGCGGCGAGCGCGTCCATCCGGTCATCTCGATCTCGAGCGACGGGAAGGCGTATAAAACGGTCACGCCGGACATTCACGACCACGGCGGCGGCGCCGTCGTGTACGAGTCGCGGGCGTTCTCGGGCAGCACGCGGTTTATAAAGATCACCTTCCCGGGCGGTACGGAAGGATTGCCCGCGATCGGGAAGGTCGTGCTGAACGGTCCGTTCAGCGTCGGCGCCAGCGTTCCCTCGGGGAAAGTGTCTTACGGCCGGATGATCATGCTGAACCGGTCGGAGGCGGGCGAGACGGTCTACTACACGACCGACGGCAGCGATCCCCGCAGCTCGAAGACCCGGAAGCACTATTTTTCGCCGATTCCGGTGCTCGGCAGCATGACGCTGAAGACGACGGCCGTGAAGCATTCCGGCACGGGCAAGTCGGCCGCCGGCCAGGTGTCGACCTACCAGTATGAAGTGACGGTCCCGGACGAAGAGCCCGTCGGGCTGATCGATGAGCTCACCGGCTTCAAGCAGAGCGCCGGACGCTCCAACCTGTACATTGCGAAGAACGATCCCGGCTACTTCGACAACGACGCCGGCCGGATCGCGCGCACCAGCGCGGGCGACGGCTTCATCGTCTACCGCACGGAGTACGACATTACGTCCTTCACGGTGTACGGCAGCTACTTCACGGGCGTGCCGCTCGAGGACCAGCGGTTCTATGCCTCGGCGGACGGCAAGACCTACACCGAGGTGCAGGCGGAAGATATGGCGGCCGGGTACCCGCAGAGCAATTGGCAGCCGTACGCCTACGAGGCGACGGCGCTGCCTCCGGGTACGCGGTATGTGAAGATCATGCTGACCGGGGCGGCAAACAACTGGTCGCCGCAAGTAACGAAGGTCGTGCTGAACCGCAACACGGCGTCGGTCCAGCTGGCGTCGGCGGTGTCCGATGGAACGGCCAAGGTTGAGCTGTCCTCGAAGACGGCGGATGCGCGCATCTATTACCGGCTGAACAAGGGATCCGATTTCGTGCCCTACACGTCGCCGCTCGACCTCGCGGACTATAACATCATCGAGACGTACGCGGTCAAGGACGGCTACGTGCCGAGCCCGATCCGCAAGTATACGGTGAACGCGAGCAGCGAAGTCGAGGTCGACAAGTACGGGCAGATGAAGAAAGCCAACTTCTCCGGCAAGGTGACCAGCGACAGCCAGCTGACCGAAGACGCGAAAACCGACGAGGCCTATTACGGGAACCTTCAGGCGCCGAACGACCGCGACAGCTATGGCGGCTTGGCCGGCAGCGCGGCCAAATACGGACTGCAGGCGAAAGGGTTTTTCGCCATCCAAGAGCTGAACGGGCGCAAGGTCATGACCGCGCCGAACGGCGACCTGTACTTCAGCCTCGCGGTGAACGGCGTGACGCCGAACGAGACGTACACGAAGGTGAAGGGCCGGGAGCAGAAGTTCGAAGCCATCCCGCCGTACGAGAGCAAATTCAAGAACGCGTATCTCGGGAATGCCAACTTCTCCTTCTACATGGCCAACGTCTTCCGCAAGACCGGCACGTTCCCGACCGAGCATTCCGTCTACATGACCGCGGTCGACCGGCTGAAGAAGTGGGGCTTCAACGGCGTCGGCAACTACTCGCCCGAGAAGTATGGCGAAGACGGCAACATGCCGTATGTGCGAATGCTGCCGCTCAGCACGATGAACTGGGCCAAGCTGAAGGGCATCTCGATCTTCGATATCTTCGCGCCGAACGCGGAAGCGAAGCTCGACGACGCGTTCAGCAAAACGCTGACGCCGCATAAGGACGACCCCATGCTGATCGGCTATTTCATCGACAACGAATACGACTTCCACAAGTTCTATTCGGACGTGCCGAAGCTGAAGGCGAGCAGCGCCGCCATCAAAGGGAAGCTGGTGCAGCGGCTGGCGGACAAGTACGGGACGGTGGAGAAGTTCAACGCGGCGTGGGGTACGAGCTTCCAGTCGTTCGCCGACGCGCGGGAAGCCGCGCTGACGGTCAAGACGTCGGCGTCGTGGGCCGACATGGACGACTTCTACGCGTACTACCTCGATACGTTCTTCGGCACCGTCTCGCGGATCTACCGCAAGCACGACCCGAACCATCTGCTGCTCGGGGACCGGTGGATCACGACGACGTTCCATAACGCGAAGTTCCGGACGCCGCTCGCGGAGACGGAAGGGAAGTACGTGGACGTCCTCAGCATCAACTATTACAGCTACAAGATCGAGACCGATCTGCTGAAGGACGTCTACGAGGAATCCGGCGGCAAGCCGATCCTGCTCAGCGAATTCGGCTACGGCACGGGCGAGCAGGGGCTGCAGCCGCTGCTGCCGAACTCGGCGTTCAACCAGTTCCAGCGCGGGATGCGTTACCGCAATTACGTGGAAGGCGTCGTGACGCTGCCTTACATCGTCGGCACGCACCTGTTCAATTACGTGGACCAGGCCGGCCTCGGCCGCTATTGGCAGGACGAATGGGGCGAGCATTACAACTCCGGGCTCGTCAACGTCGCGGACCGTCCGTACAAGGATTATTTGGCGGGCGTCAAGGTGTCGAACGACGATATCTATAAAGTCATGCTCGGAGAGCGGCCGAAATTCTACTACGATTTCAACAAAGGGTGAGCTGCAATGGTCGATTCGAACGGCAACAATCTCGTCTTTCTGCTCTGCACGCCGAGAAGCGGAAGCTCCTTGGCGACGGTGATGCTGCAAAATCATAGCAAAATGTTCGCCACGCAGGAAATGTGGTTTCTGATGAGCCTCCGCGACTTGCAGGCGCCGCAGCGCCGGGCGTACGGCGGCACGGGCATCATCAGCCAATTCTTCAACGGCGTGCTGCCGCAGGACGCGTTCGAGGACGCGTGCCGGGCTTTCGCGCTGGAGGCGTACAACGGCTTGCTGCAGAGCAGCGAGGGAGCGGAGCTGGTCATCGACAAGTCGCCCCGATATTACTATGTCCTGGAATTTCTCGACAAGCTGTTCCCGCAGTCGAAGCGGATCTGGCTGATCCGCAATCCGTTCGCGGTGCTCGCCTCGAACAAGAAGGTCGGCCAGCAGCGCGGCGGCGCGTTCGATTTCGCGGAGGCGCTGCGGCAGCCGGCGCTGGAGATGAAGATCGTCGATCTGACCGTCGGCCTGTTCCGCTACCGCGATTATTTCGCCAATGCGCATCCGTACGCGCACCGGCTGCACTACGAACGGCTAGTGACCGATCCGCGGGGGCAGCTGGCGGAGACCTGCCGCTTCCTCGGCCTGGACTACGAGGAAGGCATGGAGCGGTACGGCGATTACATGCACACCGCCAAGTCCGAGCTGTACTTCAGCATGGGCGTCGGAGACCCGTTCGTCGCGGAGCATCAAGCGCCGAACCGGGATTCCGTGGACCTCTGGAAAGACGTGCTGGACAAGCGCGAAATCGAGCTGTACGGCCGCGCCCTCGGCGCCCGGATCTTCCGCGAGCTGGGCTACGAGGCGGAGCTCGAGGAAGCGGAGAAGCTGACCGGCGCACGCTTCGAGGACGAGCCGGACGCGGAGCTGCTGGCGCTGCGAACAGGGCGGCTGACGGAAGCGACGGGCTGCGTCTGGACGCCGGGCTACGCGCTGAAGGCCGAACCGCTGGCCAGCGGTTCGGCGGCCGTGCCGCGCCAGCCGGCCGCGAAGGAAGCGGACGCGAGCCGGGCGGAGACGGTCCGGCTGCAGATGCGGGTGCGCGCCCTCGAGCAGCGGCTGCAGCTCGGCGCGATGGAGCAGCAGCGCCTGAAGGCGCAGCTCGAGGCGACGAGCCGCAAGATCAATCGGCTTAAGGCGATCATCCCGTTCGGCAGCCGGCTCTCGTCCCTGGCGTCCGCGTACCTGGGCGGCGGAGGCAAGAAATGAGCGCGATCGCCGGGGTGCTGCGGCTGGACGGCCAGCCGGCCGGCTACGAGGACGGCGCCGCGATGATGGCGGCCATGGAGCGGTACGAAGCCGACGACGTCCGGACGTGGACGGACGGCCCCGTCTTCCTCGGCTGCCGCGCCAAGTGGATCACGCCGGAATCGGTCGGCGAGCGGCTGCCCTTCCATGACCCGGCGAACGGGCTCGCGATCGTGTCCGACGCGATGCTCGACAACCGCCGGGAGCTGTTTCGCCTGCTGGACGTGCCGCAGGGGCTGCGCGCGGGGATGCCGGACGGCGAGCTGATCCTGCTCGCCTACCGGAAGTGGGGCCGCTCCGCGCCGGACTACTTGATCGGCGACTTCGCCTTCGTCATCTGGGACGAGACGAACCGGCTGCTCTTCGGCGCGCGGGACCTGCTCGGCCACCGCTGCCTGTACTACAGCCAGAGCGGGGAGCGGTTCGCCTTCGCCACGGCGATGGCGCCGCTGCTCGCGATGCCGGGGGCGGCGAAGGCGCTGAACGAAGCGTGGCTCGCGGAGTTCATGGCCATCCCGGAGATGTACGAGTCCACGGACGTCGGCGCCACGCCGTACCGGAACGTGCACCAGGTGCCGCCGGCGCACGCCATCGTCGTCGCGGACGGCCGGGTGTCGCTCCTCGGCTATGGCTCGCTCGAGCCGAAGGAGATGCTCCGTCTGAAGTCGGACGGCGAGTACGAGGAGGCGTTCCGGGACGTGTTCCGGGAAGCGGTGAAGTCCCGGCTCCGCACGCACCGCCAGGTGGCGGCGACGCTGAGCGGCGGCCTCGATTCCGGCGCAGTCGCGAGCTTCGCGGCCCGCGCGCTGCGGGACGAGGGGAAGACGCTGCACACGTACAGCTACGTGCCGGCGGGCGGCTTCGAAGATTGGACGCCCGCGAGCGCGACGGCAGACGAGAGCCTTTACATGAAGGCGACGGCGCGCCACGTCGGGAATATCTCGGACCGGTACCTGGATTTCGACGGCGTCAGTCCGATGGCCCAGATCGACGAATGGCTCGACATCCTGGAGACGCCGTACAAGTTCTTCGAGAACTCGTTCTGGCTGAAGGGCGTGCACGAGCAGGCGGCCGGGCAAGACGCGGGCGTGCTGCTGACCGGGGCCAGAGGCAATTTCACGGTATCGTGGGGCCCCGCGGTCTACGTCTACGCCCGGCTGCTCCGGGAGATGAAGTGGGTGCGGCTGATGCGGGAATTCCAGCTATACCGCGCTAACAAAGGCATCGGCGGTTCCCGCCTGCTGTCCTTCATCTGCCGCGAGGCGTTCCCGGCGCTGGGCAAGCGCGGCGGCGGCGAAGCCGGCCCCGGCATTCCGGAGCTGCTGATCCATCCCGACTTCGCCGCGCGGACCCGCGTGTTCGCCAAGCTGCGGGACCAGCGGATCGGCCCGAACGGCACGCTGATCGACGATCCGGTGGAAGTCCGGAAGGAGAAGCTGAAGAGCCTGCCGGTCGGCAACAAGAACGGCGCCTCGGCGACGAAGCTGTCCCTGCGCTACGGCGTATGGGAGCGCGACCCGACCAGCGATCCCCGGGTCGTCCGGTTCTGCTTCTCGGTGCCGGTCGAGCAGTACGCGAAGGGCGGCCTCGACCGCGCGCTCATCCGCCGGGCGACGAAGCACTACTTGCCCGACGAGGTGCGGCTGAATCAGCGGGTGCGGGGCGTCCAGGGCGCGGATTGGGTCCACCGAATCCTGCCCGCCTGGACGATGCTCGAGCGCGAGCTGCAGCAGCTGTGCGCGGATCCCGCGGCGGAAGCGTACCTGCACACCGGGCGGATCCGCGAGACGCTTGCCGCACTCGGCGGCGCGCCGCGCCCGGAGCACGCGTTCCGGCCGGAGCTGCGGATGCTGATGCGCAGCCTCATCATCTACCGGTTCCTGAAGCGGTTCTCATGATCCATACTACATGAAGGGAGGTGAGACGAATGGCAAAGAAAGAATGGACGATTCCTACGCTGGAATCCCTCGAAGTTAGCGAGACGATGTATGGCAAAGGCAACACGACGATCGACTACGTAACGACGGACGACATGGACATCTACAACCCGAGCTAATACCCGCATCATACTTAAAGAATGTCGAGGCATGTCCTTATATAATCCGGTTCCGGGTTATGTAAGGACATCTTCTTCATTCGGGCGAAAAGGAGCTGAACGGCATGATACCGGCATTGCGGCAAACGGCTTACGCGTATACGGCGTTCGGCCTGCGTCTCGCGAGCGAGATTCCGCTTCCCGAGCTTTCCGCGGCCGCGGACGGCGGCGAACGGGAGCAAGCGGACGTTACGATCGTTTACGGCGCCACTGACCGGCTGGAAGAGGAGCTCGACGCGGCGAGCAGCAATTTCTCGCGCATCGGCAACCGCTTTCTCTTCTTGATTCCGGAGACGGCGTTCTACTGCATCGAGGACGGCAGGACCATCACGGTGTCCCCGCTGCCCGGCGCGGAGCCCGAGAAAGTGCGCGTCTATCTGCTCGGCACGTGCATGGGCGCGCTGCTGCTGCTGCGCGGCACGCTGCCGCTGCACGGAAGCGCGGTCGAGATCGACGGCAAAGCGTACGCGTTCGTCGGCGATTCCGGCGCGGGCAAGTCAACGCTCGCGGCGGTGTTCGGCGAAGAAGGGTACCGGCTCGTGAGCGACGACGTCATCGCGGTGACGCCGGCAGGAGCGGACGGCTATCCCGTCGTGGCGCCGGCTTATCCGCAGCAGAAGCTGTGGCGGGAGAGCCTCGAGCGGCTTGGCCTGAACGCCGAGCAGGAGCGGCTGCAGCCGATTTACCGGGAAACGACGAAGTTCGCCGTCCCGGCGGCCGCGCGGTTCTGCGACGCTTCGCTGCCGCTCGGCGGCGTGTTCGAGCTGCTGCCGGCGCAGGTCGGCGAGATCGCGATCCGCCCGCTGCCGAATCTCGAACGGCTTCGCGTCCTGCTGCTCCATACGTACCGCAACCGGCTCATTCACCGGCTGGGGCTGGCGCAGTGGCATTTCAAGACGGCGGCGGAGATCGCCAACCATACGGACTTGCATCAGCTGAGCAGGCCGGTCGAAGGGTTCACGGCCCGGCGGCTTGCGGAAGCGATCATACACACGATACGAGAAGGAGAGCGACGGCAATGACGCATTTAACTTTGGTAGAACAAACGGTGGTACAGTCGGCGGGCAGCGTGGTCAGCGACATGAGCGGCGAGAAGGTCATGTTCAGCGTGAACTCCGGCAAATATTACAATCTCGGTGCGGTCGGCGGACGGGTATGGGAGCTGATGGCCACGCCGATTCCGGTCAAGCGGCTCGTCGACGAGCTCGTGGCGGAATACGACATCGACCGCGCGGCTTGCGAGGAGCAGGTGACGGCATTTCTGAAAAACCTGCATGAGGAAGCGCTCATCGAGGTGCAGAAAGGTGAAGGGTAAGCTGGCGAAATTCTGGTCGATGCCGCTCGGGAAGAAGCGGCTGATGGCGGAAGCGATGCTGTACCTGGGTCTCGCGCGCGTTCTGAAGGCGCTGCCCTTCGCGCGCATCGCGCCCTCTCTCGGGCGCCGCATGCAGGAGACGCCGTACGTGCTCGAGCCGGCCGAAGAGGCGGCGATCCGGCGCGTGGCGCAGGCGATTCAGACGATGAGCCGCCACACGTTCTGGGAAAGCCAATGCCTGGTGCGGGCGATCGCCGCCAAGAAGATGCTGGAGCGGCGGAGCATCGCGAGCACGCTGTATTTGGGAACGGCGCGGGACGCCGGAGGGAAGATGATTGCGCACGCTTGGCTGCGCAGCGGACCCTTCTACGTGACCGGCGCCGAGGAAATGCGAAATTTCACGGCCGTGGCCTCGTTCGGAACGGCAACGCGCGCGGAGAGGATGGAAGGTGCCTGATATGGAACACGATTGTACGCTGGATTTGAGCGCTTTTCCGGAGGAACTACACATCATGCTGGCTTTCATGCGGTCGGATGACGAAGCGCGGGAGCGGCGATCGGACGGGCCATCGGTGCCGCACATCGATTGGAATCAATTCCTGGCGCTTGTCCGGCATCATCGGGTGTACCCCCAGCTGTACGCCCGGCTGAAGACCAGCCAATTGATTCCGGCCGATGTGCTGCAAGCCCTTCAAGGCGATTTCATGCGCAATGCGTTTCAAATGCTTAGGCTGAGCGGGGAAATGGAGCGCGTCTGTGCCGAGCTGCAGGAATCCGGCATCCGGCCGATCGTGCTGAAAGGGCCGGTGCTCGCAAAGGAGCTGTACGGCGACCTCTCGCTGCGCACGTCCAAGGACCTCGACGTCCTCGTGCCGATGGAGGAAGTCGAAGCCGCCGAGGAGCGGCTGCTGCGGCTCGGCTACAGGAGCGACGGCGGCGTGCCGCGCGTCTTCAACTGGAAGTGGAAGGTGCATCATATCTCCTTCACGCATCCGGAGACGCGCGTCCAGGTGGAGCTCCATTGGCGGCTCAATTCCGACATGGGCAAGGAGCCGCCGTTCGAGGAGCTGTGGCGCCGGAGCCGGCGCAGTCCGCTGTCGAAGCGGGATGTGCATCTGCTCGGCGGCGAGGATCTGTTCATGTACCTCGTCTCGCACGGCGCCCGCCACGGCTGGTTCCGGCTGCGCTGGCTGGCCGACATCGACCGGCTCGCGCGCCTCGGCCTCGATTGGGGCATGCTCGCCGCGATGATGCGCCGTTACGGCTGCCTGCAGCTCGGCGGCCAGGCGCTGACGCTCGCCGCCGCGATGCTCGGCACGCCGGTTCCGCCCGATGCGGCCCCGATGCTCGCGGGCGGTCACCGGTGCGAGCTGGCGGAGCGCTCGCTCTATTTCATTCGGGACATGGTCTCGTTCGCGCCGGCCGACAAGGAGCTGAACCGCGTGTACAAGCGGTACTTGTTCGCCCTGAAGACGAAGCGGCAGAAGTCGGTCTACCTGATCAGCCAGCTGTACCCGAGCTTTCGGGACACGGAGGCGCTGCCGCTGCCGAAGCCGCTGCACTTCCTGTATTTCCCCCTGCGCCCGTTCGTCTGGCTGTGGCGGCAGGTGAAGCAGGGAGCATGATAAGCAGGATCCGGGCGAAATCCCATTATTCCCCGGATAGCGTGAATCGGGGCATGACCCCCGTAAAATGGCGGGATTCGTCGAATGGTATAGGGGAACACAGCGATAACGCGCTAAATGAATAAAGACTCACTATACTCGAACCATACACGAACCATACACGAGTACGGAAAGGCCGCCGCCGCATTCGGGACCTCGGGGTCGCGCCGCGGCGAAGGGCCGGAAGCACCGGAGGACAGCATGAGCGCAATTGCCGGTATTATCAACTACGACGGCGGACCGGTCCCGGAGGAAGACGGCGGCCGGCTGATGGAGGCGCTGCGGCGTTACCCGGCCGACGACGCGCGCGTCTGGCGGGGCGGCCCCGTCTTCCTCGGCTGCCATGTCCAATGGATCACGCCGGAGTCCGTCGGCGAACGCCTGCCGCATTACGACGAACGAACCCGGGTAGCCGTCGCCGCGGACGCGATTCTCGACAACCGGGAGGAGCTCTTCGGCCTGCTGGGCATCGAGCCCGGGCGCGGAAGCCGGATGGGCGACGCCGAGCTGATCGCGGCGGCCTACCTGAAGTGGGGCAAGGAAGCGCCCCGCCGGCTGATCGGCGATTACGCCTTCGTCCTGTGGGACGAGCGGAAGCGGCTGCTGTTCGGCGCCCGCGATCTGCTGGGAAGCCGTACGCTGCATTACCGCCGGGACGCGAAGCGATTCGCGTTCTGCACGGCCGCGCGTCCCTTGCTGGCGCTGCCCGGCGCGCGAACGGAAGTCAACGAGTCGTGGCTCGCGGAGTTTCTCGCGATTCCGGTCATTCTCGACGCCGTCGACGTGCGCGGCACGGTGTACCGCTCGATCGAGCAGCTGCCGCCGGCGCATTGGCTGGCGGTCGAGGACGGACGGCTGACGCTCGGACAGTACGACACGCTGGACGCGCCGCAGGAGCGGCTGCAGCTGCGGTCGGACGGCGAGTACGAGGAGGCGTTCCGCGACGTGTTCCGCGATGCGGTCGCCTCGAAGCTGCGCACGTTCCGGCAGGTCGGCGCGAGCCTGAGCGGCGGCTTGGATTCCGGCGCGGTCGTCGGCTTCGCCGCCGGGCCGCTGCAGGCGGCGGGCAAGACGCTGCAAGCGTATAGCTACGTGCCGGCTCCGGATTTCGCGGATTGGACACCTAGAAGGCTCGCGGCCGACGAGAGCCCGTACATTCGCTCGACGGTCGGGCACGTGGGCAACATGGCGTACAGCGGCCTCGACTTCGCGGGGCGGGACCCCTACGGCGAGATCGAGGATCTGATCGGACTTCTGGAAGGCCCTTATAAGTTCTTCGAGAATTCGTTCTGGATCAAAGGCATCCTCGAACGGGCGCAGGCCGACGGCGTCGGCGTGCTGCTGACGGGAGCGCGGGGGAACTATTCCGTCTCCTGGGGACCGGCCATGGATTATTACGCCCGGCTGCTGCGCAGGCTGCGCTGGGTCCGGCTGTACCGCGAGCTCAAGCAGTACGGCCAGCGCGTCAACGTCGGCCGGTCGCGGCTGCTGCCGGCCATCGGGAAGCAGGCGTTTCCGTTCGCGGCGAGCATCGCGTCCCGCCGCCCGCGGACGGCCCCGGAGCCACGGCTCATCCATCCGGATCTGGCCGCCAGAACGGACGTCTACGCCCGGCTGGCGGGCCACGACGTCGGCCTCGAAGGTGCGGACTTCGACGAGTTCGCGGCGCGGGACTACCAATTCGGCAACCTAGCGTATTCCAACCACCAGGGCACGTCCATCACCAAGTTCTCCCTGCGCTACGGCGTCTGGGAGCGGGACCCGACGGCCGATCCGCGTGTCATCCGCTTCTGCCTGTCGGTGCCGGACGAGCAGTACGTCCGGCACGGTATGGACCGCGCGCTCATCCGCCGGGCGACGGCCTCGTACTTGCCGGACGACGTGCGGTTGAACCAGCGCGTGCGCGGCGTGCAGGGCGCGGATTGGCTGCACCGGATGCGGCCGGCGTGGCCGCGCTTCGTCGAAGAGCTGCGGCTGCTCTGCCGCGATTCCGCCGCCGCTGGCTATTTGAACGTGGCCCAGATCCAAGCGTCGCTGGAGCGGATCGGGCCGGAGCCCCGTCCGGAGTACGCGTACGATCCGGATGCGCGGCTGCTCATGCGGGCGCTGATCGCGTGGCGGTTTTTGCGGAGCCTGGCGTAGGCGCGGGCTGCTTTGAAGGGAGGTGAAGCAAATGGAACGGAAAGCTTGGCAGGAACTGACGCTGGAGATTCTGGACGTCAGCGCGACGATGGGCGGACCGAACGGCGTTTTCCCGGATAAGAACGGCAAAGGCGGCAACAACGGCCACGCTCACGACAACGAATCCTAATCGGAAGCGGTACGCGTTTAACCTTAGGCTCTTATGCGCGCTAGGCGTATAAGGGCTTTTCATCATAGATCGGGACATGACAAGGAAGAAAAGGTGAGGAAGATGAAGGTAGCGGCACAGCGCATGCGGTACCGGGCGTTCGGGCTCGCAATCGCGAGCGAGATCGACCTGCCGGAACTGCTTGCGGACGCGGAAGCGGACGGCGAAGCGGACGTATGCATCCGCAGAGAAGCGTTGACGGCGATATGGGAAGAACGGGCAGGGGAGGAGGGCGGCTGCTACGCATTCGGCGACGGCGAATTCATGCTGCGCATCGAAGGCACGGGGATCTACCGGGTCCGAGACGGCAGGGAGATCGCCGTCACGCCGGCGGAGGGCGCCTCGGAGACAGCCGTCCGCTTGTACCTGCTCGGCACCTGCATGGGCGCGCTGCTGTTCCAGCGCCAGCTGCTGCCGCTGCACGGCAGCGCCGTCGTCATCGGCGGCAAGGCGTACGCGTTCGTCGGCGATTCCGGCGCGGGCAAGTCGACGCTCGCCGCCGCCCTGCTGCAGCGCGGCTATCCGCTGCTGACCGACGACGTCGTCGCCGTCACGCTGACGCGCGACCGCGTCCCGTACGTCATTCCCGCCTACCCGCAGCAGAAGCTGTGGCAGGAAAGCATCGACCGGCTCGGCATGCGGGATGGCCGCTATGTCCCGCTGTACGCGACGAAGTTCGGGATTCCGGTCGCGCAGCGGTTCTGCAGCGAGCCCGTTCCGCTCGCGGGCGTCTTCGAGCTCGTGAAGACGGACGGCAGCCGCGCGGAGCTGCGCCGCCTGCGCGGACTCGAGCGGCTGCCGACCGTCCGCTATCATACGTACCGCCAATTTCTGATATCCCGGCTCGGTCTGGACCACCGCCATTTCTCGACGTCCGTCTCCGTCGTCGACCGCATCGCGATGTACCAGCTCCGCCGGCCGGAGAACGGCTTCAGCGCGGACGAGCTGGTCGCGCTCGTGCTGGAGGCGGCCGGCGACGGCGCGGGAATCTCGCACGGATAAGGAGGGAGAACAGACCATGAAGCATTTGTTTCATTATATCGACAAGCTTCGCCGGTACGCCGGCTACAAGCTCTACGTGAATCTGATCGGCATGACGCTGATCAGCTTCCTCGAGGGCATCGGCATCTTCATGCTCGTCCCCGCGCTCGGCCTGATCGGGATCTTCTCGCTGAACACGAGCGGCATTCCGTTCGTGTCCGGGCTCGTGGAGCCGCTGAAGGCGATTCCGGAGAAGACGCGGCTCGCCGTGCTGCTGGGCGGGTTTATCGTACTCATCACGGGGCAGGCGCTCATGCAGCGCAAGCAGTCGAACTTGAACCTGGAAATCCAGCACGGCTTCATCCGCTACCTGCGCGAGGACCTGTACCGCGGGTTGCTGCAGGCCGGATGGCCGTTCTACCTGAAGAACCGCCGTTCCGACTTCACGCACGTCATGACGAACGAGCTGCTGCGCGTCAGCATGAGCACCTACCTGGCGCTGCGCCTGACGACGACGCTGCTGTTCACCGCCGTGCAGATCGGCTTCGCATTTTGGCTGTCGGCCAAGCTCACGGCCATGGTGCTGGTCTGCGGCCTTGCGGTCGCGGTCTATTCCAGCAAGTTCATCAAGCGTTCGAAGACGATCGGGGATGAGACGACGGAGCTCGCGCAGCAGTATATCGGGGGCATGACCGATCACTTCAACGGCATGAAGGACATCAAGAGCAATATGACGGAAGCGCAGCATATGTCGTGGTTCCGCGCGCTCTGCAGCCGGATGGAGCATAACCTCGTGCATTTCGGCCGCACGCAGTCGGCCTCGCAGTTCGTCTACAAGGTCGCCTCCGTCGTGCTGATCTCGCTGTTCGTGTTCCTGTCGCTCGAAGCGTTCAAGGTGCCGGCCGAAAGCCTCGTGCTGATCATCGTCATCTTCTCCCGGCTGTGGCCGAAATTTTCGGCGCTGCAGGCCAACTGGGAGCAGATCGCCCAGTCGCTGCCGGCCTTCAAGAGCTTGGCGGACCTGGAGCGGGAATGCTTGCTCGCGAAGGAGCTGGATAACGTGGACGCCGCGCCGGAGGCCAAGCCGCTGCGCATGAACGAGGGCATCGAATGCCGCGGCATTCATTATAAGTACGAGAGCGGCGGCGCGGGGTATGCCCTCGAGGACGTCAGCCTGTCTATTCCGGTGAACAGCATGACGGCGATCGTCGGCAAGTCCGGCGCGGGCAAGAGCACCTTGATCGACCTGCTGATCGGGCTCATCAAGCCGCAGGAAGGCGAAGTGCTCGTGGACGGCAAGCGGCTGGGGCAGGAGGACGGCTTCTCGCTGCGGCGTTCCGTCAGCTACGTCTCGCAGGATCCGTTCCTGTTCCACGCGAGCATTCGGGAAAACCTGCTGATCGCGGCGCCGGACGCCAGCGAAGCGCAAATGTGGGAAGCCTTGGAATTCTCGGCGTCGGACGAATTCGTGCGGGCGCTGCCGCAGGGGCTCGATACGGTGCTCGGAGACCGCGGAGTGCGGCTGTCGGGCGGGGAGAGGCAGCGGATTGTGCTGGCGCGCGCGATTCTGCGCAAGCCGGCGATGCTCATTCTGGACGAGGCGACGAGCGCCTTGGACAGCGAGAACGAAGCGAAGGTTCAGCAAGCGCTGGACCGGCTGAAGGGCAAAACGACGATCATCGTCATCGCCCACCGGCTGTCCACGATCCGCGGCGCGGATCAAGTGCTCGTGCTCGACAAAGGACGTGTCATCCAGCGGGGCGGCTACCAGCAGCTGTCCGCGGACGCCAGAGGCGCGTTCGGCAAATTGCTGGAATTTCAAGCCGGGGCGAATGCGTAGCCCCGGCTTTTTTTGCGTTTCCTGCTATTCGGAGAATTTCCTTAAATGATAAATTCTCGGCGATATCTTCTCGGACGGCGTCTTCGGCAGGCTGAGCGCATCCGCGCTCAATCCTTCGCGAGGACGCTCCGTTCCTCCAAATAACCGAGCAGCAGCTCCACCGCTTCGTCCACCGGCATACGTTCCGTATCGATGACCAGCTCCGGGCTGCCCGGTACGTCGTATTTGGCATCGATGCCCGTGAAGTTGCGAATCTGGCCGCTGCGCGCCTTCTTGTACAAGCCCTTCGGATCCCGCTTCTCGCATTCCTCGATCGAGCATTTTACGTAGACTTCCACGAAATCGCCAGGCGCGAACAGCTCCCGGACCATCCGGCGGTCCTGCTCGTCCGGCGAGATGAACGCCGACAGCACCACGAGGCCGGCGTCCGCGAACAGCTTCGACACTTCCCCGATCCGCCGCAGGTTTTCCTTGCGGTCTTCCTCCGAGAAGCCGAGGTCGCGGTTAAGCCCGTGCCGGATGTTGTCGCCGTCGAGCACGTACGACCCGATGCCCCGCTCGTGCAGCGCCTTCTCGAGCGTCAGCGCGAGCGTCGACTTGCCGGCGCCGGATAGGCCGGTGAACCATAGCGCGAGGCTGCCATGGCCGTTTCTTCGATTGCGGTCCTGCCGCGTCACCATGGACGGCTGCCAGGTAATGTTGCTGCTCTTCTGTTCCATGCTGTCATCTCCTCCGTATACGGTTAGCCGCTCACGTTCCTATTCTAGCACAGCGCGGGGCGGAAGTTGCCGTCCGCGCGCAAGAATGAGGCTTCCGCACCGGGTCCGGAAGGCACTAATTGGCTGCCGCCCGAATTTTTTCGGGATGCGGCGCCATTTTTTCCGTTTTTGTATTCCTCGCGCCGGCGATGTCTGCTAAAATATACGGGCAACACGACTATTCACGCACATCGCTACTGGGGGGCTTCCGGCTTGTCGTCCGCACCGCTGTTTACCTTTCTTTCGCCGCCGCTGCCGTATTTCATCGAGTCCAATCGCGGAACGTATTCGAAAGGCGGCGAACATCCGAATCGCCGGAACATCGGCGTGTTTGACCTGCTGTTCGTTCACAGCGGCACGCTGCACATCGGCGAGGAGTCCAATACATGGGCGATCGGCCCCGGCCAGATGCTGATTCTTCGTCCGGACCTGTGGCATTACCCGACCAAGCCCTGCGAGGAGGAAACGGTGTTCGACTGGGTCCACTTCCAGACGGCCGGTCCTTGGGAGGAGCATGACGGGAACGGCTGCGGCTCGCTTCGGGGCGATTATTATTCCTACGCCATCCGGCTTCCAAAGACGATGACGGTGTCGTACCCGGAGGAAGCGATCTCGCTCTTCGGCAAGCTGCACGACGCGGCGCTCGGCACTTCGCATGCCGCCTTCTGGCAGCGCCAGCAGTGGTTCCTGCACCTGCTGCAGCTGTTCGACGAAGGCTGGCGGAGCGACGCGGCGAAAGCGCCGATCTCCGTCGCCGAGGAAGCGGCCGCCTACTTGAAAATGAATTTTCGCACGACCGTGACGAACAGCAAGCTCGGCGAGGTCATGGGGCTGCACCCCAACTACATCGCGCGCTGCATGGGCGAGGTGTTCGACTGCACGCCGCAGCAGTATTTGCTGGCGTACCGGATGGATCAGGCGAAGCTTATGCTGATGAAGACGAACTGGCCGATCTCGCGGATCGCCGACGAGACCGGTTTCAAGCAGACGCCGCATTTCTCCCGCTCGTTCGCGGAGCATGTCGGCATCACGCCGCTCTCGTACCGGAAGCGGTTCACCGGAACGTCGCTGTCCCGGGTGAACCGGCCGGACGAAGAAGGCGAATAGGCCGGGCGGTCCGCACGCGCGGACGCCGACGGCACAAGAAGCACGGACGCCTCGTCCGTGCTTCTTTGCGCTGCCTGGCGGCCGCCGGCGCACCTGACGTGCGCCGCCGAACGCGCATGCAAAAAGAGTCTCCCGTCCGTAAGCGGAGGGGCGACTCTTTTTGCGTTTATTCGGCAACGAGCGCTAGCAGCGGCACCGGCCATGCTCCGAACGCCGCCGCCAGCCCGTCCGGCTTACAGCGCCAGCGTCAAAATTTCCTTCACGTCCGCCTCGTTCAGCTTCTTGAAGCTGCCGATCGGCCCGAACAGCACCGCTTCCCGCGCCATGACGTCCAAGTTCTCTTCGCCGATGTCGTAGAAGGATAGCGTCGCCGGCGCGCCGATCCGGGTGAAGAACGCGCGCGTCGCGTTGATGCCGGCGAGCGCCATGTCTTCGTCGGACTTCCCGCCGCGCTCGATCCCCCAGACCCGTTCCGCGTACTGCACGAAGCGGTTGATCCGCGAATCGTACACGTAGCGCATCCAGTTCGGGAACACGATGGACAGGCCGGCGCCGTGCGGAATGTCGTAGATCGCGCTGATCTCGTGCTCGATGCCGTGGGAGGCCCAGTCATTGGCCATGCCGACGCTGATCAGGCCGCCGTTCAGCGCCATCGTGCCGCACAGCATGAGGTTGGCGCGCGCTGCGTAGTCGTCCGGCTTCTCGAGCGCCTTCTCGGCGTTCTCGATGACCGTGAGCAGAATCGATTCGCACAGCCGTTCCTGCAGCGGCACGTCCGTCGTCAGCGAGAAGTACTGCTCGAACACGTGCGACATGATGTCGACGACGCCGTTGACCGTCTGGTCGCGCGGCACGGTGAACGTCAG
The DNA here is from genome assembly GCF_042653205.1 of Paenibacillus sp. GCM10023250. Taxonomy (NCBI): domain Bacteria; kingdom Bacillati; phylum Bacillota; class Bacilli; order Caryophanales; family Paenibacillaceae; genus Paenibacillus; species Paenibacillus sp. GCM10023250. Next base: position 67,399 of record NZ_JBHSHY010000012.1, on the reverse strand, counting down.
CGTTGGGTCAAGAATGGAGAAACGGGGGTAAGTATGGATGCTGCCGAACGCACGCTTCTGCTTCGTCTCCCAGTTCGACACGACGGCGCTGCCGTTCATCTCCGAGCCGGTGGCCGACAGTGTCAGGATGGAGCCCATCGGCAGCGCGTCCGCGATCGTCGCCTTGTGCATGAAGAAATCCCAGACGTCGCCGTCGTAGCGCGCGCCCGCCGCGATCGCCTTGGAAGCGTCCAGCACGCTGCCGCCGCCGACGGCAAGAATGAAATCGACGCCCTCGGCGCGGCACAGCTCGATCCCGCGGTTGACGGACGTCAGCCGCGGATTCGGCTCGATGCCGGATAATTCCACGACCTTGGCGCCGACGGACCGGAGCTGGTCCATGACTTCGTCATACAGGCCGGTTCTTTTTATGCTGCCGGATCCATATACAAGTAAAACCGTCTTCCCGAAAGGCGCGACCAGGCCGCTGAGCTGCGACACGGTTCCTTTGCCGAATACGATTTTGGTCGGATTCTGAAAAACGAAATTGTGCATGCTGCACCTCCAAAATATTATCGAACCTCTATATCTTAGCGATTCCAAAAACGCGAAGTCAAGCGGACGGGATACGGGGCGCGCGCCGGCCCGGAGCGGCGGAAGCCGGAACCCGCGAAAGGCGCTTGACGGGATGGCCGCGATCCTTTTATAATAGTTCATATACGAACAGTTCTTTGTCGAACTATGTAAAATCGGTGTCGAACGAAGGAGAGAGTGCGATTGGACTTTTCCGATCCGAAAGTAAAACAAGCCGCCGACGTGCTGCAATCGTTCATGGATGTGACACGGACGGCTTCGGAGTTTACCCGCCGCAACGCGGAGAGCCTCGGACTCACCCTGCAGGGCATGGCCGTCGTCAACACGCTGCACCGCGACCCGGGCCTGACGCTGAAGGAGCTGACCGAGCGGCTGCATGCCTCCAAGAGCACGCTCAGCGTCAGCGTCGAAGGGCTCGTGCAGGCAGGCGTCGCGGAACGGACGCAGGCGGAAGGGAACCGCCGGGAGATCAACGTCAGGCTGACGCCGAAGGGCGAGGAGCTCGCGCGGCGGTCGATCCGGCAGGCGTTCTCGTACCGGGCGATGGCGGCCGCGCTGGAGGGGATGGACGAGGGGCAGATCGGGGCGATGCTGGACGGGCACAGACGGATTTTGGACGCGCTCGAGGCGTACGAGATCGACATGGAACGGGTCTAACGGCATGGTTTTTTCAAACTACAAGAATTTTCTGAAAACAAGTGCCAAGAGCGGTTTGGGCGTGTATAATGGAACCATGGTCACACCACGTCAGCATTTTTGACAGAACCTTTACAAAGACGTTACATTAAGGGGGTGGATGGCACTATATGGCGAACGCGGCAACGATCGGAATCTCTTTGCGCGATTTGTATCTCTTCAATAATGGCGATCTCTATCACAGCTACCGCACATTCGGTGCGCATCCCATCCGTCTGGCCGACGAGCAGGGCGTACGCTTCACGGTATGGGCGCCGAACGCCCGAGCCGTGCGGGTCGCAGGCAGCTTCAACGGCTGGGACGGCAAGCGCCACGCGATGGAGCCGATCGGCGACACCGGCGTTTGGAGCCTCTTCGTTCCCAATTTGGGACCCGGTACGGTCTACAAGTACGAGATTCATACGCAGGACGGCGCGATACGGCTGAAGTCCGACCCCTACGCGTTCCAGGCCGAGCTGCGGCCGAACACCGCGTCGGTCGTAACCGAGGTGTTCGATTACGCGTGGAAGGACGCCGACTGGCAGAAGCGCAAGCAGGAGGTTAGTCCCTACCACGAAGCGATGCTCGTGTACGAGGTTCATTTGTCTTCCTGGCGCAGCTGGGGCAAGGAGCAGTTCTGGACGTACGAGGAGATCGCGGACGAACTTGTCGACTACGTGGCCGAAACGGGCTACACGCATATCGAGCTGCTTCCGGTTACCGAGCATCCCCTCGACATGTCCTGGGGCTACCAGGTCATCGGCTACTATTCCGCCACGAGCCGGTTCGGCACGCCGAAGCAGCTCATGTACCTGATCGACAAGTGCCATCAGAAAGGCATCGGCGTGATCCTGGATTGGGTGCCCGGCCATTTCTGCAAGGACGATCACGGGCTTCGCCTGTTCGACGGCACGCCGATCTACGAGGGCGCGGACGCGAAGCGGGCCGAGAAGCCGCTGTGGGGCACGCTGGCCTTCGATTTCGGCCGGACGGAAGTCCAGAGCTTCCTGATTTCGAACGCCATCTTCTGGATGGACGTTTACCATATCGACGGCCTTCGCGTGGACGCCGTCGCCAGCATGATCGACCTTCACTTCGACAAACCCCCCGAAATGTTCACGTTCAACGCCTTCGGCGGCAACGAGAACATCGACGCCATCCGCTTCCTGAAGCGGCTTAACGAAACGGTGTTTCGCTACTATCCCGACGCGCTCATGATCGCGGAGGATTCCTCTTCCTGGCCGGCCGTCACGTCCCCGACGTACATGGGCGGACTCGGCTTCAATTTCAAGTGGAACATGGGCTGGATGAACGACATGCTCCGCTATATGGCGCTCGATCCGCACGACCGGATGCGCCACCACAATTTGATCACCTTCTCACTGCTCTACGCATTCTCAGAAAATTACGTGCTGCCGCTGTCCCACGACGAAGTCGTGCACGGCAAACGGTCGCTGCTCAACAAAATGTCCGGCCCGTACGACCAGCGCTTCGCGCAGCTGCGGCTGTTCTACGGGTATTGGATGACGCATCCCGGCAAGAAGCTGCTCTTCATGGGCGGCGAATACGGCCAGTTCGACGAATGGAAGTACGATGAGGCGCTCGACTGGAAGCTGCTGCTGTACCCGAAGCACGCGGCCATGCACGCCTACGTCAAGGCGCTGAACCGGGCCTACGGCGAGGAGCCTTCGCTGTGGGAGCGGGACTGCGATCCCGGCGGCTTCGAGTGGATCGACGTCCACAACGCCGCCCAGAGCGTCATCGTGTTCATGCGGCGCGGGCACGCGGCGGACGACTTCTCGGTCGTCGTCTGCAACTTCTCGTCCAACCACTACCCCGAATTCCGCATCGGCGTTCCGGAGCCCGGTCCTTATCGGGCGGCTTTGCACAGTGAGGCGGCAGCTTTCGGCGGTGCCTTGGCGCACGCGCCGGAAGTCCTATACAGCTCCAAGACAGCCTGGCATGGAAGGCCGTGCAGCCTGCTGCTCGATCTTCCGCCGCTTTCGTTTCAATTGTTCGTGTTTGCCCCAGGGGAACATGGCCGCAGCGAACGCTTTTCCGCTTTGCATGGAAGGACGTAAGGCATAATTTGCGCTGCAGCGGGCAGCTGACAGCCGAGAAGGAGAAGGTGTCCATGGGCAGAAAAAGAATGATCGCCATGCTGCTAGCCGGGGGAGAGGGCAAGCGTCTCGGCGTGCTGACGAAAGATCTGGCCAAACCCGCGGTTCATTTCGGCGGGAAATACCGCATCATCGATTTCACGTTAAGCAACTGCGCGCATTCGGGCATCGACACGATCGGGGTGCTGACGCAGTACCAGCCGCTCGTGCTCAATACGTACCTGGGCATCGGCAGTCCGTGGGGATTGGACCGCCGCGACGGCGGCATGGCGATTCTCCCGCCGTACGTCAAGTCGAAGGGCGGCATGTGGTACAAGGGCACGGCGAACGCCATTTACCAGAACATGGGCTTCATCGACCGCTACGATCCGGATTACGTGCTCGTCATTTCCGGCGATCACATCTATAAGATGGATTACGACCTCATGCTGCGCGAGCACGAAGAGAAGGGCGCCGACGTGACGATCGCCTGCATCGAGGTCGCCTGGAAGGAAGCGAGCCGCTTCGGCATCATGCACGTGGACGACGACGGCGCGATCGTCAATTTCGAAGAGAAGCCGAAGGTGCCGACGAGCAATCTGGCGTCAATGGGCGTTTATATTTTTTCCTGGCCGGTGCTGCAGCAGTATCTGATCCGCGACGAAGCGAACAAGCATTCCGGCAACGACTTCGGCAAGGACATCATCCCGGCCATGCTGCACGACGGCGTGCGTCTGCAATCGTATACGTTCGGCGGCTATTGGAAGGATGTCGGCACGCTCGAGAGCCTGTGGGAAGCGAACATGGACCTATTGTCCGAGCAGCCGGCGCTCGATCTGCACGACCGCGACTGGCGGATCTATTCCGTCAATCCGAACCGTCCTGCGCATTACGCGGCGGCGACGGCCGAAATCGCCGACTCCCTCGTAACGGAAGGGTGCTTCGTCGAAGGCCTCGTCCAGCGCTCCGTGCTGTTCCACGGCGTGCAGTGCGCCGTCGGCAGCGAGATCCGCGAATCCGTCGTTATGCCGAACGTCAAGATCGGCAAAGGCGCCCGCATTTATAAATCCATCATCGGGGAAGGCGCGATCATCGCGGACGGGGCCGTCATCGGCAGCCCGGACGGCGAGAGCGTCACCGTCATCGCCAGCGACGAGTACGTCGCCGCCAACCATACACTGCAGGAGGTAGAGCACACATGAACTCCGCGATTCTGGGCGTCATCAACCTCATTCACGAATCGGACGAGATGGAAACGCTGACCGCTAGCCGCTGCCTGGCCACGGTGCCGTTCGGGGCACGCTTCCGGCTGATCGACTTCGCGCTGTCGAGCATGGTCAATTCCGGCATCAACAAGGTCGGCGTCTTCGCGCAGACGAAATACCGTTCGCTGATGGACCATCTCGGCTCCGGCAAGCATTGGGACCTGCATCACCGCCAGAGCGGATTGTTCATCATGCCGCCGGTGACGGACGACGTCAACGAGGTGCGGCGGGGCGATCTCTACCATTTCTACCAGCACCGCGATTTCTTCGCGCGCAGCACGCACGAATACGTGCTCATCACGCGCAGCCACATGATCTGCAACCTCGATTTCGAAGGGGTGCTGGCTTCGCATAAGGCGAGCGGCGCCGACATTACCGTCATCTGCAAGGAGCAGACGGAGCTGTTCGGCGGCCGGGCGCGCAAGGTGCAGGTCGACGAGCGGGGACGCGTCACGGCCATGCAGGATCATTTCGGCCGGCTCGAGAGCGACCTCGTCTCGATGGAGATGTACCTGATGCGCAAGGAGCTGCTGCTCGAGCTGGTCGACACGTCGCTGGCCCAGGGCCAGGACCATCTGGTCCGCCACGCGATCATGTCCCGCGTCGACAAGCTGCACATCCAATGCTACGCGTTCGAAGGCTACCTCGGCGTCGTCAACACGCTGAACAGCTACTACCAGAACAGCATGCAGCTGCTGCGGCCGGAAGTATGGAAGAGTCTGTTCTACGAGCCGGGTCCGGTCTTCACGAAGGTCAAGGACGAACCGCCGGCGCGCTACGCGGAAGGAGCGAAGGCGATCAATTCGCTTGTCGCGAACGGCTGCATCATCGAAGGCACGGTCATCAACAGCATTTTGTTCCGGGGCGTCCACGTCCGTAAAGGGGCGGTCGTGCGCAACAGCATCGTCATGCAGAACGGCGTCATCGGCGAGAACGGTTCCGTCAACCACGTCATTCTGGACAAAGATGTGACAGTGGGGCGCAGCCGCGAGCTGTACGGCGCGGAAGCGTCGCCGTTCATCGCGATGAAACGGAGAGTCATCTGATCCGACTCCGCAATAAACGGCTGCTTGGGCGAAACCAAGGCCGCATTCGAGGTGAAAGAAGCGATGAAAATCCTATTTGCTGCTTCCGAAGCGGTGCCGCTTGTCAAAACGGGCGGCCTCGCCGACGTGGCGGGCGCGCTGCCGAAAGCGCTCCGCGAGAAGGGGGCCGACGTCCGCGTCATCCTGCCCAAGTACGGGACGATTCCGCATGAGCTGGCGGAGAAGTTCGAACCCGTCGCGGCGTTCCAGGTACGCTTGGGCTGGCGGAGCCAGTACTGCGGCCTGCTCAAGGCCGAGCTTGACGGCGTCGTCTACTATTTGATCGACAACGAGCAGTACTTCAAGCGGAGCGGCTTGTACGGCTACGACGACGACGCGGAGCGGTTCGTCTTCTTCTGCCACGCCGTCGTCGAATCGCTGTTCCATTCCGATTTCGTGCCCGATATCATCCACTGCCATGACTGGCAGACCGGCCTGATTCCGTTCCTGCTGAAGACGCGCTACCGGTACGAGCCGGGCACCCGCGACATGAAGTCGGTCTATACCATTCATAATTTGCGTTACCAGGGCGTCTTCGGGCGCCAGCTGCTGATGGATCTGCTGGGCTCGGGCGAGGAGCTGTTCGGCTCGGAGGGCATCGATTTCTACGGGGCGGGCAACTGCATGCTCGGCGGCCTGCGGTACGCCGACAAGCTGACGACGGTCAGCCCGTCCTACGCGCAGGAGATTCAGACGGAATATTACGGCGAGAAGCTCGACGGCCTCCTGCGCTGGCGCGCGGGCGACCTGAGCGGCATCGTAAACGGCATCGACACGAGCCTGTTCGATCCGATGAACGATCCCGCGCTGGCCGTGCCGTACCGCGGCTCGCTGCTGCGCAAACGCAAGAACAAGCTGGCGCTTCAGCGCGAGCTCGGCTTGACGGAGTCCGAGGATACGCCGCTCATCGGCATCGTCTCGCGGCTGGTCAGCCAGAAGGGCCTCGATCTGATCGAGGCGGTGCTGGAGCAGATCCTGTCGGAGGACGTCCAGCTCGTCGTGCTCGGCTCCGGCGACTGGCACTACGAGCAGATGTTCCGCCGCGCGGAAGCGAACCGTCCCGGCCAGGTGGCGACCTGGTTCGGCTTCAACGACGGGCTGGCCCGCCGCATCTACGCGGGCAGCGACCTGTATCTGATGCCGTCGCAGTTCGAGCCGTGCGGGCTGAGCCAGCTGCTCGCGCTGCGCTACAAGTCCGTGCCGATCGTGCGGGAAACGGGCGGCCTGCGGGATACGGTCCGCTCGTACAACGAATACACCGGCGAAGGCAACGGCTTCAGCTTCACGAACTACAACGCGCACGACCTGCTCTATACGGTCCGGCGGGCCATCCGGCTGTACCGCGATCCGGAGACGTGGCAGCGCATCGTGACGAACGGCGCGAAGGACGATTATAGCTGGACCCGTTCGGCGAAGGCATATCTGGTGCTCTACGCGGCGATCGTTCCGCAGCGAGAGGAGCGTGCCGCATGGCCCGTCACCTCGTAATCGGGAACGGCAAAATATTGATGAATCTGGACCGCAACTGCTACATACGGGATATTTACTATCCGTTCGTGGGGCAGCTGAACCACGTCGGCGGCCAATATTGCCGGCTCGGGCTGTGGGCCGGCGGCCAGTTCTCGTGGCTGGAGGATCCGGAATGGCAGTTCAAGCTGTCGTACGTGGCGGATTCGCTCGTCACGAACGTCATCGCCCGCAACGACCGGCTCGGCATCGAGCTGCACATGAACGACGGCATCCACCAGCGCGAGAGCATTTACATCAAGCGCATCCTCGTCCGCAACCTGGGGACGGAGGCGCGGGAGTGCCGGCTGTTCTTCCACCACGACCTGATGATCGACGGCTCAGAGGTCGGCGATACGGCGGCGTATTATCCCGAGAACCATACGCTCTTTCATTACAAGCGCTCCTCGTACTTCATGTTCAACGGTTTCTCCGACGAAGGCGGCATGATGCAGTACACGACGGGCATCAAGCGGTTCCAATCCGCGGAGGGCACATGGCGCGACGCCGAGGACGGCAACCTGATGGGCAATTCCATCGCGCAGGGCTCGGTCGACAGCACGATCAGCTTCCGTACCGTCGTGCCGCCGGGAGGCGACCAGACGGTCTATTACTGGATGTCGATCGGCAAAAACCTCGAAGAGGTCAAGTCGCTCAACCAGTACGTCCAGGACAGCCATCCGGAGAAGCTGCTCAGCCGGATCGTCATTTACTGGAATCATTGGCTGCAGCGGGCGAAGCAGAACCTCGGCGACCTGCCGGCGGAGGTCATTAATCTATACCGCCTCAGCCTGCTGATCGTCCGGACGCAGACCGACGAGCGCGGCGCGATCATCGCCGCGAACGACACCGATATTTTGCAGTACAACCGCGACCATTACAGCTACATGTGGCCGCGGGACGGCGCGCTGATCGCGGACGCCATGTCGGCCGCCGGCTTCCAGAGCGTCATCGCGCCGTTCTTCCACTTCTGCGCGCAGGCGCTGTCGCCGGACGGCTATCTGTTCCATAAGTACAACCCGGACGGCACGGTCGGCTCCAGCTGGCATCCGTACATCGTTCAGGGCAGCCGGCGCCTGCCGATTCAGGAGGACGAAACCGCGCTCGTGCTGTTCGCGCTCTGGAAGGATTACACGCGCAACCAGGTCATCGAGCTGCCGCAGGCGCTCTATAACAATCTCATCCGCAAGGGCGCGCTGTTTCTGAGCCAGTACATCGAGCACGCGCTCTCCCTGCCGAAGCCGAGCTACGACCTGTGGGAGGAACGTTACGGCATCTGGACGTACACGGCGTCTTCCGTCTACGGGGGCCTGATGGCGGCGGCGTTCTTCACGGAGCTGTTCGGCGATTACGAGCGGAGCGATCATCTCCGCAACACCGCCGAGGGCATCAAGCAGGGCATCCTGACGCATCTGTGGGACGAAGAGGCGGGACGCTTCGCCCGGGGCTTGATCCAGAAGGACAATCGCTGGGTGAAGGACATGACGCTCGAAAGCAGCCTGTTCGGCATCTGGGAATTCGGCGTCCTCCCGGTCGAAGACGAGCGCGTCGTCAGCACGATGCGCGCGATCCGCGACGGGTTGACGGTCAAGACCCGCGTCGGCGGCGTGGCGCGGTACACGAACGACTACTACTTCCAGCAGTCGGGCGATATCGAGAACGTGCCCGGCAACCCGTGGGTCATCTGCACGCTGTGGGTCGCGAATTTCGAGATCGAGTCGGCGCAGTCGTTGGCCGACCTGGCCGCGCCGCGGGAGACGCTGGAGTGGGTCGTCGAGACGGCGCTGGCCAGCGGGGCGCTGCCCGAGCAGCTGCATCCGAACGACGGCAGCCCGCTGTCGGTCGCGCCGCTGACGTGGTCGCACGCGACGTACGTGCAGACGGTGACCCGCTATGCGGAGAAGTACGACGCGCTTGCGAAGGCGGGCGAAGGGGCGGACAGCGGCGCGGCGGCGGAATAGCGTGTCCGCCTGCGTGCAGATGCAGCGCCCGGCCAGCCGAAAATAGGCGCCGGCCCTCTTGCGCTTTCGCCACGACCTCCTTATAATAGGGAACCAAAGCTTCATACCCGGCGAGAACCAAAGACATGGTTCCCACCGGCGGGCTGCCCAGAGAGAGGGATGATTGCTGCGAATCCCTTCCGTCCCGCGGTGCGAATTACCACTTTGCAGCCGTCACGTTGAACCTGCCGACTCGGTGTCGCGGCTGTAAACGGAACCGGATCATCCCCGTTACCGGATGCCAATAAGGACCTTGTTTTCACCAGCGCGAGCGGCGCGGGGCAAGGTCGAATCAGGGTGGAACCACGAGCCGAACGCACTCGTCCCTTTCCGGGCGAGCTGCGTTTTTTTTGCGTTCACGCGGTTTGAAACGGCCCCTTCGCCTGGGAGGGACTCGCGTTTCGGCCGACCATCAACCGAACGGAGGAAGAAGGCTCATGGAACAGAAGATGATCGTGAAACTGGCGGACGGCTCGGAACGAAGCTGCGGGAAAGGAATCGCGGCCGCGACCCTCGCGGACGACATCGGTCCGTCGCTGCGCAAGAGCGCCGCCGCCGCTCGCGTCAACGGGCGGCTGGTCGATTTGAGTCACGCGCTGCTCGGCGACTGCGCGCTCGAATTCGTCCCGCTCGACAGCGAGGCGGGACTGGCGATTTACCGCCGGAGCGCGGCGATGCTAGCCGCGCAGGCCGTCAAGCGGGTGCTCGGCGCGGATAAGGTCCGGCTCGGCGAATGCCGCGAGACGGAAGACGGCTTCCGCTGCGACGTGCAGGCCGACGAGCCGCTGACGCCCGCTATCCTGCGCGCCGTCGAGAAGGAGATGGACGCGATCGCGCGCGAGAATCTGCCCATCGTCCGGCGGCCGCTCGGCCGGGACGAGGCGATTGCATCGTTCGAGCGCCGCGGCGAGCCGTTTCTGCTGGAGCGGCTTCGCGAGCTTCCGGAAGACGCGGACGCCGCGATTTACGAGCTGGGCGAATTCGCGGGCCTGTGCGACGGTCCGCTGCTGCCGTCGACGGGCCGCATCAAGGCGTTCAAGCTGCTCGGCGTCTCGGGCGCTTATTGGCGGGGCGCCGCGGACGGGGCGGTCCTCCAGCGCGTGCACGGCGCGGCGTTTCTGAAGAAATCGCGCCTAGACCGCCATCTGGCGCTGCTCGAGGAAGCGAAAAAGCGCGACCATCGCAAGCTCGGCCGGGAGCTCGAGCTCTTCCTGTTTTCCGAGGAAGCGCCCGGGATGCCGTTCTATCTGCCGAAGGGCATGGCCATCCGGACGGCGCTGGAAACTTTCTCGCGGTCGTTCTGGCGGAAGCGGGGCTACGAGGAGGTCCGCACGCCCCTCATGATGAACCGGCGGCTCTGGGAGCAATCCGGCCATTGGGACCATTATAAGGACAACATTTATTTCGCGAAGGTGGACGATGCGGAATACGCGCTGAAGCCGATGAACTGCCCGGGCCATATCCTGTTGTACGGCAGCCGGCGGCGTTCGTACCGCGAGCTGCCGATCCGCTACGCGGAGTTCGGCCAAGTGCACCGCCACGAATATTCCGGCGGGCTGAACGGGATGATGCGCGTGCGCACGTTCTGCCAGGACGACGCGCATCTGTTCGTCCGGCCCGACCAGCTCGAGCGGGAGATCGACAGCATCCTGGCGCTGATCGGCGAGATGTACGCGGCCTTCGGCTTCTCGTACCGGATCGAGCTGTCGACGAAGCCGGAGAGCGCCATGGGATCGGCGGAGCTGTGGGAACGGGCGGAACAGGCGCTCGAGCAGTCGCTGCGGCGCCGAGGCGACGACTACCGGCTGAACCCGGGGGACGGCGCCTTCTACGGACCGAAGATCGACTTTCACATCAGCGACGCGCTCGGCCGGAGCTGGCAGTGCGCGACGGTGCAGCTCGATTTTCAAATGCCGGAAAAATTCGACCTCTCGTACATCGGCGAAGACGGCGGGAAGCATCGGCCGGTGCTCATTCACCGGGCGGTGTTCGGCTCGCTCGACCGCTTCGTCGGCATCCTGACGGAGCATTACGCCGGAGCCTTTCCGCTCTGGCTCGCGCCCGTGCAGGCGGCGGTCATTCCGGTGTCCGAGGCGGACGGGGAATTGGCGCTGGCGCTTCGGGAGGCGCTGGAGGAAGCGGGACTGCGGGCGGAGGCGGACCTGCGGCAGGAGAAGCTGGGATACAAGGTCCGCGAGGCGCAGCTTGCGAAAGTGCCGTACACGCTGGTGCTCGGCGAGGCGGAGCGTGCGGGCGGCACCGTATCCGTCCGGCGCAGAGGCGAAGGCGAGGCCGTCGCGATGACGACGGCGGAGCTGATCGCGCGGCTGCGGGCGGAAGCGTCGGCGCGTGCCTGAAGACCGCACGCGAGTCCCGCTTGACGCAGCGCACCGCTAGGAGCGGGAAGAGAAGCTCCGGAAGCCGTTCGTCAGCCGGCGGTTCGAGATCGCAGGGATGCCGGATTCCGGGACGACGCACGAAGCCTCCGACTGCCGGCCAGGCCTCCGGCATTTGCCGGAGGCCTTCTTTGCCCGCTCGTCCATCCGCTCCAAATGGCAAACGGCCCTGCCAGGGGCAGGACCGTTCCGGGGATCGGTGGCGGTTAGCAAGCAGCTTAGAAGAATACACCGCGAAGAACGATTACGAGCAAAATATAGAGGACCAGGATTACGCCGATTGCCGTTCCGAATACCGGGCCGCAACCTACTCCGCCTACACCAGTCATGTATCCCACTGTTCATACCTCCTGAGTGGTTTGATTTGTGATGGTTCAGATCACATTGGTAATATATGATGGCGTGTCGGCAAAGATTGGACGTTTGACCGGGGTACATTCATAATTATGCATTCGCCTATTCGGATGTCCGCCCGATGAGCGCATAGGGTGCCATGGGGGCGCATTCGCCCGGTTCCGCCCAGCGGATCAAGGCCGGCTTCGCGTATTGGCGGATGTTGGAGATGCGCGATTCGGCCCGCATGTTCACCCCATTGCCCGTGAGTACCGTCGCGGAGCTGCTGACGGCGATGATCTCGATGCAGCCGACGCCGATGCGCGGGTCGCGGTTGACCGTCCGGACCTGGACGGGGTCCTTCGCGGCCTCGGCCAGAAACGGCGAGACCGGCGGTACGGGCCGGCTGAAAATAGTATAGGATTCGAAATAGACCCGGTTCGAGGACAGATGGTCCGATTCCCGCTGCACGGCGACGCCGCGGAGCTTGGCATTCACGTTCGCGCGGTCCCCGAACTGTATGATGGACGCGGTGCTGATGCTGTTCACGTAGACGCCTCCGACCTCTGACACGCGGACAGGGTAGTCCGCATGTTCACCGTCCGGCACGCCCAGAACGTCCGCGAACGGCAGCTTCCCGGGCCGGCGGACCTGCCGCTCGCCGCGATTCATCGGACATCTCCGAGCTTGCTGCGCGTCAGGCGTTCCTCCGCCTCCTGCTCCAGCGCGCCTTCGCCTTCGGCCTCCTCGGCGCCTTCCGGCTCCAGGAGCGGCGCGAACGGCCCGACGATAACCGATTCCGGCGGCGTATCGAACATCGAGACGAGCGAGATCGTCTCCGTGTCCCCGATTTGCAGGACGGAGGCGCTCGCGACGGCGGTCAATTGGATACTGCCGACCGCGAGCACGTGATTGACGACGTTAAGCTGCATGAACGTTCTCTCCTTACCTTCGCCGATGGCTTACGGCGCCAAACGGCTGACGTAGTTTTGCAGGGCCAGATCGATATCGCGCTCCGTCTTGCGGATGACGTCCGCTTCGATGGCCGGTTCCTGCCCCTCGCCCGGCGTTCCCTTCTTCTGTTCCTCTTCCGCCTTGCGCGTCAGGGTCTGGATATAGAATTGGATGCGCGGGCTCATCTGCTTGCGGATATCTTCGATCACCAGCTTGCGGTGGTACGGGTCCAAGGCGATGCCCGCCTGGACTTCGATCGACTGCAGCTTGAGCGGTGCTTCCTGGTCCAGGTAGCAATCGATGGCGCGGCGGATATCCGGGTACGGCGGCGGGGGCGTGACGAACGCCGGCAGCCCGTTTGCCGTCGGGGACGGATATTGATGCGGCGTTTGGGTCGCCTGCGGATCCATGCCGGATAGCGGATCTTCCTTGGGCTCGTTCACGACGAGCTTGCCCGGTCCCGGCATAACCAGCTGGCCGATTTCCTTCACTTGCTCTTCGCTCGGCGCCGACATGCCGATGTTGAGCGTGCCGCTCAGTTTCTCGACCTTCAGCTGGTCGAAGTGGTATTGAATCGTATCGACATGATAATACGGTTTGTTTTCCGCGGCGTTCATCCGTTCGTTCAGGTCGTCGAGCTGCCGGCACAGTCTGCCGATGACCGCCTGCTGCTCGTTCACCTGGCCCTGCAGCTGCTGAACATATTGATTGAGCGCCATGACCATTTGCCATGGAGACGGCGTTCTATTCGGATCGTTCTGCATATGCGGGCACCTCCGGCACTAATTCGGATTCGGCAGCGGCACGAAGTTGACCGGATTCTCCTCCAATTGGGGAGCCGGTCCCGTGAATCCTCCCGTATTGTACATTTGGGCGTTCGACGCGATGGAACCCGCCGTCCCGACTTGCAGGACGGACGAATTCGTCACGCTGTTCACGCGAAGCTGATGGATGGTGATGGTTTGATGAACGGTCAGATTCATCAGACGTTGACTCCGTTGGCGAGGTTGTTTTCCGTGTTGTCCTGAATGTCCGGATCGTTCGTGTTCGTAGCGCTGACGGCGTTATTGGAATTCGTCAGGCTGCCGGTCAGGAAGGAGCCGGATCCCGCGTACGTCTTGGAGGAACTCGCCGGGGAGAGCTGGACGGAGTCGCCGAACTGCACGATGGCGCTCGAACCGACGCTGATGACTTTGACGAAGCCGACGATGGCTGGCATGGTGCCTCACTCCTTATCTGGGATTGCAGCATCGTTGCTACATCCTATGCGGCAAACGCCCAGACGTGACTTGCGCGGCCATCTCCTCCTGTGGCGGAACCGTGGGCGGATGCATACAGTGGTAGGAAGAAGAACGGAAGCGGGGGGAGCCGCGATGGCGCTCGATTGGGAGGAACTGGAGCAGTGGATGGAGAAGCAGCAGCTGCCTAAAGGGTTTGATGTGTTCCGGCAGTCGGAATGGATCGAGAATTACGTCCGCAATATGATGAACAAAGCGATCCCGGCGGCTTCGACGGCATTCCAGACGTCGAACGCGAACGTGGCCGAGACGAAGCGGTTCGTGGTCGTCACGTATCCGCTCGGGGAAGCGGCGGACCTGTCGGAGCTCCGGCTGACGGCCAAGGAGGACCGGCTGAGGCTGAGCGGCCTGCCGGGCGGCGAGTCCGAGACGATCCGCCTGCCGAAGCTGGTGCTGCCGCGCAGCTGCCAGGCGGAATACGACGGCGCGGTACTAAAGGTGAAGCTGCGGAAGCGGCCGCCGAGCAAGCGGTCCCATATCGCGACGATTCAAGGGCCGTAAGCGGGAAACGTCACATATCTGTCACCATTTCGGCCGAACTTCATCGGCGCGTCCGCTGGCGGACGGCGGGTTCTTTCCTTATAATGCAGGTAAAGGAACTTGCATAGGGAGTGTTTTCCGTGACGCTGGTGGATGTCAGCCAAATCTCGGCCGCCTTGTTCATTACGGGTGCGATCTTCATCTTGTTGTTTTTCGGCCTGCTCAGCCTCGGGGTATTGAAAATGTTTCAGCTCAAGTACCGGCAAGGCTGGTTCAGCTTCATCGGCGCGGTCGTCAGCGGCGCCGTGTTCGGGATCATATTGAATACGTGGTTCGTCTGACGCGCTGCGCGCGGCGCGATCGAACGCGGAAGAGCCGTTTTTCGTCCGGGAGCCGGGCGGGAAACGGCTTTTTGGCGCGCAATAAATTTGTTGTCCCATTCGGGGCGGCGCGTCTAAAAATAGTCAATAATCCAAGTTGCCAGAACATAAGATGGAGTATAAGATAATGATATGAGAGAATATTCAGAACATTTCGTCAATGAATCCATACGAGGGGAGGGCTTGCCGATGAACAAGAGCCATGAAGTCGAGTATTGCAACCTGGAGCTGCGCTTCGACCGCCGGCAAATCCAGAATCTCATTCGGGATCTGATCCAGGAAGGGTACTCGCTCTATTGGAGCGAAACGGACGTTTATTTTCTCATCTCCGTGCGAAGCGGCCGCAAGCTGGTTAAGCTTCGGTTTCAACGGATGCGCAACCGTTACAAGATCGTCGGCGATTATTTGATCAGGGACGAGAAGCTCTCGGATCTGCTCGAGAAGCTGATCAACGATTCCCGCGGCCACGCGGTGGTCAAACGGTTCAAGGACCGGCAAATCGTCATCGAGAGCATCATGTTTGGCGAAATCATACGACTTGTGGAGGTGTCCGGCATGGAACATCGGATCATTTATCAGAAGAAACCGTTCGTTACCGTCGAAGAAGTGATTCAGGCGTTTCAGTCGAAGCGTGCGGAGGAACGGGCCTCCGTTCTCCGGTTCGAGCTCGATTACGAATTGTCCGTCCTCCACGAAGCGATTACGGAAGGGCGGGAGACCGATATGGCGCAGTCCAGGGAACGGCTGCAATCCCTGAGAACCGAGATGATACAGCTTGAGCTTTAGGAAGACCGAACGCGCGCACGCGAAATAGACTCCCGGCCGAACGCGCGCCGGGGGTTTATTTTGTTTGGGTTTCTCCGTTATACCGCGGCCGTCAACGGCAAAATGTTGGGCGTCATGGTTTTCATTAGCGGTCAAAAAGAGTAAACTAGGGGTGTTGTATGCGTGGTGGGCCTGGCGGCGCGCCGCGTTGCTTTAACCCTATCACAGAGTAAAGGTGTGGAATCGTTCAAATGTCGAAACAGCAAATCGGTGTCGTCGGACTTGCCGTCATGGGCAAAAATCTTGCCATGAATATCGAGAGCCGGGGCTTCACGGTATCCGTGTTCAACCGCTCCCGCGAGAAGACGGACGACCTCATGAAAGAAGCGGCAGGCAAAAACCTCGTCGGTACATACACCATCGAAGAATTCGTGCAATCCCTCGAAGTCCCGCGCAAAATCCTGATCATGGTACAGGCCGGCGCGGGCACGGACGCGACGATCGACGCGCTCGTGCCGCTGCTTGACCAAGGCGACATCATCATCGACGGCGGCAACGCCTACTTCCCGGATACGGTCCGCCGCAACAAGGCCCTCGAGGCCAAGGGTATCCGCTTCATCGGCACGGGCGTGTCCGGCGGCGAAGAAGGCGCGCTCAAGGGGCCGTCCATCATGCCGGGCGGCCAGGAATCCGCGTACAAGCTGGTCGAACCGATCCTGACGGCGATCTCCGCGAAGGTGAACGGCGACCCATGCTGCACGTACATCGGGCCGGACGGCGCGGGCCATTACGTCAAGATGGTCCACAACGGCATCGAATACGGCGACATGCAGCTCATCTGCGAAGCGTACGACCTGCTGAACCGCGTGCTCGGCGTTAGTACGGAAGAGCTGCAGTCGATTTTCGAAGAATGGAACAAGGGCGAACTCGACAGCTATCTGATCGAGATCACGGCCGACATCTTCTCGAAGTACGACCCGGACACGAACAAGCCGATGGTCGACGTGATCCTGGACTCCGCGGGCCAGAAGGGCACCGGCAAATGGACAAGCCAAAGCGCGCTCGATCTCGGCGTGCCGCTGTCCATCATCACGGAGTCCGTCTTCTCGCGCTTTCTGTCCGCCCGCAAGGAAGAGCGCGTCGCGGCGAGCAAGCTGCTTAAGGGACCGCAGGCCGGTCCGTTCCAAGGCGATAAGAACGCCTTCATCGAAGCGGTCCGCAAGGCGCTGTTCGCGAGCAAAATCTGCTCCTACGCGCAAGGCTTCGCCCAAATGCGCGCCGCGTCCGACGAATACGGTTGGAATCTGCGCTACGGCGACATCGCGATGATTTTCCGCGGCGGCTGCATCATCCGTGCCGGTTTCCTGCAGAACATCAAGGACGCGTATGACCGCAACCCGGGTCTGACCAACCTGCTGCTCGACGAGTATTTCAAGGACATCGTCGAATCCTACCAGGGTGCATGGCGCGAAGTCGTTGCGACGGCCGTGACGCAGGGCATTCCGGTTCCGGCGTTCGCGAGCGCGCTGGCGTACTACGACAGCTACCGCACGGAGCGTCTGCCGGCCAACCTGCTGCAGGCGCAGCGCGACTACTTCGGCGCCCACACGTTCAAGCGCGTGGACAAGGAAGGCACGTTCCACTTCAATTGGATTCAATCGTAAGATCCGCAATCAATTCTTGCAGGCAGCTCCGGAGGCGGTCGGTTTCGTGGCCGCATCCGCCGCGCTGCTTGAGGAGCATGAGCGACGCTTCGGCGAAGCTTTGAAATTTCCGCAATAACAGTGGCTGAGGAAGACCGACCAAGTCGGGCGCTTCGTCAGCCATTTTCTTTTTGACGAAGGCCAGCGTCCAGACGACGTCGTCGCGTGAAAGCGGATAATCCGGGTTGTTCAACCGGTCGACCCTGTACCGGGCGGATAGCGGCTCTGGCAAAGAAGCCATGGAATCACTCCTTTTTCGGATGGTAGCACGTATTAACAACTCTACGGTAGAAACAAGTTTTTTATACCCCCGCAACTCTAAAAATGCTATAATCATGGAACATGTTTATCGTGTAAATTGATGCGAAGGGAAGGTGCCGGCGATGAGCGAGAGCAAGCCGCCGCGGCATGTGGTGCTCGTCGGCTTCATGGGCACGGGCAAGTCGGCTGTAAGCCGCCGGCTGGCGGAGCTGATGGCCTGCGGGGCATGCGACGTCGACGCCGAGATCGTGAAGCGCGAAGGGGAAGAGATCGCTGCGATCTTCGCGGGACGGGGCGAGGGCGAATTCCGGGCCGCGGAGACGGAGGCGCTGCGCGCCGTACTCGGCCGGGACGACACGCTCGTCGTCGCGACGGGCGGCGGCGCGGTGCTGTCCCCGGCCAACCGCGAGCTGATGCTGCAGCGCGGATTCGTCGTGGCGCTGACCGCGGATCCGGAGCACGTGATCGCGCGCGTCAGCCAGGACCCCGACCGGCCGCTGCTGCGGGGCGATGTCCGCCAGCGCGTGTACCAGCTGCTCGAGGACCGGAGGGGCGCCTATGAGTTCGCCCACTTGACAATCGATACGACGGCGCTCTCCGTGGACGAGGTAGCGGAACGAATCGCGCAAGCGATCAGCCTAGTCTGAACCACCCAACATTCCATAGAAAAAGGGGAAGTACGTAAACCATGGACGTTCTCGTTACGCCAACGCCGAGACTGCAAGGCGAACTGCAGGCGCTTTCTTCGAAAAACTACACGACCCGCTATCTGCTGGCCGCAGCGCTGGCCGAAGGTACCAGCACGATCCATTATCCGGCCCACAGCGAGGACAGCGACGCCATGCGCCGGTGCATCCGGGATTTGGGAGCGGTCATCGAGGAAGACGACCGGAAGATCACGATCACAGGCTTCGGCAAGCGTCCGCGGGACGTGAAGGAGCTGGACGTGGGCAACGCCGGCGCGGTACTGCGCTTCCTGATGGCGATCGCGGCGCTGGCGCCGGACGTGACCTTCGTCAACCGGTACCCGGAATCGCTCGGCAAAAGGCCGCACGACGACTTGATCGACGCGCTCGGACAGCTCGGCGTGGACGTAGAGCATAACGCCGGCAAACTGCCGATCACGATTCGCGGCGGCGCGCCGACGGGCGGCAAGATTCAAGTATCCGGCAGCGTCAGCTCGCAATTCCTGAGCGCGTTACTCTTCTTGACGCCGCTGCTGCAGGAAGACAGCGAGATCGAGGTGCTGCACGACCTGAAGTCGAAGGTCGTCGTAGGCCAGACGCTGGAGGTGCTCGAGCAGGCGGGCATCGTCATCGAAGCGAGCGAGGATCTGATGCGCTACCGCGTGAAGGGCGGGCAGAAGTACGCGGCGAAGGAGTACATCGTGCAGGGCGATTACCCGGGCTCCGCGGCCGTGCTCGCGGCCGCTGCCGTCACGCAGTCCGACGTGAAGCTGCACCGGCTTCTTGAGAACAGCAAGCAGGGCGAGCGCGCCATCGTCGACGTGCTTCGCGCGATGGAGGTGCCGCTGACCCACGATAACGGCGTCGTGCACGTGCAGGGCAACGGCAAGCTGAAGGCGCTCGAATTCGACGGCGACAAAGCGACGGACGCCGTGCTGGCGATGGTCGCGGCGGCCGTGTTCGCCGAAGGCACGTCTCGGTTCTACGACGTCGAGAACCTTCGGTTCAAGGAATGCGACCGCATCACCGATTATGTGAACGAGCTGCGCAAGGCGGGGGCCAATGTCGAGGAGCGCCGCAGCGAGATCATCGTGCACGGCCGTCCCGAAGGCGTCGAAGGCGGCGTCGAGATCAACGCCCATTACGACCACCGCGTCATCATGGCGCTGACCGTCGTCGGGCTTCGCGCCAAGGCGCCGATCCGGATTCGCGACGCTCACCACGTCGCCAAGTCGTATCCGATTTTCTTCGACCACATGAAGGCGCTCGGCGCCAACGTGGAATGGGCCGAACCGAAGTAAGGCACGCTAGAACGGGAAGCCGGTCATTCAACCACCGAAAGGAATGAGGCTAATGGCGTTCGCGAATCCTTCGCGGGATGAAATCAAGCGTATATTAGAAGAAGCGGACACAATCGCGGTCGTGGGCTTATCGGACAATCCGGAGCGAACCTCCCATATGATCGCGCAAGCGATGCAAGCCAAGGGCTACCGGATCGTACCGGTCAACCCGAGCGCGGAGTCGATCCTCGGCGAGCAGGCATACGCGTCGCTGAAGGACATCCCGTTCCCGGTCGACATCGTCGACGTGTTCCGGCGCAGCGAGTTCACGCCGCCCATCGCCGAGGAAGCCGTCGCGGCCGGCGCCAAGACACTCTGGCTGCAGCTCGGCGTCGTGAACGACGAAGCGGCCGAAATCGCGCGGCAGGGCGGGTTGAACGTGATCATGGACCGCTGCATCAAAGTGGAGGATTCCATCCTTCTGCCGCACGGCAAATCCAAATCTTGATCATGTACTGGAAAGCCATATGCTGACAAACATAAAAACGTGACGCGTCTCCAACAATAAGGGAGGCTTTTTGATGACCATGGCCGCGATGCCTAGGGAATCGGAGCCTAATCCACGCATTCTAGGAGGACGACACGACGATGAATCAATTCGGGCAACAGGGCTTCGGCATGAACGCGTCGGGAATGAGACAGCAAAACCAATATCAACCGGCGGGCTTCGTGCAATCCCACTACCAAGGCATTCCGAACCAGCCTGGCAGCATTTCAGCCCAATCCAATACGGGGCCGGTGATTTCGCACCTGGGGTACACGGCGAACAGCGGTCACGGCCAACAAGCATCGATGAATTCGTTCTCCGGACAACGCTACACGAGCAGCACGCAGCCGGTGCTTTCGCATTTCGGAGGCAGTGCCGTTCAGCAGCAATCGCAGCCGGTCATCTCGCATTTCGGCGGTTATCAAGCGCAAAACGCGCAGCAATCGCAGCCGTATCAAGCTTCCTCCAGCATGCAGCAGCAATCGCAGCCGTACCAAGCCTCTTCCGGCATGCAGCAGCAGTCCGCGATAGGCCGCGGCTCTTTTGCGGCGACCTCCCAGCCGGTCATCTCGGCCTTCGGCGGCTACCAAGCGCAGAACGCGCAGCAGTCGCAGCCTTATCAGGCGGCGCGCCAGATGAACCAATCGACGTCGCAGCCGGTGCTGTCGCACTTCGGAGGCAGCTCGGTGCAGCAGCAATCGCAGCCGGTCATCTCGCATTTCGGCGGTTACCAAGCGCAAAACGCGCAAAGCCAAAGCTTCGGCATGAGCAATGCCGGCAGCTATGGCGCGACGAGCTACACGAGCCAAGCGGGCAGCACGCCGGTTCTGCAGCACGCCGGCTTCGCCAACCAAGGTCCGGTTGTTTCCCGCACGGGCTATACCGCAAGCGGCAGCCAAGCGGGCATGGGCATGACGAACAGCAACCTGCAACGTTTCTAAACAGCCTAGGCATGCCAGCTGAACGAAACGGCGAGACGGCGGACCTCCGGTCCGCCGTTTTCTTTTTGACAACGGGACAGGAAACCCTTACGATCAAAGTAGAATCCGCGGCGGATTCGACTGCGAAGCCGCGATCCCGTACATAGAGAGGGGGACATTCATGAACATCATGGGTCATTTGCAGCAGCTCGGCCGATCCTTGATGCTTCCGACCATTGTACTGCCCGGAGCGGCTGTATTTCTCGCGCTGAGCGCACTGCCGTGGGCGTCGATGGGCCTGCCGAGCATGCATACGCATTTGCAGACCGCGGGCGAGACGCTCTTCGCGTATTTGCCGTATTTGTTCGCGTTCGGCGTCGCGATGGGCATGACGAGCAACGCCTTGACGGCGGGGCTTGCGGCAATTGCGGGCATGTTTATTTATACAAGCATTATTAACGCCAGCCATTACGAGCTGGAGCCAACCGTGTTTACCGGCGTCCTGATCGGCATCGTGACGAGCGTCCTGAACGAGAAGTTCAAGTCGCTCAAGCTGCCCGAATATATCCAGTTTTTCGGAGGGCCGCGGTTCGTGCCGCTGATCGTAAGCGCATTCTCGACGCTGTGGGCGATCATCATGGTCGAGATCGCGCCGTCGATCCACAGCGCCTTGATGGAGCTGGGCGACATCGTCAATTCCGGCGGAGGCTTCGGGGTATTCCTCTTCGGCTTCGTGCTGCGGATCCTCGTCGTCTTTGGCTTGCACCATCTGGTCAGCCACGTGTTCTGGTTTCAGGTCGGCGCGTACGAGACGCCGGGCGGGCATATGGTTTTCGGCGACCTGCCGCGCTTCTTCGCGGGCGACCCGACGGCGGGCAGCTTCATGGCCGGACTCTATCCGACCATGATGTTCGCGCTGCCGGCCATCGCGTTCGCTATTATACACGAAGCGCGCGAGGACTTGAAGCCGAAGATCCGCAGGACGTTCCTGACGGCCGCGCTGTCGTCCTTCCTGACGGGCGTGACGGAGCCGATCGAATTCGCGTTTCTGTTCGTGGCACCGTACCTGTTCGTCGTGCACGCGCTGCTGTCCGGCTTCATGATGTGGCTGACTTACGAGCTCGGCATCCGGACCGGCTTTTCGTTCTCGGCGGGGGCGATCGACTATCTCATCAACGAGCATTTGGCCACGAGAGGCTGGCTGATCATCCCGATCGGCATCTTCTTCGGACTGATCTATTACGTGATGTTCCGCTGGGCGATCCGCCGGTTCCGCATTCCGACTCCGGGGCGGGAGGAAGGCTCGCAGCTCGATGAATGGGCGGGCGACATCCCGTACCGGGCGCCGCTCATCCTGCAGGCGATCGGCGGAAAGGAGAACATCGTCCAGATGGAGGCCTGCATCACCCGGCTGCGCCTGAAGGTCGGGAGCGACCGGCTGATCGACAACAACGCGCTGAAGCATCTCGGCGCGGCGGGGGTCATCCGGCTCGGCGGCGGCAACGTCCAGATCGTGTTCGGCACGTATTCGGAGCTAATTCGGGAAGAGATGGACAAAGCGATCCGGCGCGACATCTCGCGGGTGCTCTTCAACTCGCCGGTGCAAGGCAGGATGATGCCGCTCAGCGAGGTGCCCGATCCGATCTTCGCGGGCAAGCTCGTCGGGGACGGCGTCGCCTTCATGCCGGAGAAGGGCGAGCTCGTCTCGCCCGTGCCGGGCAAAGTCATCCACGTCTACCCGTCGATGCACGCGATCGGGATCCGGACGCCGGAAGGACTCGATGTGCTGCTGCACATCGGCATCGATACGTCGCAGCTGAAGGGCCACGGATTTAAGGCGGTCGTCAAAGAGGGCGACCAAGTCAAGCCAGGCCAGCTGCTGATTACCTTCGACATGCAGAAGATCCGCAAAGGCAGCAAATCGCTCGCTACGCCGATGGTTATCACGAATTCGGACCGCGTCAGCTCCTGGAGCTTCGCGCCGTTCAAGAGCGTGAAGCGCGGTCAGGCTTCCGTCATGTCGGTCGTTCTAAAAGAGAGAAGCGGTGGAGGGGAAACAGCGTGATTCAAGGGATAGGAGCTTCAACGGGTATCGCGATCGGAAAAGCGTTCGTCCTTCCGAACTGGGAGTGGGATTTGCCCGAGCAAAAAATCGACGTGGGCGATCTTGCCCGGGAATTCGACCGGCTGTACGAGGGGATTCGCACGTCCAAGGTCGAAATCGAGCAGATGAAGGATGAGCTTCGCGAGGTCGTAGGCGCGGAAGAAAGCTATATTTTCGACGCGCACCTGGCCATACTGGACGATCCCGTGTTCATGAACGAGATTCAGGGCATCATTCAGCGGCAGTACAAGGCGGCTGAAGTGGCCGTCAAGGAAGCGATCGACCATTTCGTCACCATGTTCGACTTGCTCGACGACGAATATATGAAGGAACGCGCGCTCGACATCAAGGACGTGGGCAACCGGCTGCTGAAGCATTTGCTTGGCGCGCCGGAAATCACGCTGCCGTCGGATACGCAGCCGTTCATCCTGATCGCGAAGGAGCTGTCCCCGTCGCAGCTGGCGCACCTCAATCCGCACCACGTGCTCGGCATCGCGACGCTGGCCGGCAGCATGACGTCGCACTCGTCGATCATGGCGCGGGCGCTGGGCGTGCCGCTCGTCATCGGGATCGAATCGAAGCTGGAGGAGCCGATCCAGACCGGCGACATGCTGATCATCGACGGCGGCCTCGGCATCGTGCACATCCACCCGGAGCAGGCGCTCGTCGATTATTATACGGGCAAGCAGATTCTGCAGCGTGAGAAGAAGCAGCAGCTGAAGGGCATCATCGGCTTCAAGCCGGTGACGCAGGACGGCAAGGAGATGGAGCTGAGCGCCAATATCAGCTCGCTGAAGGAGCTGGACGTCGCGCTCGCGAGCGGGGCGAACGGGGTGGGCCTGTTCCGGACGGAGTTTCTGTACATGGACCGCAGCCGGCTGCCTCGGGAAGACGAACAGTTCGAGGTGTACCGCACCGTGGCCGAGAAGCTGTATCCGAAGCCGCTCATCATCCGCACGCTGGACATCGGGGGCGACAAGCAGCTGGATTACTTCGAGCTTCCGGCGGAAGACAATCCGTTTCTGGGGTATCGGGCCATCCGCATCTGCCTCGACAAAACCGACCTGTTCAAAACGCAGCTGCGGGCAATTCTGCGCGCCGGCGAACGCGGGAACGTGAAAATCATGTACCCGCTCATCTCGTCAGTCGACGAGGTGCGCGCGGCTAACCGGCTGCTGCAGGAATGCAAAGACGAGTTGCGCGCCGAGGGCGTGCCGTTCGCGGCCGACATTCAAGTCGGCATCATGATCGAGCTGCCCGCCGCCGTCGTGATCGCGGACATGCTCGCCGAAGAAGTGGACTTCTTCAGTATCGGCACGAACGATCTCATTCAATTCACGCTGGCGGTCGACCGGATGAACGAGCAGATCTCCCATCTGTACGAGCCATATCACCCGTCAGTGCTGCGGATGATCAAGCTGACGGTGGAGGCCGCCAAACGCCACGGCATCCACGTCGGCGTATGCGGCGAGCTGGCGGGGGACGTCAAGGCGCTGCCGATTTGGCTGGCGCTGGACGTCGACGAGCTAAGCATGTCCGCGCATTCCATCCTGCCGGTCAAGGAACGGCTGCTCTCGCTGCGGCAGCAGGACAGCCGCGACAGTTTCGAACGGATCCTCGCGTGCCGGACCAGCACGGACATCCACGAGCTGCTCAACCTCAGGACGTCCGAGGAGCAGCTGGCCGAGGAATATCCGGACGTTTTCAAAAACAGCTGAACCGCGGACGGTTGCGGGCGGCTGAGCTTCAAGCGACAGGAGGCGAAAGAGCGGCACCCCAGGGGTGTCGCTCTTTCGCTTCGTCCGATTCGCCCAGGCTTAGCCGCCCCGCAGCGCGTCAACGAACGCCTTCGCGTACGGCGGCAGGTCCGGCGGACGGCGCGCCGAGACGAGATGCCCGTCCACGACGACCGGCTCGTCCAGCCACACGGCGCCGGCGTTTTCCATATCGTCGCGAATGCCGGGGGTGGACGTCACCTTGCGGCCCTGCAAAATTTTTGCCGAGATCAGCACCCAGCCGGCATGGCAGATCTGCCCGATCGGCTTCGCCGCCGCGTCCATCTCCCTGACGAGCTGCAGCACCTTCGGATAACGGCGGATCTTGTCCGGCGCCCAGCCCCCCGGGACGAGCAGGCCGTCGATGCGAGCGGCGTCCAGCTCGTCGTAGGCGGCGTCCGCCGTCGCGGGCACGCCGTATTTGCCGATGTGCGTGCGGCCCTTCTCCGGACCGGCGAACAGCACGGTCACGCCTTCCTCGCGCACGCGGTAAACGGGATACCATAATTCCAAATCTTCGAACTCGTCATCCAGCAAGCAGACGACCGTTTTGCCTTGCAGCGACATCGTTTGTCATCCTCCCTCAGCCTTGCGCATATGTAAAATCAAGCCCGCCTAAACCACCCTCATTTTAACGAAGACGCCGCGGCGAAGCAACCGCGCCGTCCGCTGGTACGCGTCCTGAGCGCCTCCTTGCCCGCCTCGGGCGCTGGCTGCTTAATCCGCTAGATGCAAAAATTACAACCAACGCGCAAGAAGGACTTTCATGCGAAAAGTCGAATACCTTTAACGTCGAGCTACGCCTCTGAAAGAACGCTTTCAAGGCCTTGCTGCTTTTAGAAGAAGGGGTGGACCATTTTGCAAAAGCGCTGTTCTTGCGGCGACGTGATGCCGATGAAGCTGCGGACCGTTATTTATTCCAACAAGGTCGAAATCGATAACGTACCCATCTACTCTTGCCCTTCGTGCAACCGCAGCGAAGTGTTTCCGGAGGTCAAACCGGACTTGACGGGATTGATCGGCCAGCTGGGCGCGCAGCCTACAAAACAAACCTTCCTGTTTAATGAGTGGAATGAATGGGCAAAGCTGTTAGTAGAAGCCTATTACGAACATAAACATTCCGATCCTGCGATCGTCCGGAAGATGACGGAGGAACGGATCGACATGCTCCTCGATCTGCTGGCCGTCGCGCAAGCCACCGGCGACCGGGACTGGGTGGCGGACATACATAAGCGGTTAAGCCAGCTGAGCAGGAGCATGCTTCAATACGGCTAAGAAGGAAGTGCAAGCATGGAAATGCCTCTTCCGATGAGAACGCTTGCGGATTGGGAAGGCGCTTACGGAAGCTCATTCCGGCAGCCGCTGCTGGTGTTCAAGCACAGCACGCAGTGCTCCATCAGCGCCGGCGCGTACGACGAATTGGCCAACTGGCTGGAGGACGCGCAGGCGCTCGAGCTGACGCCGGTCCTCGCGCTAGTGCCGGACAACCGCGACGTATCGGACGCGATCGCCGAGCAATTGAAACTCAAGCACGAGTCGCCGCAGCTGATTCTGGTGGACGGCGGCAACGTGTCGTGGCATGCTTCCCACTGGCGGATTACCTACTCGACATTAGACGAGCATCTCGGCACGCATTGCGAAAAGTAATATTTTGTCGTATGATTAAAGATAAAGTGTTACGGGGCGAGAGAAAAATTTGAACTAATGGAGAGAAGGACTGTGACGGTAACCATTTATGATGTAGCAAGAGAAGCAGGCGTGTCCATGGCGACCGTGTCGCGGGTCGTCAACAACAATCCGAACGTGAAACCTCAAACACGCAAAAAAGTATTCGAAGCCATCGAACGTCTCGGCTATCGTCCGAATGCGGTTGCGAGAGGTTTGGCGAGCAAGAAAACTACGACCGTCGGCGTCGTCATACCCGATATATCGAACGCGATCTTCGCCGAAGTAGCGCGTGGAATTGAAGATATCGCCAATATGTATCACTACAATATTATCTTGTGCAATGCGGATAAGAAGAAGGATAAAGAGATTCGCGTCATCAACACGCTGCTCGAGAAACAAGTCGACGGCCTGCTGTTCATGGGCGGCGCCGTGACGGACGAGCACCTGCAGGCGTTCAAGACGGCCAACGTACCGATCGTGCTCTGCGCCACGACCGACGAGAACGGCATGATGCCGTCCGTCGACATCGACCACGAAGCCGCGGCGTTCGACGCCGTGCAGACGCTGATCAAGAACGGCCACCGCATGATCGCGATGATCGGCGGCACGCTGCAGGATCCGGCGAACGGCTACGCGCGGTTCCAAGGCTACAAGCGAGCGCTCGAAGCGGCCGGCTTGCCGTACGACGAGAACCTCGTGCGCATCGGCAATTACCGTTATGAATCCGGCGTCGACGCGATGAAATACTTCCTGGAGCTGCCGGAGCGGCCGACCGCCGTCTTCTCGGCGACGGACGAGATGGCCATCGGCGCGATTCACTGCATCCAGGACGCCGGTCTCAAGGTGCCGGACAACGTCTCCGTCATCAGCGTGGACAACAGCCGGATGGCGTCCATGGTCCGTCCGCAGCTGACGGCCGTTGCCCAGCCGATGTACGACATCGGCGCGGTATCGATGCGGCTGCTGACCAAGCTCATGAAGAAGGAATCGGTCGACAACCCGCGCGTCGTGCTGCCGTACGAGATCGTTACGCGCCAGTCGGTAGGGAGCATCTAAATGGCGGCTGCGTATTATAATATCGGCATCGTAGGCGCCATGGTCGAAGAGATTGAGCTTTTGCACAAGCATGTCATTAAGACAGGCTCGTTCGTCAAGGCCGGGATTGAATATACCGAAGGCACGCTGCACGGCCATAACGTCATCTTCTGCAAATCCGGTGTCGGTAAAGTCAACGCCGCGGTGTGCACGCAGGTGCTCATCGACGCCGGCGCGGACTGCGTGCTGTTCACGGGCGTCGCCGGCGCCGTCGCGCCGAGCTTGAACATCGGCGACATCGTCGTGTCGACGTCCTGCCTGCAGCATGACTTCGACGTCACGCCGCTTGGGTTCGCCCGCGGGCAAATCCCGTATCAGGACGTCTGGGAATTTCAAGCCGCGCCGGACCTCGTGGAGCTTGCCGCATCGTCCTGCGAGCGGTTGTTCCCGGGTCGCAGCCTGAAGGGCAAGGTGCTCTCCGGCGACCAGTTCATCGCTTCGCGCGACGTGGTGCGCGGACTGTACGAAGAGCTCGGCGGCGCCTGCACCGAGATGGAAGGCGCTTCGCTGGCGCAGGTATGCGCGATGAACGGCGTGCCGTTCGTCGTCATTCGTTCCATGTCGGACAAGGCGGACGGTTCGGCGCATGTCAATTTCGCCGAGTTCACCGTCCAAGCGTCGGTTAATTCGCACGCGATCATCGACGACATGCTGCAGCACCTGTAAGCTTAGGCAGGGCTTCTGCAAGGATAACATAAAGGCAGCTTTTCGCTTCCGGGCATCGGAAGGGAGAAGCTGCCTTTTCGGTTGTGCGCTTGTTTATGGGTGCCTTTGGATGCCTGCCTCACATGTGACTTGCAAGTGACCTGCATTTGACTTTCATGTCCCGATCACGGCTTACAGCTGCTGCAGGACGATCTGCGCCATGTCCTTGTTGCGGGCCGCGATCTCATCGCGCCGCGGCATCGGCGTCCAAGCCGCGAGGTCATCCAGCCAATCGGCCGGCAGCCGCGATTCGCTCGTCATGGCCCAATGTTCCTGCCAGGACAGCGGCAGCGGCTCATTGGCGCCTTCGGGCGCCAAGCGGTCCATCAGGGGATGGTCCGTCATGGCAAGCCAGACGAACGCCCAGGCGCGCGGCACGACGCGCCAGATGTCGTACCCGCCGCCGCCCAGCGCGATCCAGCGGCCATCGGCGTACTGATGGGCCAGCTCGTGGATGATTGCCGGCATCGCCTGGTAGATGCGCATGCTGCAGTGGATGTGCGACAGCGGATCGTAAGCGTGCGCGTCACAGCCGTGCTGGCTGACGATGACGTCGGGCTTGAAATATTCGGCCGCGCGGCTCACAGTTGCGCGGAAGCTGTCGAGCCACGAATCGTCCTCCGTATACGGCT
This sequence comes from Paenibacillus sp. GCM10023250, assembly GCF_042653205.1. NCBI lineage: Bacteria > Bacillati > Bacillota > Bacilli > Caryophanales > Paenibacillaceae > Paenibacillus > Paenibacillus sp. GCM10023250. Next base: position 38,214 of record NZ_JBHSHY010000012.1, on the reverse strand, counting down.
CCATCGGCACGTTGATGCTGGTGCCGAAGCCGGCGTCGGCCCCGCGCTCATGGACGAAGCCCGTGCCGGGAAACAGGTATTTGCCCGTCTCGTGAATGGAATACGTACAGACGTCGGGATCGGCGTAAAACGACCACTGCACGCCGTCGCCGTGATGGACGTCCGTGTCGATATAGAGCACGCGGGCGCCGTACCGCTTGCGGATATGCGCGATCGCGATCGCGGCGTCGTTGTAGACGCAGAAGCCCGCGCCGCGGTCCGGGAAGGCGTGGTGCAGGCCGCCCGCCATATGGTATGCGTGCCGCGCGCGGCCGTCCATGACCGCGTCCGCCGCGAGCACTGAGCCGCCGACGATCGCCGCGGCCGCTTCGTGCATGCCGGGAAAATACGGCGTATCCTCGGTGCCGAGACCGAACTTGTCCGCGGCCGCGACGTCGGCGGGGATGGGACGGGGCGAGCCGAGACGCCGTACGGCATCGATATAATCGTCGCGGTGCACGTGCTTCAGCAGGTCTTCGCCGGCGGGCGAAGCGATCAGCATCTGCTCGTCCTTCAGCGCGCCGGCGGCTTCCAGCAAATGCTTGGCCAGCGTGAGCCGGATCGGATTGAACGGATGCTCCTGATTGAATTTGTACCTTTTCGCCTCGGGCGAATAAATAAATGCGGCATTGGCCGTCATGCTGTTCCACTGCCTTTCTGCACGGATTGCGCGAATTGCCTGAACTAATACATGAATCGTTGCCGGAAACGGACGCGGTCGAACTGCTCGACCGAGCTTAAGGGGACTTCCTTGCCGATGCGGACCATCAGGCAATTGGCGGGATGCGCGCATATCTCAGGGTCGTCGGTCGCGAACCAGACCATACCGACTTCCTTCATCAGCTTCTCCATCATGGCGCGGTAGTCCCAGACGCTGAGCCCCGTGCCCTCCAAGTCCCAGTGCCAATAATATTCCGTCGTGTAGACGATGACGTTCTCCAGCTGCCCGCCGCGGAACGAGAGGGAGATGAGCCGCTTGGCCAAGCCCAGCCCGCGATAATCGTCGGCCACCTCAACGGCGCCGAGCTCGATCAAATCCGCCATGCGGCCTTCCGACCAGCGCTCCAGCTCGTCGGGGTAATGAAACGTGACGTACCCGACGATTGTGTCGCCGTCCAGGGCCGCGATGATGCGCCCTTCGGGGAGCTCGGCGATCTCGATGAGCGCCTGCAGCTGCTCGGGCGGCCGGCGGAACGCGTCGAGCTGCGCGTGCAGCGTCAACCGCGCCAGCCGTTCGGCCGGCAGCGGGCCTTCGACGACGATTTCCCGCGATTGAAAGCAGACGGTTTCGGTATGCGGCAGTTTGCGATGTTGCACAGCATCGGGCTCCTTTCGCATGCTACCCTAACTTATAGCAAAAAATTGCGGCAATGAAAAGCATGGTCGAGGCGGCAAAAATCATGCTATAATATGTAAGCGTATTCGGGTAAACGTAATGCGATCGTTTGTAAGCGTATACGGGTTCGACGGCAGAGAGATAGGAATACGGTTTTACTATGGGCAGGAGGATGATGAAAAATGAGCAATACGCATCAAGAACGGATTCCGGCAACGGCGTCCGGCTCCAACATGGCAAGCTATGATGAAACCTACGCAGCCTTTAGCTTCGAACAACTTGAACCGCAGTTTTCCTGGAACGCCACGGGCAAGGTCAACATGGCCTACGAAGCGATCGACCGTCACGTCGAAGCGGGGCGGGGCGAGAAGATCGCGCTCTACTATAGCGATATCGCAAGGGACGAATCGTATACCTTCGCGGACATGGCGAAGCAGTCGAACCGGTTCGCCAACGTGCTTCGCGGGCTGGGCATCGGCAAAGGGGAGCGCGTCTTCATCTTCATGCCGCGCACGCCGGAGCTGTACTTCAGCCTGCTGGGCGCGCTGAAGGTCGGTGCCGTCGTCGGGCCGCTCTTCGAAGCGTTCATGGAGACGGCCGTCAGGGACCGGCTGCTGGACAGCAGCGCGACCGCGATCGTCACGACGCCGGCGCTGCTGTCGCGTATTCCGCGGAACGAGCTGCCGGACCTGAAGCATGTCATCGTCTTCGGGGACGATGTACAAGCCGCGGACGGCATCGTCGATTACAAGGCCGAGATGGCCGCCGCTTCCGAAGACGCCGAGATTGAATGGCTCGGACGCGAGGACGGACTCATTCTTCATTATACGTCGGGCTCCACGGGCAAGCCGAAGGGCATTTTCCACGTTCAGAACGCCATGATTCAACACTATTTCACCGGCCGGATCGTGCTGGATCTGCAGCCGGACGATATTTACTGGTGCACGGCCGACCCGGGCTGGGTCACGGGCACGTCGTACGGCATCTTCGCGCCTTGGCTGAACGGGGCGACGAACGTTATCCGCGGCGGCCGCTTCAGCCCGCAGGACTGGTACAAGACGATCGAGCGCTACAAGGTGACGGTGTGGTACAGCGCGCCGACGGCGTTCCGCATGCTGATGGGCGCCGGCGACGACGTCGTCGGGCAATTCGATCTGTCCAGCCTGCGCCACGTGCTGAGCGTCGGCGAGCCGCTCAATCCGGAGGTCGTACGCTGGGGGATGAAAGTGTATAAGCAGCGCATTCACGACACGTGGTGGATGACGGAGACGGGCGGACAGCTGATCTGCAACTACCCGAGCATGGAGATCAAGCCGGGCTCTATGGGCAAGTCGATTCCGGGCGTCCAAGCGGCCATCATCGACGACGCGGGCAACGAGCTGCCGCCTTACCGCATGGGCAACCTCGCGATCCGCACGCCTTGGCCGTCCATGATGCGCAAGGTTTGGAACAACCCCGCGAAGTACGAGGAATATTTCCGCATTCCGGGCTGGTACATCTCCGGTGACTCCGCTTACCGGGACGAGGACGGCTACTTCTGGTTCCAAGGCCGGATCGACGACGTCATTAATACGGCCGGCGAACGTGTCGGGCCGTTTGAGGTCGAGAGCAAGCTCGTGGAGCATCCCGCGGTCGCGGAAGCCGGCGTCATCGGCAAGCCGGACCCGATGCGCGGCGAGATCATCAAGGCGTTCGTGGCGCTGCGCGAAGGCTATACGGCGTCGGACGAACTGAAGGCCGACATTACCAAGTTTGTGAAAGAAGGCCTCTCGGCGCATGCGGCACCGCGCGAGATCGAATTCAAAGACAAGCTGCCGAAGACGCGCAGCGGCAAAATCATGCGCCGCGTATTGAAGGCGTGGGAGCTGAACCTGCCGACCGGCGACCTGTCCACTATCGAAGATTAATGATCGCCCGGCTCTGGCCGAGGCACAAAAAAACCTTCCGATGCTTTCGCGTCGGAAGGTTTTTTGCGTGTACGCTTACTTGCTTAAGGTTGAATGGCGGCCGAGGCCGAAGGGGGCGATTCGCCGGCGCCGTTGACGGCCGTCACCCGGAAGTACCCGCTCGTGAGCGGCGAGACGTATTCGAAGCGCGCTTCGTTCGTGGAGCCGATCTTCTTGAACGTGCCGCTGCTCGTGGTGCTGTAGTATACGTTATAGCCCGTGACCTGCTCGGACGTCGCATTGTCCGACCAGGTCAGCTTGATGCCGATCGCCGTGCCATCGACGGCGATATGAATCGGCGCGGACGGAGGCGCGAGACCGGGATTTGAGCCCAGCAGGCCGCCGTCGTCGGTCGGCAGTCCAATGATGTCGCCGGTCGAGCCCTCGTTCGTCTGTGAGGACGACCCTTGATTCGGCGGCGGTACGATGCCGCCGCTGGAATTCACGATCGCGCTCGGCGCGGATTCCTTGCCGGCTACGTCGACGGCCGTGACGTAATACGCGTAGACGCCAGGCGCGCCGATATAGTTGACGAAGCGTGACTCTTGTCCTGTGAGTACCGGATTGTTCATGTTCGCGAACACGCCGCCGTTCACGGAACGATACAGACGGTAGCCGACGACGTCGCGTTCCGGAGAAGCCTTGAACGTAATCCGGTACGCGCCGCCGAAGGATGCCGTCTCGATGCCCAGGTTGGACGGCGCGCTCGGCGCCCGGCCGTCGTCGACCCGCGGATCGACCAGGGATGGGGCGTCGCGGCCTGCGTCCGCGGGCACGTAGGCGCTCATTGGCCTGCGGCTGTCCGCCGGCAGCTTCGCCTGCGCGGCCTCGATTTCCTTCATGAGCTCGTCGAGCGGCTTCTGCCGCTTCACTACGAGCTGCTCCTTGATCATGTCCGAAGGCGTGGTCGGCTTTGGAATGTAGTTGATGCCGTTGTAGGAGATGACGGCCATCTTGACGAGCGCGTCGTCTGGCTCCTTCGGCAGGAACTTCGAGTTGAACCAGTCGGTGACCAGCTTGCCCCCGCTGCGCGTCAGGTCCGTCGGCAGCTTGCCGCTCAGGCTGGAGACGGTCGCCTTGACGATGCCAGACGGCATCGTGAACTCCTTCGTCGGGAACAATTCGGGCCGCGTGGCCGTGACTTCGTTCATGATATCCGACCAGATGATCCGCGCCCGCTCCCGCTCCGGCTTGGACAGCGTGTATTTCTGTTTCTCGTAGCCGACCCAGACGCCGAGTGTAATGTCCGGCGTGAAGCCCATGAACCAGACGTCTCCGTAGCTTTGGGTGGAGCCGGTTTTTCCGACGACCGGAATTTTGCCGTAATTGTTGAAGTACGACATAATTTTATGTCCGGATCCGGAAGGGTCGGATATGACCGTCCGCATCATGTCCGTCATCAGGAACGCGGTCTGTTCCGAGAAGACGCGGAGCGGCTTGTCCTCGTGCTGGTAGACGACCTTGCCGTTCGCGTCGGTGATTTTGCTGATCATGTACGCGTCGTTGAACTCGCCTTTATCGGCAATCGCGCCGTAGGCGTTCGTCAGCTCTTCGACGGATACTCCGATGCTCAGGCCGCCGATGACGCCCGTCTGGGCGTAGTCATCTTCCGGCTTGATCGTCGTGATGCCGAGCTTTCTCGCGAATTTCCAAGCCTCAGGAATGGTCACGAGGTCGTTGAAAATTTTAAGCGCCGGGATATTCAGCGATCGGTTGAGCGCGTCCCGTGCCGTCACGAGGCCATAGAATTTGTTCGTGACGTTCATCGGAATATGGAAGCCCTTCTGACCGTCCTTCATGACGATCGGCGAATCGTCGATGACGCTTGCCGGCTGGATGATGCCTTTCTCGATGGCCGGCAAGTAAGCAGCGATCGGCTTCATGGTGGAGCCGGGCTGCCGGGTCATCTGGGTCGCGTGGTTCAGCTGTTCCGTATAGAAGTCGCGGCCTTCCAGCATGCCGAGGATTGCGCCGGTCTTGTGGTCGAGCATGACGGCGCCCGTCTGCTCCAGGCCTTTCTCCTTGCTGTCGCCTCCGAAATTGTTCGGATCCGATCCGACCTTGTGCATGGCGTTATACACTTTTTTGTCAATCGTCGTGTAGATATGGTAGCCGCCGCGGAGCAGATGCTCGTGCGCTTCCTCCAGCAGCTGGGCGTTCTCTTTCTTGTTGACGTCCTCCGGCTTCAAGTTCGGATTCTCCGCGAGCAGCAGCAGCTCCGATGCTTGGCGCTCGGATTCCAGCATGAGGAACGGGAACGTCGAGTACGCCTTCTCCGTCGGCTTCGCCAGCGATTTCTCGATGTCGAAGCTCATCGCTTCGTCGTATTGCTCCTGGCTGATCCGTCCGGTTTCCAGCATCCGCCGGAGCACGATGTGCTGGCGGTCCATCGCGAGCTTGAAGCCCTGGGGATTGAATTTCCCTTTGCTCGTGAACGCCGTATACGCCGAAGGACGCTGCGGCAAACCAGCCAGGTACGCGGCCTGCGCGATGTTGAGCTTGTTCAGGTCCGTGATGTTGAAGATGCCTTTGGCCGCGGCTTTGATGCCGTACAGGTTGTAGCCGCTGTTGCTGGTGCCGAACTGCACCTTGTTCAAGTAAGCGGTCAGAATCTCGTCCTTCGTCATGAACCGCTCGAGGCGGAGCGCCAGGAAAATTTCCTTGGCTTTCCGGCTGTCCGTCTTGTCGAGCGTCAGGAACACCTGCCGGGCGAGCTGCTGGGTCAGCGTGCTGCCGCCGGTCTGCGTGTCCTCGTTCAGCAGCTTCTGCTTGACCGCGCGGGCCAGGCCGTTAAAATCGACACCGATATGCTTATAGAAGTTGTTGTCTTCCGTGGCGAGCACGGCGTTGACGACCTGCGGCGGGATCTCGTTTCGCTTGACGAGCCGCCGGTCCTCTTCCGTCCGGAGCTGGCCGACGGGGGTTTGTCCGTCGTTAAAATACACGAAGCCGGTGACGGCGTTTTCATCGATTTTCGCTTCGATTTCCGCGCGCGAACGGACGGGCTCGTCCTTGACGAAAGAGGCCACGTAGCCGGCGACCGCGGCGCCCGCGAACAGTCCGATTAATAATCCGAAGATAAAAAGCCATTTAATCGTTACGAACGTCACGATGCCAAAGGTCCGCCATTTGCTGTAGCTTTTCGGTTTCTGTTGACGGTCTTGATCCATACAATGCTGAGCCTCCTCCGATTAACAGCCTTATTATAGCATAATTCCCAAGCCGAGTTGGAGTTCCGGGCCGGCGAAATTGTCCATTCTCCGCCAATTTCCCCGATTTGAAGGCAAATACCGCGCGTCCATTGACTTCGAACCGGGCGTTGTGGTATAAAGGAAAACAAGAAAATCGCATATCGCAATGCGTTGACAGGCTTCAGTAGAGCTGCGGGACGACGATATCAGAGAACCGGTGGGAGGTGCGAACCGGTACGCGCCGCAATTCGAATTACCGCCTCGAGCTGATTGGACGAACCGGAACGATCTTCTGTCCTTAGGCAGGGACGTTCGCCAGTAGTCTGTATCCGGATGATCTCCGTTATGAAATGAAGTGAGAGCCGTATTCTCGCCGTCCGCGCATCTTGGCGGGCCCGAACGGTTCTAACGAGGGTGGTACCGCGAGCAAATCCTTCTCGTCCCTTGAGGACGCGAAGGATTTTTTTATTTTGATACGGACGGGAGCGTCGAACGCGATGGTAAAATGGGAAGCATTAACCGCTGCGCAGCAGCAGGAAGTCGAACGGCAAATGGAAGTTATCCGGCGGGGCGTCGTCGAGATCGTGCCGGAGGATGAATTGAAAGCAAAGGTCGCGAACGCCGTGGCGACCGGCAAACCGCTCAAAGTCAAGCTGGGGCTCGATCCGTCGGCGCCGGACATTCACGTCGGCCACACGGTCGTACTTCACAAGCTGCGGCAGTTTCAGCAGCTGGGCCACGACGTGCAGCTGATCATCGGCGATTTCACGGGCCGCATCGGCGACCCCACGGGCAAGTCGGAGACGCGCAAGCAGCTGAGCGAGGAGGACGTGAAGCGCAACGCCGAGACGTACCAGAAGCAGATTTACAAGCTGCTCGATCCGGCCAAGACGACGGTCTACTACAATTCCGAATGGCTCGGGCCGATGAGTTTCGCGGACGTCGTAACGCTGTCGGCCAAAGTGACGGTCGCCCGCATGCTGGAGCGCGATGATTTCACGAAGCGCTACACGACGGGCCAACCGATCAGCATCCACGAATTTTTCTACCCGCTCATGCAGGGCTATGATTCCGTGGCGCTCGAGAGCGACGTGGAGCTCGGCGGCACCGACCAGAAGTTCAACCTGCTGATGGGGCGCACGCTGCAGAAGGAATACGGCAAGGCGCAGCAGGCCGCCATCATGACGCCTCTTATCGAAGGCTTGGACGGCGTGAACAAGATGAGCAAGAGCCTCGGCAACTACATCGGCATCGACGAAGAGCCGAACGAAATCTACGGCAAGTCGATGTCCATTCCGGACGAGCTTATGCTGAAATACTACGAGCTGGCGACGGATATGACCAACGAGGAGCTGCAGGCGCTGCGCGAAGGGCTCGCTGACGGCAGCAGGCACCCGCGGGACGCGAAGATGGCGCTCGCCCGCACGTTCGTGCGCATGTACCACGGCGAGGAGGCGGCCGCGGCGGCGGAGCAGCATTTCGTCACCGTGTTCCAGAAGCGCGCGCTGCCGGACGACATCCGGGAGGCGGAGGTTGCGGCGTCCGACCTGCAGGACGGGCGCATCGGCGTCCTGAAGCTGCTCACCTCGATCGGCCTGCAGGCGTCCACCAGCGAAGCGAAGCGGAGCGTGCAGCAGGGCGCGGTACGGATCAACGAGGAGAGAATCGAGGATTGGTCCGCGGAAGTCGCGGTGGCCGACGGAGATATCGTCCAAGTCGGCAAGCGGAAGTTCGCGAAATTGGTTCTCCGCTAAGGATGACCGGCCATAAGCTTATCGTGCGGCGTTTTGCGCACGGTAAGCTTTTTTTGCGGGGCGCGGACGGCCGGAGAGGCGCGCCGGGGACGCGAATCGACAATTGTCGAAGCTTTCGGCAATCGCTTTGCGAAACTTATTCGGTGCGAAGCGCGTAAGAAATAACGGATGGAATTCAAAATTATGGGTTTCTTCGGATAGGAGGGAGGGCATGGAAGGATTATTTCTCGGTTGTCTCATCGGCGGCGCCTTGTTCGCGATCGTCAGCGTCGTGCTCGGCGACTGGCTCAGCCTGGCGCTCGACGGCATGCTCGACTTTTTGTCGTTGGACGGCCATCCCGTCCTGCAACCAACGGCGATCGTCGGGGGCATCGCCGTGTTCGGGGGAGCAGGGCTGCTGCTCGCGCGCCATACTCCGTTCGGAACGGTGGCGGTCGTCCTGCTCGCGCTGCTTTGCGCGGTCGCGGCGGCAATCGGGATCTATTGGCTGTATATCCGGCCGATGGAACGAAGCGAGAATTCGACGGGCTATTCCATGAAAGAATTGACCGGCATGATCGGCGAAGTGCTCGTGCCGATCCCGGCCAAAGGGTTCGGCGAGGTGACGGTCAAGGCGGGCGCGGGCTTGACAAATCATACCGCGGCCAGCTTCGACGGCGTCGAGATCGCGTCCGGCGAGCGGGTCGTGATCGTCGGGCTCGACGCGCACACGCTGCTCGTATCCAAGCTTGAGCTGTAACCGGAGATGAATGTAGAGAGGGGAATCGTACATGCCAGATTATTTAGTTATTCCGGCTATCGTGGTCGGCATATTGATTGTGCTGGGCTTGGCGTTTTGGGCAAGATACCGGACGGTGGGGCCGGACCAGGCGATGATCGTGAACGGCTCGTTCTTGGGCAGCCGCAATGTCTCCGAAGACGAGTCGGGCCGCAAAAGCAAAATCGTCCGCGGCGGCGGCGCGTTCATCCTGCCGATCTTCCAGAAGGCGGACTTCCTGTCGCTGCTGTCGCACAAGCTCGACGTGTCGACGCCGGAGGTGTACACGGAGCAGGGCGTGCCCGTCATGGCCGATGGCGTCGCGATCATTAAGATCGGCGGTTCCGTCGAGGACGTGTCGACCGCCGCGGAACAATTCCTCGGCAAGCCGACGGAATCGCTCAAGAGCGAGGCGCAAGAGGTGCTGGAGGGTCATTTGCGCGCGATCCTCGGCTCGATGACCGTCGAGGAAGTGTACCGGAACCGCGATAAGTTCGCGCAAGAGGTGCAGGGCGTCGCGGCGCGCGATTTGAAGAAGATGGGGCTGCAGATCGTCTCCTTCACGATCAAGGATCTGCGCGACAAGCACGGCTATCTCGACGCGCTCGGCAAGCCGCGCATTGCTGCGGTCAAGCGGGACGCTGACATCGCCGAAGCCGAGGCGGTGCGGGATTCGCGGATTCAGAAGGCGCGCGCGGAGGAAGAAGGCTTGAAGGCCGAGCTGCTGCGCGACACGAACATCGCGGAAGCGGCGAAGGACAAGGAGCTGAAGGTGGCTTCCTTCAAGAAGGACCAGGATTCCGCCAAAGCCGAGGCCGATCAGGCGTACGCCATCCAGGAAGCCCGCGCGAAGCAGCACGTCGTCGAGGAGCAGATGCAGGTGGAGCTCGTCCGCAAGGAACGGGAGATCGACCTCGAAGCCAAGGAAATCCTCCGCCGCGAGAAGCAGTACGACGCGGAAGTGAAGAAGAAGGCCGACGCCGACCGGTACGCCGTCGAACAGGCGGCCGAGGCGGATAAGGCGCGGCGCATGCGCGAAGCCGACGCCGCGCAGTACAAGATCGAAACGGAAGCGAAGGCGAACGCGGAGCAGAAGCGGCTGGAAGGCCTCGCGATCGCGGATGCGGAGCGGGCGAAAGGGACGGCCGAGGCGGACGTCATCCGGCTTCGCGGCTTGGCGGAGGCCGAGGCGAAGGAGAAGCTCGCCCGGGCGTTCGAGCTGTTCGGCGAAGCGGCCGTGCTCGACATCGTCGTGAAGATGCTGCCGGAGCTCGCCGGCAAGGTGGCGGATCCGATCGCCGCGATCGACAAGCTGACCGTCGTCGACACGGGCCACGGCGAAGGCGCGGCGCGCGTCAGCAACTACGTCACGTCGCTGATGGCGACGGCCCCGGAAATGCTGAAGAGCGTCTCCGGTCTCGACTTGAACGAGCTCATCCGCGGATTGACGACGCGCAGCGCGTCGGCTGCCGCGACCGGCGCTGCCGTCGCGGGAGCGGCGGCTGCGGCGGCGGGAGCTGAACTGCCGGGGCCGGCGCCGACTCCGAAGGCCGATTCGTCAGCCGGAGGCGGCTTGGCTTAACCGGCTGTGCCGGAGCCGCCGAGACCGAAGCGGCGCTAGTCCGCGCGGCACCGATTTGCGCAGCCGCGAACTATTCGGCGCGTATTGCTCATAGCGGCTCGTCCCTTAAGGGGCGGGCCGTTTCGCGTTTCCGCCCGCGGCCGGGCGGGCGCCTGGGCGGCCCGCGATTGCGCCCAAGCTGCCGCTCGCGACAGGAACCGCGCGGCTTCGCGGCGAATACATACGGCATGCGGCAATCGAAGGAGATGGCGGCCATGATCAAGATGCATACGTGCTACGTCAAGGATTTTCACGGGAAATGGGAAATGGGCCAGCAGCCGACGCAGTACAACATCCTGCTCGTCGTGACGCGGGGGAAGATCATGTACTACGTGAATGACGAGACCGTGTTCCTGCAGAAGGGCGACGTGCTCTTCATGCCGGCCGGCACCGTGCGGGGCGGCGCTTCGATGGAGGAGCATCAGCGGTACGCGACGCATTTCACGCTAGAGCCGCACGACCGGGCGCTGCTGCCCGTGCTGCGGGAGGAGCGCTTCTGCAAGACGGCGATCTCCGGCTTCGAATATTTCAAGCAGCGCTTCCTGCTGCTGAAGCATCACTGGCTCATGCGGGGGCCGTACTCGGAGACCGCCTGCTACGCCGTGCTGCTCGAGCTGCTCGGCATTCTGAATTACGAGCGGGACAAGTGGAAGCTGCCGGCTAAAAAGACCGACATGGCGGAGGACATCAAGCGCTACATGCTCGACCATTACAAAGAAGCGGTGACGCTGAGCGACCTCGCCGCGTATACGGGAAGAACGCCGAATCACGTGTCGCACGTGTTCAAATCGGTCACGGGACAGTCGCCGATCGAATATTTGCACCATGTGCGGATATCCAAGGCGAAGGAGCTGATGTTCGACAAGATGACGCCGATCAGCGTCATCGCGGAAGAGACCGGATTCTGCGACCAGGCGTACTTCAACCGGGTATTTAAGAAGCTGACGGGCTGTTCGCCCACGGCGTTCCTGAAGGGACGGACGGATTGACCGACGAAATGTCAGCGCTCTCACCGAAATCGTTGAATCGTGCAAAAGAAAACCGGATCGTTAATCGAATGCCGCGCTTTGGCCCCGTATGATTAAGACATGCGGTAATTACTCTGTATGGAGGCGATGTCGATGAATACGTCTTGCTTGCAGTACGCATTGACCGAGGAAGAACGAAAAACGTTTGAGGAAACCGGTTATCTGATCATCGAGGACGCGCTGTCGCCGGAGCAGGTCGCCGCGCTGACGGTGGAATTCGACCGGATCTACGAAGACAAGCTGAAGGCGGGTCATGACCCGAAGACGGCGCTGTTTTATCCAAATTTCATACCCGATCACAATGTGTTCCTGAACCTCGTCGATTACGAGAAGGTGCTCCCGAAGGTATGGGGCATTCTCGGCTGGAACATCTATCTGTACCATGCCCATATGATCGCGACGCCGCCGAACGGACAGGCGAAGAACGACAATACGTTCGGCTGGCATCAGGACAGCGGGCGCGTCAACCAGGAGATGGAGTCCCACCCGCGCCCGCGCTTGTCGCTGAAGGTCGCGTATTTCCTGTCGGATGTGTCCGAGCCGGACCGGGGCAATTTTTGGATCGTTCCGGGCAGCCACCTGAATGATCATCTCCAGCTCCCGGCCGACCGCCATGGCCAACCCGAGGGCGCGATTCCGGTATGCGTGAAGCCGGGGACGGCGGTGTTCTTCGACCGCCGGCTGTGGCACGCGGGCACGCCGAACTGGTCGAACCTGCAGCGCAAGGTGCTGTTCTACGGGTACGGCTACCGCTGGATCCGGACGAAGGACGATATGACCGTGCAGCATTTGTGGGAGAAGAGCGATCCGATCCGCCGGCAGCTGCTCGGCGCGGGCGTGAACTGCAACGGCCACTATTCGCCGACGGATGCCGACGTGCCGCTGCGCGTCTGGCTGAAGGAGCATCAGCCCGAGCTGGTGCGGTAAGAAGAAGCGGGCGCATGGCCCCGAGCCGTTTGGAGTCCCTAGACGGCTCGGGGCCGGCTTGCGAAAAAAGGCGAGAAAAAGAGTTGACGGACATTGTCATCCGGTACGATGAATTTGTGAACGGCAAGTAATCGATTACATATGGTTGGTTCCCTTGGTTTTGCGTGAATCGGAATCGTAACGGGAAGCGGCAGACCTGATGCAACCGTGCGCGAGCGGCGTCGCTGGGGAAGAGGACGAAGACGTCTTGTTTCAACGCATAATTGAAAGCGATTACAATAGATAAGCGAGACGCTTACCTGCTGTAGCATCGATGGCACATGATCGAATCGAAAAACGACTATCCGGCAAAGGAGTGCCCGCCATGGATAGCCAGGAAAGGGGGAGGCGCATTGAAGTCTATGAACGGTATAGCCGCGTTCGCGGCCGCGGCGCTCCTGCTCGCCGCGGCGGGCTGCGCGGACGGCGGCGAATCGAATCCGATGCTAGGCGGCGAAGGGAAATCGTTTCTGCTGAAAGGCGTATCGGGCGTGAAGCAGATCGCGCAGCTCACGGGCGCGGAGTCGCCGAACAAGACGGAGCGGTTCGGCGTCTTCGGCACGGACCTCGGCTCGATGTTCAACGCCGGCGACCGGACGTATTTCGTATTCGGCGATACGTTCGGCGAACGCGCCCCGTATCAGATCGGCGGGGGAGGGAGCTTCTGGCGCTCTAATACGATCGGATATACGACGGACGACGATCCCGCGGACGGGATTACGCTGGATGGCATGATCGAGGACGATACCGGACTCGCCAAGGAGCTGCTGCCGTCCAAGAAGACCGATTACGACGAGATGACGACGATTCCGACGCATGGGCTGTCGGCGAACGACGCGATGTTCTTGTACTACATGTCGGTCAACCATTGGGGCGATCCCGGCAAGTGGGATGCCAATTACGCCGGCGTCGCCAAGTCGGCGGACGAAGGCCGAACCTGGACGCCGTTGGACGGCCTGCAATGGCCAGGCGACAGCAATTTCATCCAAATCAGCCCGTACCGCGTGGCAACGGACGACGATGCCGCGGACATTTACTTCTGGGGCATCCCTTCCGGGCGGTTCGGCGGCGTTCAGCTGATGAAAGTCCCCGAAGCGGACATTGAGAAGCCTGAGGCATACCGTTATTACGCGGGCAGCGACGAGGACGGGGCGCCGGTCTGGAGCGAAGCGGCCGCGGAGGCGAAGACGGTGGTCGACGATACGGTCGGCGAGCTGTCCGTCGTATGGAACCCGTACCTCGAGCGCTGGCTGATGACGTATCTCAAGGAAGGACAGGGGGTCGTCATCCGGGAGGGATTGGCGCCGTGGGGACCTTGGGGGGACGCAATTGATCTCGTCACGGCCTCGGAGCAGCCGGGGCTGTACGCCCCGTTCATGAACGACCGCTATACGGCGGACGGCGGCAAAACGATTTATTTCACGCTGTCCCTGTGGAACCCGTACAACGTCTTCTGGTTCAAAGCCGACTTGCAAAAATAAAAGCGGATTCAAATTGAATTGATCTTCCATCCGGTTTAAGCGCTACCGGCGTTTAAATAGCTTAATCGTTCGTTCATAACGTTCTTGATCAAGGGCACAGAGGATACTTCATGATGGTGGACAACAATACCATTTAGTATATCGCGGAGCCGGTCGTACCGTTGGCTTCGGCTTGTGGGGCCGGATCCGGAATAAAGGGGGCTTGCGTAAGGCCGGACGGCTTTCGCAGCGCTCCCTTTCTTCATGCCGATAGCTGTACGGACGCGGCGCGGCGTTCAGCAGCTGCTTGCGGGCCGCCTCAATCGGACGCCGCCGCGTCCCGGTAGCCCGACGGACTGCAGCCGGCGCTGGCTTTGAACGCCCGGCTGAACGCATGGATCGTCGAATAGCCGAGCTGATCCGCGATTTCCTGGATGGACAGGTACGTATACCGGATCATCGTCTTCGCCTTCTCGATCCGGATCTTCTGGTGATATTGGATCGGCGTCATCTGAAACCCCTTTTTGAACAGATAGATCAAATGAAACTTGCTGATGTGGAACCTCTCCGCGAGCTCGTCCAGCTGTACGCTCCGGTGCGCGTTGTCGTCCAGGTAGGCGCGCACCTCCGACAGTCGCTCCAGCTGGCCGCCGCTCGTCATCGTGTTCCCCCAATAATGCTCGCGCATGATGTGAGCCAAGATGGCCAGCATGGCGCTTTTCAGCCGCAGCTCGTAGAAGGGCGGTTTGGCGGCGAACTCGCGGATGACCTCGAACAAGCTTCGCTCCAGCGGAAGCGGGTCGGCGGGACGGAAGCGCGACGGGATGTAATAGAGGCGGTCGTCGAGTTCGTTCGTCCGGAACCAGCCGCGTTCCTTCGCGTTCATGTGCGCGAGCGGCTTGAAGGAGACGCCGACTTCCCGGCTGTCGGGCCGTTCGGTCAGGTCGAAATGCACGTGGGGCTGGCGAATGCGCGCCTCACCGACGATGCGGATGGCATGCCGCTGCCCTGGCTTGAAGAAGAAGAAATCCCCGGCTTGCCCGTGCAGCACCTCGTCTTCCACCGTGACCTCAACCTCTCCTTCCATCAGGTACAGCAGCTCGTAATCCCAAATCACCCGTTCCGACAGCATCCACGACGGATCGAGGATGCTGTCGATCGCGACGCGGACATAAGGGGAGAGCTTCTCGACTTCCATGGCGATACCCCCGCAATAATAGATAAACAACTCAACAATAAACGCTAACGAATATCCCTGTCTCCCATTATATAATAAGTTTGGGATTGCACAATAATTGATACATGAGGTGATCGGTCAATGCTGCAACAATACGGACTGGGCTTGGGGCTGTCCTCCGCGCCGCTCGTTACAAAAGCGCGTACGCGGTCGATTACGGCGGAAAATCCGAACGGCGAAAAAGGGCAGGGCGGCAAGGAAACGAACCATTTGGGAATCGGCCGCAAAGGCCGGCCGGCCATCACGCTGAAGCAGGGCGAAGAGGTCACGCTCGCCGAGGTGCAGGGCACCGGCATCATCCAGCATATCTGGATCACGGTGACGGACAAGACGGGGAAGGGGCATGCGGGCCAATTCGTGCTGCGCGATCTCGTCCTGCGCATGTACTGGGACGACGAGGCGGAGCCGTCGGTCGACGTGCCGCTCGGCGACTTCTTCTGCAACGGCTTCGGGGTTCGCGCCAACGTGAGCTCGCTGCCGATCTGCGTCGTGCCGACCGGCGGCATGAACTGCTACATACCAATGCCGTTCCGGAAGTCCGCCAAGATCACGATCGTCAACCAGCACGCTGTCGACATCGGCGGCTTCTTCTACGCGTTCAACTATACGCTCGTGGACGAGCTGCCCGAGAACACGGCGTACTTCCACGCGCAATGGCGGCGGGAAGCCGTCACCGAGCGCGGCAAGGATTACACGATCCTCGATAACGTCAAAGGCGAAGGCCAATATATCGGCACGTACCTGGCCTGGGCCGCCCTCGAGCGGAACTGGTGGGGCGAAGGCGAGATCAAGTTCTACATGGACGGCGACGACGAATGGCCGACCATCTGCGGCACCGGCGTCGAGGATTACGTCGGGGGCGCCTGGTGCTTCAACAATATGAAGACGAACGAGCCGGAATCCTACTCCACGCCGTATTTGGGCTATCGGTTCTATAAGGAAACGACCGAGATCGACGCCTGGTACGGCCACGACGTGCCGATGCACGGCATGTACCGCTGGCATCTGCCCGACCCGATCCGGTTCGAGCGCGATCTCCGCGTCACGATCCAACAAATCGGCCACGACCATACGCAGCTGTTCGAACGCTCGGACGACGTGGCCTCGGTCGCATACTGGTACCAAATGGAACCGCATGCGCCGTTCCCCGCGCTACCGCCGGCCAACCGGAGATGGCCGCGTTAAGCGGCAGGCCGACGACGCGAACGCGTCTAGGCCGGCTGATGCTTATACTGGCGCTTCTATTGTTCCCGCTGGCTCGGCGCGCAAAAAAAGAGGTCCAAAGCTTTCGCTTTGGACCTCTTGCTTATTAACGGCTGTAGAACTCGACGATTTGCTTCTCGTCGATCTCTTGCGGAAGCTCCGCGCGCTCCGGAAGACGAACGTATTTGCCTTCGACGGCAGCATCGTTGAATTCCAGATAGTTCGGCAGGAAGTTGCGGCCTTCCAGTGCTTCTTTGATCGATTTCAGGGCGCGGCTGCGCTCGCGCAGGCCGATGACGTCGCCGATCGAAACCGTGTACGAAGCGATGTCGACTTTTTTGCCGTTGACCGTTACGTGACCGTGGGACACGAGCTGGCGCGCGCCTGCGCGGGAGTTCGCGAAACCAAGACGGTATACGAGGTTGTCCAGACGGCTTTCAAGCAGCGCCATGAAGTTTTCGCCGGAGATACCTTTCATTTTCGACGCTTTGTCGAACAGGTTGCGGAATTGCTTTTCGTTTACGCCGTACATGTGGCGCAGTTTTTGTTTTTCTTGCAGCTGAATGCCGTAGCCGCTCATTTTTTTGCGTTGGTTAGGACCATGTTGACCTGGAGGGAACGCGCGTTTCAGTTCTTTGCCCGTACCGCTCAGGGAGATGCCGAGGCGGCGGGAGAGTTTGAATTTAGGGCCTGTATATCTTGACATGTGTCGTAAAACTCCTTCTTCAAATGGAATGTTTGAAAATGGGTGTTTCGCCGAGTACTGTCCGCGCTTCGCTGCCGGGCAGCAAAGTCCGATCGGGCATGTTCAGCCGCAGGCCTGACCGGGACAGCCTCTTGAGGGTGACACAAAACCGCTCCCATGTATTCAACTATAAGATATTATATAAAATCATGGCATTTTGTCAAGTCGTTCAAAGTTGCCGCGTGCATGTAAGCGTCATCAACAGCATCATCATAAACCGAAACCAATGTCCTATTAACACGCGTCATTACTAGTGTTAGGCAGCTAGTTTTCCGGTATAGTGAGTCGTAGAGTCAGCCATTAATAAATAGGTTTACGACATATCGGGGTGCGCGCGCCGTTTTTTCAGCGGCGTACATAAAGAAGAATCGGGAGACAGACGCTATCCGGGAGGCTTGCGAGCTAAGCATGAAGGATGGTGAATGGACGCGATGAGCTGGAAAATGAATAAAGCCATAGGCGGGATCGCGTGCGGCTTGGCGCTGGCGTTGTCCGGCTGCGCGCACGACGCGAACCGGCCGCCGAAGGAGTTGCTGTCGTTGTCCGTGTCGGGCTTGTCGGGCGTCGACCGGTACGCGTTCAGTGGAGACACCGCGATCGGCGCGGGGAGCGAGACGGCGGACCGCTTCGCCGCCTTCAGCGGAACGGTGCTGAACCACGACCAAGTGTCCGTACGGGCGGAAGGCGGGACGGAGGCGATGCCGGTCGGCATCCATCCGCTGCGGCTCCTGAACGATGTCGAGCGCACGGCGGCGAGCGCGGCGATCGTGCCCGAAGCGTCGAACGGGAAGCGGACCGTGCTGCGCATTACGGCCGATCCGGCGAAAGCCGCGAACGTATGGGCGAACCGGCTGAGAGGCGAATTCGCGATGCTGGCGAAGAAGGTCCCGGCGAGCTCGGCTGCCGACGCGCCGGGCGCCGGGACGCGCAGGCTGACCAAGCCGTCCGCGCTGCAGGAGGCGTGGACCCGCGAGCTCGACCGTTCCCGGAAGCAATTTGAGGGGATGCTGTCGACCCTGTCGGTGCGGTCCAGCAGCACGCTGGTCATCGACCGCAAGAAGCTGCTGCCGCTTTCGCTGGAAGAGCGGACCGAGTTCCGCTTCACAGCGGACGGCAAGCCGGCGCGGGAAAGCCGGACGACGCGGATCACCTTCAAGCGGCCGTGATGAGCGGGGCGGAGAGCCGCGTTCGTGCATCGTGCCGCCAAACGTGATAGGATTAATTCCGTAACGATCGAATCATGGAGGTAATGAAACATGCAGGATCCAAGAATCCGAAAGCTGGCGCAAAATCTCGTCAGCCATTCCATCAACGTGCAGCCCGGCGATAACGTCCTGATCGACATGATCGGCTCCGAACGCGACTTGGCCAAATGCCTCGTCGAGGAAGTCGCGAAGCGCGGCGGCCGTCCGTTCGTCGAGACGAGCGACCGGTCGGTGCTGCGGGCGATGCTGATGAACGCGACCGAAGAGCAAATCAAGCTATCGGCGTCCTTCGACCTGAAGCGGATGGAGGCAATGCAGGGCTATATCGCGATCCGTTCCGGCGAGAACGTCAACGCGCTCGCGGACGTGCCGAGCGACAAAATGCGGCTGTACGACAAGTACTACCGGCATCCGATCCATTCGGAGCGGCGCGTGAAGCACACCAAATGGGTCATCCTGCGCTACCCGAACGACGCGATGGCCCAGCTGGCCAACACGAGCACGGAAGCGTTCGAGGATTTTTATTTCGACGTGTGCAATCTCGACTACGGCAAGATGGACAAGGCGATGGAGCCGCTCCGCGAGCTGATGGACCGGACGGACCGCGTGCGCATCACGGCGCCGGGGACGGACCTGACGTTCTCGATCAAAGGCATCGGTTCGATCAAGTGCGCCGGCGAGAAGAACATTCCGGACGGGGAGCTGTACTCCTGCCCGATCCGCGAATCCGTGCAAGGTACGATCACGTACAACACGCCGTCGGTCTACTCCGGTATCACGTTCGACAACATCTCGTTCACGTTCAAGGATGGAAAAATCGTCGAAGCGACGAGCAACGAGACGGACAAGCTGAACGAAGTGCTCGACACGGACGAAGGCGCCCGCTACATCGGCGAATTCAGCCTGGGCTTCAATCCGTACATCCTGCACCCGATGAAGGATACGCTGTTCGACGAGAAGATCGCGGGGAGCCTGCACTTCACGCCGGGGCAAGCCTATGAAGACGCGGACAACGGCAACCGTTCCGCCGTTCACTGGGATCTCGTGCTCATCCAGCGGCCCGAATACGGCGGGGGCGAGATCTATTTCGACGACGTGCTGATCCGCAAGGACGGCCTGTTCGTGCTGCCCGAGCTGCTGAGCCTGAATCCCGAAAATTTAAAGTGATAGGCCCTTGAAGGAATAGGGAAATCGGGTTATGATGAGTGAAGCTAGCGCAGTACTAAAATATGGAGGGATTCCTATGTCCAATAACGCGGCAATCGTAGACATTTCCCAAACGGCCAATAAATTCCGTTCGTCGATCGTTCTTCAAGCCGAGAATAAATACATCGACGTTAAAAGTATCCTCGGTCTCTTCACGACATTGGTCGGCGGACACTCCTATGAACTGCACGTCCACGGTCCGGATGCAGAAGAAGCCAAAGCGGCGATGTCCGAAGTTTTCGCGAAACATAACCTGAACGTCTCGGTCATCGAATAGCGTTTCGTTCTGAGAGACAAGGTAAGCGCTTCACTGAATAATCGGTGAGGCGCTTGTTTGTTTGATCCTTGTACTATGCGCCGATTTCGACTAATATAAAGGATAAAGACGATATAGCTAGATGGACAAGGAGGGTTACGATGTCTTCATCCGATGTTCTCATTCATTTGCATCAAAAAGCGCTGAACCTCCTTCACGAGGATGCCACGAAAATCGAGAAGCTGATCGAAGTGCAAATGGAAAATTTGACGACGAGACAATGTCCGCTCTACGAAGAAGTGCTGGATACTCAAATATATGGCTTTTCCAGAGAGATCGATTTCGCCATTCGCGCGGGGCTCGTAGCCGAAGCGGCCGGCAAGGAGATCATCAGCAAGCTGGAACGGAATTTGGCGCAGCTGTACGAAGCGTTGGAGAAGTAGCCGCGCTTTTCGCAGCTGCTTTTTTTTGTCATGGGCCGGAGGGCAAATTATCGCATACCGAAAAGACGCTCCGGACAGGTTCCGGAACGTCTTTTCGGCGTTGATTGCGGCGTCACGCCTCAGATCAGGTAGAACGAAATGCCGAGGATGACGTAGACGAAGATCAGCAGCGATCCCTCGTACCAATTGGTCGTCCCGTCCTTGGAGATCGACTTGGCGATGAAGACGGAGACCGCGATGGCGGCAAGCTCGATCGGGCTGAAGACGATGTCCATCGTCGGGCCGAAGAACGTGCTGATCAGGATCAGTACCGGCGCCACGAACAGGGCGATTTGCAGGCTGCTGCCGACGGCGATTTCGACAGCGGCGCCGATTTTGTTCTTCATGGCGAGAATGACGGCCGCGCTGTGCTCCGCCGCGTTGCCGACGATGGCGATCAGGAACGCCCCGATGAACACCTCGGAGAAGCCGAACTTCGCCGTGAACGTGTGCAGCGTGCTGACGAGCCATTCGCTGACGAACGCCGTCATGACGGTCGCCAGGACGAGGAACAGCACCGACGTCGTTTTCGACCAGGCCGGCTCTTCGCCGTGATCCGGCGTGGTCTCCTCGACGTCCGCGAGCACGTCCTTATGCGTGATCATCGAGAAGATCAGCCACAGCACGTAGGCGACGATCAAGATGACGGCGATGGTCAAGCTGAGCAGCTCCGACTTGTGCGCGGAGAAGTGCTGCGTGGGGATGAAGATCGCCGGAATGGCGAGCGCGATGACCGCTAGAATCATCAGGGACGAGTTATGGCTCGCCAGCTGCACGTTGAACCGCTGTTCTTTGTATTTCAGACCGCCGAGCAGTACGCTGGCTCCGAGAACGAGCAGCAGGTTGCCGATGATGGAGCCGGTGATGCTCGCTTTCACCATGTCGAACAAGCCCGCGCGCACCAGGAAGATCGCGATGATCAGCTCGGCCGCGTTGCCGAACGTGGCGTTTAGAAATCCGCCGAGCCGTTGTCCGGCGTAGTGCGCGACGCTTTCGGTCGCTTTCCCCAGGAAGCCGGCCACGAACAGAATCGCGATGGCGGAGATGACGAATTCCGCGATGGTTCCGAAGTGGGCGTAATGGGCGACCCCGCTAAGGACGAACAGACAGGCGAGCAGCAGGAAAAACAGTTTTTGATTCAATGGTTCAGGCACCTCGTTCTGCGGATATAGGGAAATCGAAATCTGTAAACACTATAGCGGAAAAAGTCACCTGTGTAAACTTGGAAACGGACCGGCCGGATACCTTGCTTCATGGGTGGCCTTCCATTACAATGAAAGCATGAAAGCATTTGGTGAACGAGGAGTGAGTGGCATGGCAGAAGAACTTCAATCCGGCATCATTCGTATCTCCGACGACGTAGTCGCCACGATTGCAGGCTTGGCTGCGCTTGAAACTCCTGGCATTGCTGCAATGTCCGGGGGAATATCCGAAGGCCTTGCGAAACGTCTCAGCGGCAAGAACGCGCAAAAAGGGGTATCGGTCGAAGTCGGCCAGCTCGAAGCGGCGATCGATCTGCGGATTATCGTGAAATACGGCATTCCGATTCAGGAAGTATGCCGGCAGCTGCAGGAAAACGTGCGCGAAGCGGTTGCGAACATGACGGGGCTGAACGTCGTGGAAGTGAACATCAAGGTCGAAGGCGTCGCCTTCAAGGAAGAGGAAATGGCGGCGGCGGAGCAAGAGGCGCCGGCTCGGCTCAAGTAAGGCGAAACGCCCAAAAAGGCATGTCCGCGACGGACATGCCTTTTTCGACTTTTATTTGCGTCCGGAAGGCTTCTCCTGCACCGGCCGATTGTACTCGCGGGAGATGCTGAGCAGCACGCCCATGCCGAGCAAGCAGACGATGAGGGACGATCCGCCGTGGCTGATGAAGGGCAGCGTCACGCCGGTAAGCGGCATCGCGCCCGTAACGCCGCCGATGTTGATGATCGCCTGCACAGCGATCAAGGCGACGATGCCGACGCCGACGATCGTGCCGTAAGGATCGGGACATCGGATCGCCACGAGCATGCCCCGCCAGATGAAGAATAAGTAGAAGAGCAGGAACAGCAGGCTGCCGATGAAGCCGAACTCTTCTCCGATGACGGAGAAGATAAAGTCGCTGTACGGGTACGGCATGTACCGCAGCTTCTGGATGCTATGGCCGAAGCCGGCGCCCGTGATCCCACCGTGGCCGAGCGCCTCGAGGGAGCGGGACAAGTGGTATGTCGTATTCTGCATGTCCGAGGTCGGATCCATGAACGCCGTGAACCGGTTGATCCGATACGTCCAGCTGTCCGGGTCGTGCAGCATCGAGACGCTGACGAGCGCGGCTACGATGGAAGCGATGATCACGCCGGACAGGAAGAGCTGCTTCAGGTTCGCTCCGCCGGCCACGATGATGATGAGCGACGTGCCCGCGATGACGATGCAGGCGCCAAGGTCGGGCTGCAGCATGATGAGTCCGCAAATGACGGCGATGATGATAAAGACGGGAACGAGTCCTTTCTTGAAATCCCTGAATTTCTCGCCTTTCTTGGCAATCAGCGAGCCCAGATAGAGCACGAGGCCGAGCTTCGCGAACTCCGTCGGCTGTATGCCGAGGGAGCCGATGCCGAACCAGCTGCGCGCCCCGTTTAGGCTTTTGCCGATGAACGGGACGAGGATGAGCATGATCAATACGGGGAAGAAGTAGAAGACGAATCCTTTCTTGAACGCCGTATAGGGGATGTTCATCGCGACGAACATGCTGAACGTACCGAGCACCGCGAAGAGAAGCTGGCGCTTCGTGAAGTACAAGGCGTCGAAATTGTTGCTCTTAGAAATAACCGCCGTGTTGGAGCTGGCACTGAAGACCATGATCAGTCCGAAGCCGACAAGCAGGAGGGTGAGCACGAGAAGCAAGAAATCCGGCCTGCCGCGCAGGCCGTTCGTCTTTGGTTTCATTTGTGGACTCATCGCGCGTTAGGCGAGCAGCTTCTTCAATTCTTGCAAGCGCTGCGACGCCGCGTTCAGAATCGGCTGCGGGATCGGCGATTCATAGTCCAGCCCGTGCGGGAACGTAGCCCGTCCGATGTAAACGGACTCCACTTGCAGCACGGCGTGCGCGGATTCCAGCTTGCCCTCGATCGCGCGGGCGTTGAAGCGCAAGTAATAGTCTTCGTGGTTGGCGCGGTCCTCCAGCTTCAGGTCGTACGTCGCGCGGTAATATTCCCATTGCCAGCGTACGAAACCGAGCTTCTCCGCGGATTCGTCGAGATGCGCGAGTTCGCTGCTCATGCCGTTTAAGCCCGTATTCTCAATAATCATCGGTGATCCTCCTTCAAACTTAAAGCAGGTTTATTCTTCATTTATGATAGTCGTTTTCATGGGGTAGCGCAAGCCTTGGCCGAACGGGCTTCCGCGGGCAAAAGTGACAGCTTTACGAAAAATTGCCGCGTTCGCGGACAAACAACTTCCTTCCGCTTCCGGCCTTCTGTTACAATAGAGAGATCGCAAACGAATGAATGAATAGGGGGTTTGTAAGCGTGAGCTTAATGGCAAGGGTGGATGCACAGCTGCAAACTGCTTATCCGAATATGGTGGACTCGCGCCGGTACCTGCACCGGCATCCGGAATTGTCGTTCCACGAGCGGGAAACGTCCCGCTGGATCGCGGAGCGGCTCCGCGGCATCGGCTGCGAAGTCAGGGAAGGCGTGGGCGGCTACGGCATCGTGGCCACCGTCCGCGGGGAACGGCCGGGGCCGGTCGTCGCGCTGCGGGCGGACATCGACGCGCTGCCGATCCAGGACGATAAAAGGACCGATTACGCTTCGCAGGTGCCCGGGGTCATGCACGCCTGCGGCCATGACGCGCATACCGCGACGATGCTCGCGATCGTCGCGTTCTATCAGGCGAACCGGGACGGCTTCGCCGGCGAGCGGCGCTTCCTGTTCCAGCCGGCCGAAGAGGTGTCGCCGGGCGGCGCCGTCGGCATGATCGCGGACGGCGCGATCGAAGGCGTGGACGCCGTCTACGGCGTGCATCTGTGGACGCCGCTGCCTTACGGCGTCGTCGCGACCCGGTCCGGCCCGTTCATGGCCGCGCCGGACGAGATCTATATCGACATCGCGGGCAAAGGCGGCCACGGCGCGCTGCCGCACGAGACGATCGACGCCGTCGTCGTCGGCGCCGCGATGGTGCAGGCGATGCAGACGATCGTCAGCCGGAGCGTTAATCCACTCGACCCGGCGGTCGTGACGGTCGGCTCGTTCCACGCGGGCACGACGGCCAACGTCATCGCCGAGCGCTGCCGGCTGACCGGCACGGTGCGTTCGTTCTCGGAGGACGTCCGCGCCTTGGCGAAGGAACGGCTGGAGGCGATCGTCGGCCAGACGGCCGCGATGTACGGCGCGAGCGCTTCGCTGGAATACCGCGACGGATATCCGACGGTCGTGAACGACACCAGGGAGGCGGAGCGGTTCTTCAAGGTTGCGGCCGAGACGTTCGGGCAGGAGGCCGTGCAGGAATCGACGCTGATTATGGCGGGCGAGGATTTCACGTATTACTTGCGCGAAGTGCCGGGCTGCTTCATGTTCGTCGGGGCGGGCAATCCGGACTGCGGCGCGACGTATCCGCATCATCACCCGCGGTTCGACATCGACGAGCGGGCCATGCTGCAGGCGGCCAAGCTGATGATCGCGATGGCGGAGGATTTCGCGTCGGAAGCCTTGTCGGGCAAGACCTCCGCATCGGTGTGACCCGGCGCCCGGCGGCGCCGAATGGCAACAGTTGACGGGAAGCGCGGCGCATGGCGGCATCCGGAAGGGGCCAACCTAAGGGACGCAAGTAACGAACCAAGGGGAGGCATGCGACGATGTCACGTATAGTCAAGGAATTGATGTCGACGGATTGCGTAACGGCAACGACGAAGGATAACGTGTACGAATTGGCGGTATTGATGAAGGATCACGATATCGGCTTCGTGCCGATCGTGGAAGGCCAGAAGCTGATCGGCATCGTAACAGACCGGGACTTGGTCATTCGCGGGTACGCGGAGAAGCATTCCGGCTCGACCGCGGTCTCGGAAGTGATGACGGACGACGTGAAGACGATCGACGCGGGCACCTCGGGCGACGAAGCGGCAAGGATCATGGCCAGCCATCAGATCCGCCGGCTGCCGGTCGTCGAGAACGGCAATCTGGTCGGGATCGTGTCCATCGGCGATTTGGCGGTCCGCGAAATTTTCGTGGACGAAGCCGGAGAAGCGCTCAGCAGCATTTCCGAGCAAGGCGCGAGCGAAACGCACGCTTATCATTAAGCGCTGTGGCACGGAAAAAAAGTAAAGTCGAAAGTATAGTCGAAAGTAAAGTAAAATCGAAACGCAATCCCCTCGGGGTTGCGTTTTTTCGTGCGCGCGGAAGGCCGGAAGCGGGCGGCCGATGCATAAAAGCAGCGCATTTTCTTCATACTGACTGGTGACTTTACATGCGGGAGCTGGAAATATGTTGAAACAAGAGCGCGGCCCGTTATGCGTGCAGGCGGATATGACGGTGCTGCTGGACGATCGGCACGAACAGGCGGACGCGGCGCGCGAGCAGTTGAACCGGTTCGCGGATCTGATCAAGCGTCCGGGCCATATCCATACGTACCGGATCTCGCCGATGTCGCTGTGGAACGCCGCTTCGGCGGGCATGACGCCGGACGACGTGCTGCGCGCGCTCGCCGCGTACAGTACGTTCGACCTGCCGCTGCAGGTCGTCGGCACGGTCCGCAAGGTAGGCGACCGGTACGGCAAGCTGCTGCTGGAGCAGACGCCGGACGGCCGCCTGCTGCTGCTTGGCCAAGAGGAGCTGCTCGCCGAGCTGGGCAAATACGCGGCCGTGGCCGCCGCCCTGCGGCCGGAGGAGCAGGCGGAAGGCCGGCGCAGCGTCAAGCCGGAGGCGCGCGGCCTGCTGAAGCAGGAACTGATCCGGCTCGGCTATCCGGTGCTGGACATGGCTGGCTACCGGCACGGCGAGGCGCTGGACGTCGGGCTGCGGGCGAAGACGGCCGGCGGGCGGCCGTTCCGGCTGCGCGACTACCAGGAACGGGCGGTCAATTTGTTTTACCGCGAAGGGCAGGCGTACGGCGGAAGCGGCGTGCTCGTGCTGCCCTGCGGCGCGGGCAAGACGGTTATCGGCATCGCGGCGCTCGCGCGGCTGCGGTGCGACACGCTGATCCTGACGTCGAACGTGACCTCCGTCCATCAATGGAAGGCCGAGCTGCTCGACAAGACGTCGCTCCGGGAAGACGAGATCGGCACGTACGCCGCCTCGTCCAAGGAAGTTCGCCCGGTTACGATCGCGACGTACCAGATTTTGACGAGCCGCCGCCATAGGAGCGACGAATATGCGCATATGCGGCTGTTCGGGCAGCGCAACTGGGGACTCATCATCTACGACGAGGTGCATCTGCTGCCTGCGCCCGTATTCCGGATGACGGCGGACTTGCAGGCGACGCGGCGGCTGGGATTGACGGCCACACTCGTGCGCGAGGACGGGCGGGAAGAGGATGTTTTCTCCCTGATCGGCCCGAAGCGGTTCGACCTGCCGTGGAAGACGCTGGAGGCGCGGAACTGGATCGCGTCCTTGACCTGCACGGAGGTGCGGGTGCCGCTGGCGAACCGCGAGATGGAGGCCTACGTGGCGGCAGACGAGAAGGCGAAGATTCGCATTGCCGGCGAAAACGAAGACAAAATCGACGTCGTGCGCGGGCTGCTCGAGCTTCACGCGGGGAAGCAGGCGCTCGTGATCGGCCAATATTTGACCCAGCTGCACCGGCTGGCGGAAGCGCTGGACGCGCCCGTCCTGACGGGCGAGCTGCCGCACGAGGAGCGGACGGCGCTGTACGCCCGCTTCAAGTCCGGCGACATTCCGGTGCTCGTCGTGTCGAAGGTCGCCAACTTCGCCGTCGACCTGCCGGAAGCGGCGGTCGCGATTCAAGTGTCGGGGAGCTACGGCTCCCGGCAGGAGGAGGCGCAGCGGATCGGCCGCGTGCTGCGGCCGAAGGCAGGCGAGAACGAAGCCTGGTTCTACACCGTGGTCACGCAAGGGACGAAGGAGACGGAGTATGCGAGCCGGCGGCAGCTGTTCCTGCTCGAGCAGGGCTACCGGTACGAGCTGGCGGAATGGCGCGACCTGCAGAGCCGCCTGCCGGATAGGGGAGCGAAATTGAACCGGGGGGCGGCGCGGTGAAGGCGCATGAAATCGCGGCGAAGCTGACGGAAGATCAGGCCGGGCTGCTGCGCGGGCATGCGGCATGGGCCGGGCTGGCGGCGCCATGGCCGGAGGCGCTCTTGAAGCCGGACTGCGCGCGGGCGGCTTGGACCCGCTTGCCGGAGGAAGCGGCCTTGACGCTCGAGCTAATTTTGACCGGCTTCGGGCCGGTGCCGTTCCAGGAGGAGCAGCTGCTGCAGGCCGCCCGTCGGGGCATCGCCGCCGGCGCCGACCTGCGGCTCGGGCTGCTGCGTCTCGCGGAAGCCGGGATCGTATTCGCCGTCCGCCGGGGCTGGGGCGAGAAGCTGTACGTCCTGCCGGCGGACAGCTTCTTCGTCTGGCACCGTGCGATCCGGTCCGCGCGAAGTGGGCGTCCGCAGCCGGCAGAGGTCGATCCCCTATTCGTACTGCCGATCGACGACGAAGGCTACATCCCGCCGTTCAGCCTGCAGCTGCTGTACGCCATGGCGGCGATGGCGGACGCCGGACTGAAGCTGACGGTCAAAGGCGTGCTGGCCAAGCGCACGATCGCGAAAGCCGCCGAGCAGCTGCATGTCCGGGGCGAGGCGCTTGCGCCGCTGCTGCCGCAGCCTGCCGGAGCGGAGGCGGGGACGTATCCGGCCGGCGTACTGCTCGCGCTGGAGACGATGGCGCGGCAGGGCTGGCTCGTCCGGAACGGGCAGTCGCTCGCGCGTGACGACGCGGCTTGGAAGGCGTGGCTGCGCCAGGACGCCGCGGCCCGGGAAGCGGCGTTGTGCCGGACCCTGGCAGAGGCGATCGCGGCGCAGAACGCGGCGGCGTCGGCCGGCGCGGCGGCGCTGGCGGCGCTGGAAGCCGGCAAATGGTTCCGGCTGCGCGACGTCGACGCGTCGTACGCGGCCGGACAGGCGCTGCTGGCTAGGCCGCTGCCTTCCGCGATCGAGCCGTGGTGCCGGCTGCTCCGGCAGCTGGGCTGGCTCGAGCTCGCGGCCGACGGCAGCGGCGAGCCCGCGATCCGGTGGCGCCTCGACCCGCGGGGGCTCGCGGATGCGCCGCTGCGGGAAGACGAAGCGGTGCCGGCCGAGCCGGCGTTCGGCCCGCCGCCGGTGCAGCTGACGCCGGACGGGGAACTGTTCGTGTACGAGGATTGTCCGTATTCCGTCCGCTGGCAGCTGGAACGGATCGCGGAACGGAGGCGCGCCGATCATACGACGGCGTACCGTCTGGAGGCGCGCGGTTATGTCCGCGCGGCCGCAGCCGGTCATTCGGCGGATTCGCTGGCCGCCTCCGTGGAGGCGATGACGGGCGAACCGCTGCCGGACACGGTCCGCGCGATGATCCGGTCGGGCATGGGGGCCCAGCCCGGATCGGCGGGCACGCCGGGAGACGATGCTTCGGCGATGTCTCGCGAGGCGCGCTGGGACGCGGGAGCCGCGCGCACCGAAGCCGCCCTGCCCGCCGGAACCGCTCCGTCGGCCCGCGAGCCCGCTTATCATGCCGGCGAGCCCCTAAGCGCTGCTTACGTATATCCGCCCCCCGAAGCCGGCGGCTACGAGCTGCTGCACGATCGCCCGTCCGTGAAGCAGCTGTTCGCCGGCATCGACGAGGTGCCTTCCATGTGGCTGAAGCAGTTCAGAGCCTATCACCATTCGACGCGCAGGGAACTGTTGGAGCAGGCATTAAATTGGCGGACGACGGTGAGACTGAATTGCGAAGGCGTCGCGACGCCGTTCATTCCCGAACGGATCGTCGATGAGGCGGGCGGCTGGGCCGTCGCCGGCTACCGGCCTGACGCGGAGGAACCGCATGCGGTCACGATGCTATATCCCGACATGTGGGAGGAAATGATGCTCCTGCTGCCGCCCCCGCTCGGCGGCCGATAGCCGTGTTTTCCCAGTCCGCTCTACCTTTTTCCGGCCGGGGTATGGTATGATACCTGTAAGGCTTACGCCTATCGATCCAAGAGGGGGCGGGAATAATGGAAACCTTGCCGTTATCGGACCCCGGAGCGCCCGAATTGAATTTGCCGCTCTACGAATCTTTCGATTCGCACGAGAGCAGCGGTTCGGCATCGCTCGATATGGGGCAGCTGCTGTTGAGCGCCTACGAAATAGGCGATTTGATCAACCAATCGGCGGAAGTCGCCGAATACGCATATTGGAAATCCGTCGTCGACAGAGACGAACAGGTGCGCGGGCTGGTGAAGAAGTTCGCCAAGGCAAAGGAACAGTTCGAGGAGTGCGAGCGGTTCGGACGTTTCCATCCGGATTACAACGCCGCGAAGGACAACGTGCAGGCCGTGCAGCGCGAGCTGAACGGGATCGACTCTGTCGTCCGCTTCAAGGCGGCCGAGCAGGCGGTGGACGACCTGCTGCACGACGTCGCGGCGCAGATCGCAGGCGCGGTATCGGACACGATCAAGGTGCCGAGCAACGATCCGTTTCCGAAGGGCGGCGGCTGCGGCGGCGGCGGTTCGTGCAGCTGCGGCAGCGGAGGCTGCGGGTAAGAGAAGCAAACGGACAGAGGAGAAAGCGGGGGGCAGTCATGTTTTCGGAACGCGTGGGTTACATCGTATGGGTCAGCGATCTTAAAGCGGCCCGTTCGTTGGAGAAATACGGGACGGTCCATTATATGTCGCGCAAAATGCATTACGTCGTCATGTACATGAACGCGGACCGGGCGGACGAGGTCGTGCGCAACATGGGGCGCCTGCCCTACGTGAAGCGCATCGAGCGCTCGTACCGCAACGAAATAAAAACGGAGTACACGCAGGGCGTACCTGACAAAACCCGTTTTTACAGCTTATAGTCGCAGGCCCCCGGCCGGTTCTTTCGGAGCAGGGGGCCTTTTTGTATCGTCGTTTCATCCAGAAATAGCCAAATATGGGGCGTCTTTATTTTTATGTTGAAATATCGGACATGCATGCTACAATATTATGGAAAGTACATATAGATATTAAGGCCTACTTCTGGGGAGGGGTGGATCGCGAAATGAAAGACAAGATGACGGAGCGTTGGAATACGTACGAGTCCTTTCATGTCGTATTGGGCGATAAGAAGGTGGCGGACATTGTCATCACCAACCACGCCAAAAGCCGTTGGGCCGACCGCGTCGAAAACGAGCGCACCGGGTTCGAGGACATTGCGGATTTCATGTGGCAGTGCTTGAAGCAAGGGCGCATCGAACCCTATTACCGAAACGAACAAGACGTCTATCTGATCGACGACGATCTGGTGTTCGTGGCCGAATTCGCCGTGCTGGAGAAAGAAACGGATCTTGCCGGCAATCCGCTGCACAAGATGATCGTCGTGACGTTTCTCGGAAGAATGTCTGAGACTATAGAACTACGTGATTTGAAATCGTATTATTCCTGGCTGCGTCATTCCCGGCGAATGACGTTAATCAAGAATAGCCGAAAACGCAAGTAAACCGGAACGCGCCCAGCGCGGACCCGGACGAGGTGCGACGTACAAGCACGGGCTGCAGCGGCTCGTGCTTTTTCTGCGCCGGCGCGAGGATTTGCGGCGCGATTCATGTATAATAGTGGACAGACAACCGACAGAGACAGGGAGGGTGCCCGTCATGGCGCTAAATTTTCATCAGCTGCATATTTTCTACACCGTGGCGGACCGGGGCAGCTTCTCCGCGGCCGCGCAAGCGCTTCACATGACGCAGCCGGCGGTGACGATGCAGGTGCAGTCGCTCGAGGACTACTTCGGCACGAAGCTCCTTCAACGCTCGACCAAGCGGATCGAGCTGACGGAAGCGGGCAGGGCGCTCATGCCATTCGCCCAGCGGAGCATCGATTTGATCCGCGAAACCGATCTGCAGATGTCCAAGTTCACGAAGCAGCTCAAGGGCCGGCTCCAGCTCGGCGCGAGCCTGACGATCGGCGAGTACATCCTGCCGAGGCTGCTCGGCCCGTTCGGCCAGGAGTTCCCGCATATCGCGATCAGCATGAAAGTGATGAACACGGCGCAAATCATGGAGGAGATCGTCAACCATCAGCTGAACTTCGGCCTGATCGAGGCGCCCGTCAATCACCCGGATATGCATATGGAAGCGGTCATGAGCGACGAGCTGAAGCTGATCGTCGGCAAGGCGCATCCGCTGGCCGGCTCGCGGGAGGTCGAACTCGAAGACGTGATGAAGTATCCGATCGTGCTGCGGGAGCAGGGCTCCGGGACTCGCCTCGTCATGGAGGAGCAGCTCCGGGCGAAGCAGATCAGCGTCGCCGACATGAAGATCGTGATGGAGCTCGGCAGCACGGGCGCCGTCAAATCGGCGGTCGAGGCGGGGCTGGGCCTGTCGTTCGTATCCGCCTCGTCGGTCAAGCACGAAGTCGCGCTCGGGCTCATCCAGACGATTCCGATCCGCGGCGTCCATTTTAAGCGCCAATTTTATTCGATCTTCTTAAAATCAGCGCTGCTGCCGATATCGGCCGTGACGTTCCTGACTTTTCTGAGAGAGAGGGATCTGCAGCAATGGCTATGAACGGAAGAGCGGACTTGCATACGCACACGACGGCCTCCGACGGCTTCCATCGTCCGGCGGACAACGTGGCCCGGGCGAAGGCGAACGGGCTTGCGGCCGTCGCCATTACCGATCACGACACGGTCGACGGCATCGCCGAAGCGCTGGAAGCCGGCGAGCGGCTCGGCGTGACGGTCGTCCCCGGCGTCGAGATCAGCACCGTCGCGGAAGGCATCGACGTGCACGTGCTGGGGTATTACATGGATTGGAACGACGCCGGGTGGCGGACGAAGCTGAGCCGTCTGCTGACGCTCCGCGAGCAGCGCAACGGGCTTATTCTCGGGAAGCTCACCGAGCTCGGCCTTCCTATCGCCTGGGAAGAGGTAGAGGCGGAAGCCAGAGCGCAGGGCAAGGACGGGGGCTCCATGGGCCGGCCGCATATCGCCGCCGTCCTCGTCAAGAAGGGCTATGTCCGCTCCATGCAGGAGGCGTTCGACCGATATCTCGGTCAGGACGGGGCTGCCTACGCCAATCCGCCGCGGCTCCATCCGTTCGAAGCGCTGGCGTGGATCCGCGAAGCGGGCGGGACGAGCGTCATCGCGCATCCCGGCTTGTACCGCAACGACGCGCTGGTAGAAGCGATCATCGCCCAGGGCGCGCAAGGCATCGAAGTCTTCCATCCCGATCACGACGCCGCCGCCGAAGCGCGCTACTTGGCGATGGCCGAGCGGTACGGCCTGATCGCGACCGGAGGCTCGGATTTCCACGGCGAGCGGCAGGGCGTCGTCTTCCACGGGGAGATCGGCAGCCGGACCGTCGACGTCTCGGTGCTCGAACGGTTGAACCCGGCACAGCGGGACAAAAGCTGACGGCACGCCGTCTTCCGGGTAGGAATGCGGCGTGCCGTCAGGGGCTGTCGTCAGTTGTAGGGTTAGCGCTTTGATCGGGTTGGCCGGAAGTTGGCGATCGCCTGTTCCTGTGACGGCGATTCCGCGGCTCGCCGGCGACGGCCGGTTCGCCGGCGAGCGGCCATGCCGGGCAGCGCGCCGCCGAGACTCCCCTGCCGCCGTTACGCTTTGATGTGCGAAGGCAGTTCTTTCAGACGCTGTTCATCCGGAGTGATGAACAGCGTTTTTTGATGGTCGTAGATGACGAAGCCCGGCTTGGCGCCGCTCGGCTTCTTCACGTGCCGGACGAGCGTGTAGTCGACGGGCACCATGGAGGAGGAGCGGGCTTGGCTGAATTGGGCCGCCAGCATGGCCGCCTCCTCGAGCGTTTGGTCGCCGAAGCCGCTGCCGCGGATGACGACGTGCGAGCCCGGAATATCCTTCGTGTGCAGCCACGTGTCGTTCGGACCGGCGAGCTTGTTCGTCAGGAAATCGTTCTGCGTGTTGTTCTTCCCGACGTAGATCGTATGGCCCTCCGAGGATGTGTAGCAGAGCAAGGCGGGCTGCTTCGGCTTCTTCCGCTTCGCGCCGCGCTTCTCGCGCTGCCTCATGTAGCCCTCCTCCGCGAGCTCATCGCGGATTTCTTCGATGTCCGCCAGGGACGCGCTGTCTAGCTGCTGCAGCAGCGCGGCGAGATACGCGATTTCCTCCCGGGCGCGGTCGATCTGCTCGGCCACGTACGTTTGGCTGTTGCGGAATTTCGCGTATTTCTTGAACAGGCGCTGCGCGTTCTGCGACGGCGTCAGCTGCGGATCGAGGGGCACGGTGACGCTCGGCATCTCGTCTTCGTAATAGTTGACGAGCTCCACGGCGTCGTCGCCGCGCTTGATCAAATGCAGGTTGGCCGTGAGCAGCTCGCCCAAAATCCGGAACTTGTCGGCCTCCTGCGCTTCCCGCAGCGATTCCTCGAGCTTCTCCACCTTCTTCTCGTTCTTGCTCCGCTCGTTCTGCACGAAGCGGATCAGATCCGTGACGCGCTGCTTCACCGTGTCCCGCTCCGCCTTGTCGCCGTAGAAGGCTTCCAGGCAGGCGCTGACCGATGCGAACGCCGACCGTTCCCCGTTCAGATGCATGAGCGCCGTCACCGAGAACGCGGGTTTGCCGCCGCTGCCGCCTGCCGGCGCGACGATCTGCGGCTCGTACCTCCGCGCCCGGAAGCCGTCCATCATGTCGCGGAACGCCGGCCACACCGTCTTGACCGCCGCGTCCAGCCGGTCAAGGCCGTTCGGCAGAACGACGCCCGCGGCGCCGCGGAAGACGATCTCCCGGGCCAGCAGCGGGCTGAGGCCGCTGAACGCCGCGACGATTAGCTTCTCCGGCGTGAGCGATTCGGGCGCGGCCGGCTTCGGCGCGGTGCCGAAATGGATGCTGTCCTCGTCCGGAACGGGCGGGTGCAGCAGCAGCTCGCCGGCCGCGCGCAGCGCGTCCGCGAACGCGGCTTCGTCCTGAACCGCGAACGGATCGCGCTTGCCCTGCTCCGGCGGGGCGACGTAGGCGGTGCCGGGCATGACGACGCGGTAGCTGCTGATGGACGGCGTGACGTGATGGATGCCGTCGTGGATCGTCTCCGTCCCGGCGTCGAGCAGAATGATGTTGCTGTGCCGGCCCATCAGCTCGACGACGATGCGTTTCTGGAACGTATCGCCGAGCTCGTCCCGCTTGCGGACGTCGAGGTGCAGCACCCGTTCGCTGCCGACCTGGCGGACCGCCTCGATGACCGCCCCTTCACAATATTTGCGTATCAGCATGCAGAACATCGGCGCTTCCAGCGGGTTGACGAACGATTGCTCCGACCAATGGACGCGCGGGTACGTCGGGTTTGCCGAGAGCAGCAGGCGGCCCTGCGCGCCGCCGCCCCGGATTTGCAGCACGAGGTCGTGCGGCGAAGGCTGGTGTATTTTATGAATGCGCGCGCCGACGCAAGCTTGCAGCTCGTCGGCGACCGCGCGGGTGACGATACCGTCTAAGGCCATGATGCAATAATCCCCTTTGCTTCTGAGTCATCTTCCCTATCATGCCATAACCGGACCAAAAACTTAAGCCCCGCTGGGATATTTTGCGGGTTGTCCGAATACATTTAGGCCATAGAGGCTGTCCGTCAGGCGGCAAGTATCGGAAGGGAGTCGGAGCAATGGAACAGGGAATGTGGCATGGGCTGGCAACGGCCGAGCTGGCCAAAGCGCTTGACGCGAATTTGGATGCGGGGCTGACGCCGGAAGCGGCGGCGGAACGGCTGGCCCGCGCGGGTCGCAACGAGCTGTCGGAGGGCAAAAAAACATCGCCGCTGAAGTTGTTTCTCGGCCAGTTCAAAGATTTCATGGTGCTGGTGCTCATGGGGGCGACGCTGATCTCGGGGCTGCTCGGCGAATACTTGGACGCCATCACGATCATTGCGATCATCATCTTGAACGCCGTACTCGGATTCGTGCAGGAATTCCGGGCGGAAAAATCGCTGCGCGCGCTTAAAGCCTTATCCGCTCCGATGGCCAAGGCGCTGCGGAACGGAGAAGTCGTCGTCGTGCCGGCGAGTGAGCTCGTGCCGGGAGACGTCGTGGAGCTCGAGAGCGGCGACCGGGTGCCGGCCGATATCCGGTTTATCGAAACGAACAGCTGTTACGCGGAGGAATCGGCGCTTACCGGGGAATCGGTGCCGGTCGGCAAGCATTGCGACCCGATCAAGACGGCGGACCTGCCGCTCGGGGATATGCGCAACATCGGCTTCATGGGGACGATGATCACCCGCGGCACGGCCAAAGGCATCGTCGTCCGGACGGGCATGAACACGGAAATGGGCAAAATCGCGAACCTTATCCAGCAGACGGAATCGATGGAGACGCCGCTGCAGCACCGGCTCGAGCAGCTCGGAAAAATCCTCATCATCGTCGCGCTCGCCTTGACGGTCCTGGTTGTCGCCGCGGGCATCCTGCACGGCCAGCCCGCCTACGAAATGTTTCTGGCCGGCGTGAGCCTCGCCGTCGCCGCCATCCCGGAAGGCCTGCCGGCCATCGTCACCATCGCGCTCGCGCTCGGCGTGCAGCGCATGATCAAGCGGCGCGCGATCGTGCGCAAGCTCCCGTCCGTCGAGACGCTCGGCTGCGCGTCCGTCATCTGCTCCGATAAGACGGGCACGCTGACGCAGAACAAAATGACGGTCACGCAGCTGTGGATCGGCGGCCGGAAGTTGGACGTCACGGGCGAAGGCTACGAGCCGACGGGCAGCTGCCTCGAGGGCGGCAAGCCGGTCGACATCAAGCACGACCAGTCGCTCCGCCGGCTGCTCCAGATCGCGGCGCTGTGCAACAACGCGACGGTCACGAAGCTCGGCGAGGAGCCGGAAGCGGCGAAGCGCAGGAAAGGCAAAGGGACTGTCGTCCAGGACGAATGGGTGCTGAAGGGCGATCCGACGGAAGGCGCGCTCACGGTGCTGGCCTCCAAGCTAGGCGTCTCGGCCAAATCGATGGAAGGGCTGTACAAGCGCGTCAAGGAGTATCCGTTCGACTCGGACCGCAAGCGGATGTCCGTGCTCGTCCATCATCAGGGCGGACGGCTGATCTGCACGAAGGGCGCGCCGGACGTGCTGATGAACCAGTGCATGTACATGCTCTGGGACGGCAAAGTCGTGCCGTTCACGGCCACGCTCAAGCAGAAGGTGAGCGAAGCGGCGGAAGGCCTCGCCGCCGGCGCGCTGCGGGTGCTCGGCTTCGCGTACCGCGAGCTGCGCACGCACGACGCGTCGGAGGTGGATTCCGACGTCGAGAACCAGCTGATCTTCGTCGGGCTGTCGGGCATGATCGACCCGCCGCGCCGCGAAGTGAAGGACGCGATCGCGAACTGCCGCCGCGCGGGCATCAAGACGGTCATGATCACCGGCGACCACCAGCTGACGGCGGAGGCGATCGCGGTGCAGCTGGGCATTATGCCGCGCGGGGGGATCGCGGTCAGCGGCAAGCAGCTGAACGAGATGTCGGAGGAGCAGCTCGACCGGCTCGCGGACAATATTTTCGTCTATGCCCGCGTCTCGCCGGAGCATAAGCTTCGTATCGTCAAGGCGCTGCAGCGCAAGGGACACGTCGTGGCGATGACGGGCGACGGCGTCAACGACGCGCCGGCGATCAAGGCGGCCGATATCGGCATCGCGATGGGCATCACGGGCACCGACGTATCGAAGGAAGCGTCGTCGCTCGTGCTGAGCGACGACAACTTCTCCAGTATCGTGTCCGCGATCGAGGAAGGCCGCGGCATTTACGAGAATATCCGCAAGTTCATCCGGTATCTGCTCGCGTCCAACGTCGGCGAAATCTTGACGATGTTCCTGGCGATGATGGCCGGTCTCCCGCTGCCGCTCGTGCCGATCCAGATCCTGTGGGTCAACCTCGTGACGGACGGCTTGCCGGCCATGGCGCTCGGCGTCGACCAGGCGGAGAAGGACCTCATGCAGCAGAAGCCGCGTTCCGCGAAGGAAAACATTTTCGCCCGCCGGCTGGGCTGGAAAATCATCAGCCGCGGCATTCTGATCGGCGTGTGCACGCTGCTGGCGTTCTGGATCACGCTCCGCGTCAAGCCGGGCGATCCGCAAAACCTGATCCACGCGCAGACGGTCGCGTTCGCCACGTTGGTCATGGCGCAGCTAATTCACGTGTTCGACTGCCGCAGCTCGCGCTCGATCTTCCACCGCAACCTGCTGCAGAACAAATATTTGCTCTTCGCGGTGCTGTCCTCCGTCGCGCTCATGGCGGCCGTGCTGTACGTCCCGGCGCTGCAGCCGATCTTCAAGACCGTGCCGCTTGGGCTGCGCGACTGGTGCCTCGTCATCGTCGCCGCCGGCGTACCGACGTTCTTCATGGGCATCGGCAGCGTGCTCGGCACGTCGGACAAGAAGAAAAAGAAGAAAAAAACCGGCATGCAGCTCGGCGGACAGAAGCCGGCCATGCGGTAAGTTCACCGGCGCGGCGGATGTACGGAAGCCGTTCCTGGCAGCATTTTAAAGAAGCATTTCCTAGAATCAGCGAGGCCGCCGGGCTAATCTCGGCGGCCTCGCCGGCGTGTACGCCCAGCATGGGCGTCATCTCTAGGGTGAAAGTCCCGAACGGGGGCTGGCGAACGCCTACCGTTAGCCAAAAGCAAGGGTGTCCGCCGCGAGGCGGAATCTGAAGGAAGCTTACGGCA
>NZ_JBHSHY010000011.1:0-153537 GCF_042653205.1 Paenibacillus sp. GCM10023250 | reverse complement strand
TTCGAGGCTTACCAAAAGTAAGCTTGGAGGTCGGGTGGCTTTCGATCGCTCACAATCTGCTGAAGATGGCAGCGGTCGATTCAAAAAGACCCAAGATGCTGCAGAGTTAGCTCTGCCCATCTTGGGTTTTTACGGGTTGAAGCTGTTCCCAAACTTACTTTTGGGACAGCCTCCTTTCATGTCTTACGCTTCGAAATAACCGCCCAGCTGCAGCAGCCGATAGATCGCGGCCGCCGCTTCTTCGCGGGTGGCCGGCGCCTGCGGCCGGAACTGGAGCAGGCCGGCGGCTTGCGTGCCGGTCATCATGGCGCTGTCGGCGGCGAGCTGCACGGCGTTCTTCGCATAAGCCGAGATGCGGCCCGCATCCGAGAACGAAGCGTGCTCGGCCGCCACGTCCAGCTTCAGGCGCAGCAGCGCCGCGGCTCGCTCGAGCATGAGCGCCAGATCCTGACGCGCGATGAGGCCGTCCGGCTGGAATCGGCCATTGCCGATGCCTTGGATGAGGCCGGCTTCATACGCCGCTCCGACTTCGCCCGCGTACCACTTGTTCGCCGGGACGTCGGTGAATGGCGCGCCGGCACGAATCGGCAGGCCGAGCGCGCGGGTCAGCATCGCCGCGAATTGCGCGCGCGTGACCTGCAGCTTCGGCGAGAACGCATCGGCCGACGTGCCGTCGACCAAGAGGCGGTTCGCCAGCGCGGCGATCTGCGCCTTCGCGGCGCTGCCGTCAATATCCAGGAACGCGATCGTCCGCTTGGCGACGGCATAGACGCCGTATCCCGGACGCGCGATCGTCACCGTCGTCCGGCCGTCGCCGCTCGGCGCGAAGACGGCCGGCGCCGGGCTGGCTTGCCCGCCGGTCAGATAGAGGACGCCGGCGTTCGCTGCGTCCGCGCCGCTCGGCAGCGCGAAGGCTTGCCGAACGAGGACGTTGCCGGAAAGCGAAAGCGGCTGCGCGGTTGTGCCCCGCACCACGCTGACGTCGAACGCGGCCGGGCTG
The DNA here is from genome assembly GCF_042653205.1 of Paenibacillus sp. GCM10023250. Classification (NCBI taxonomy): domain Bacteria; kingdom Bacillati; phylum Bacillota; class Bacilli; order Caryophanales; family Paenibacillaceae; genus Paenibacillus; species Paenibacillus sp. GCM10023250. The sequence continues at coordinate 152,537 of NZ_JBHSHY010000011.1, read as the reverse complement.
CCGACGACGGTCAGGCCCGGGGCGGCCTGCTCGAAGGCGCGCTGCTGCAGCGTGCCCTCGGACAGCGTCACCTGCACTTCGGATCCGGCCGGAACGCCCGTCAGCGCCGCTGCCGGCAGGGCGATGGCAGCCGTGCCGCTCGCGAACACGAGCGCGTTCGCCGCGCCGGATTGCGCGATCATCGCGGCCTGGCTTGCGGTCAACAGCAGCCGCGCAGGCTGTGAGCCGTCCGGCTTGACCGCCGCGACGACGGCGGCCGGTGCCTTGCCGCCGAGCGCCTGCTTCAGGTCGACGTCGGCGATGCGGGCAACCGCTGTGCCGTTCTCGGTCCGCTCGTCCAGCTTGAGTTCATGCGGCGTTTGGCCTGGGGCGATTACGGCATGCCAGAGCGGAGCCGCGCCCGGTAGCGTCGGCGGCGGCGTGATGATCACGGTGCCGCCGTTACCGTTACCGTTGCTGCCGTTCCAATTCACATGCCGCGTAATCGTCGTTTCGTTGCCGGCGAGGTCCTTCGCCGTCACGGTAACGGCGTTATCGCCGGGATTCAGAAGCAGGCGATGGCTGAAGCTTCCGCCAGCGCCGACGGAGGCGGCCTCGCCGTTGACGGTCAAGGCGCCGAAGTTGGCGTCGCTCGCCGTTCCTTTCACCGTCAGGGCTTCGCTGTCCGCACTTGTCTGCCCGCCCGGGACATCTACCGTCAGCGCCGGCTTTGTCCGATCCAGCGTAACGGTCACGGGCGCGGAGCGGTCGGTCGGCTTGCCGCCGACGACGAATTCCGCCGTCAGCACGTTTGGCCCCTCCCGCAGCTCGACCGGCACCGCGAACGCGCCGTCCCGAACCGTGCCCGACCCGGCTGGCTCGTCGCCGTTATACACCCGGACGTCAGCCCCTTCGGCCGGCGTGGAGCCTGTCACCTCGGCCGCTGCTTGATTCGTGAAGCTGTTCGCGGCCGGGGAGGCGATGGCGGGCGCGCCCAGCGAATCGTTCACCAGCGCGCGGATCATGATATTGCCGTCCGGGAACGCGTGCCATGCGCCGGCGGTCAGTTCCCAGCTGCGGCCGGCTTGCGGATGCGTCTCGTCCACGGACATCCCGATCGTATGCTCGTTATGCCCGACTTGAATATAGACGACGTAGAAATCCTCCTGCACCTCGACGGGGGACGGGAACGTAACGGTTGTCCATTCGCCGTTCCGGAGCCCGTCGGTCTGGAACGGCCCCGCGAGGACGCCGCCGGGACTGCCGCCCGGGCCCTTCGCGTCGTACAGCGCGTAGCGGAACGCGGTCGCGCCGGGATCCGGCCAGCTCGTATCCCAGAACTTGAACATGGCGCCTGTTACCCGCGCGTCGCCCGACGACGGCGTCATGCGGACCGCATAGCCGTTGCCGTCGTTATAGAAGGAATTGGCGTATTCGCCGGACCCGTCGTCGTAGCCGATCGCGTTCGGGTAGCCGACGAGCGGCTTCAGCGCGACGTTCGCCTCCGCCGAGCCGTTCGGCGGTACCGTCGCCGCAACCTGCGTGCGCTTGTAGTCTCCGGCCGAGACCGAGAGCGTGTACGCGCCTTCGAGCACGTCCAGGCTGAACGCGCCGCGCTCGTCGGTGCGGACCGGCGCGATGCGGGCATCCTCCAGGACCATGACGACCGCGCCTGCGACCGGCTCATGGGTAAGGGCGTCCGTGACGACGCCGGCCAGACGGCCGTAAGGCACCGCCTCCATGACGAAATCGGCGGCGGCGTCCGCATCCTTCGCGATCGTTACGGGTTTCTCTTGCGGATAATAGCCGTAAGCTTCCGCCCGCAGCGTATATTCGCCGGTCCGGTTCGCGAACGCGTACTCGCCCGTCAGCGGGTCCGTCTTGACGGACCGGCCGGTCTCGAGTACCGTCACCGTCGCGTTCACGGGCAGCGTCTGCGGCTGCTCCGCCTCGGCCTGAGAACGCGTAACCGCCGTGCCGTTCGCCGCTGCCGCCGCTTCGGCGTCCGGTGTCCCGGCCGGCTTCGGCGCCGCGTGCGCCGTGCCGGCGAAGACGTGATTGGCCGCCATCACGGCGCTCGGCGCCGGCGCGGTCACGACCCGGAAATTATCGATGAACCAGCCCGCATAGGTGTAATTGAAGTCGCTCTCCATGCGGAAGCGGAATTGCACGTGCTGATGGGCGTACGCCGACAGATCGTAGCCGAACAGCTCCCACTCGCCCCCCGTCGACCGCCCTGTGAAGGCGGCGAGCTCCGTCCACGTCGCGCCGTCGTCGGCGGACAGCTCCAAGCGGCCGAAGTCGGCGCCGTAGTCGATCTCATACCAGTTGTAGAAGTAGACGGAGGCGTTGTCGGCCTCGCTCAAGTCGATGACGGGCGAGACCAGGGCGTAGTCCGCCTGGAACGGATAATTGCCCGTCAGGTTGGTCCCCCATGCGTTCGGGAGCGACATCGGGCGCTTCGGTCCGTACGGCGGGACTGGCGTGCCGCGCTGCCAGTCGTCCGTATCCCCGTAGTGCGTCCAGCCGTTGTCCGACGTCCCGTCGAAGCTGTCCGCGAAGAGCGGTACGACGTTCGGGACCTCGACCGCCGCCTCCGGCGAAGGCGCGCTCTCGTTGCCGCTGTAGTCGACAGCGGCGACGCGGTAGCGGGCGGTCGTGCCCGGACGAGCGGTCAAGTCCGAGAAGGCCGCCGCGACGGAGGTGCCAATCGGCTCGAACGCGCCGTCGCCGTCCGCCCGCAGGATGTTGTACCCGGCGACGTCCTCGTCGCCGACGGGCGTCCACGACAGCGAGATGTTGCCTGCTTCGTCCGAGGTGCCCGTCAGCCCGGCCGGAGCGGACGGTGCGTCGGAGTCCGGCGGCTGCACGGACAGGTCGTCGAGGTACCAGCCGCCGTTCGACGTGCCGCCGAACACGCCGTTCGCCGTGAATTGAAACGTCAGCGTTACCTGCTGCCCGGCGTACGGCCGCAGATCGAGGAACTGCGTCTTCCACCCGTAGCTGTCGCCGGTGAAGCGCGCCAGCTCGTGCTTGACGCCGTCGCCGGCCGTCGCGTAGACCGTGCCGTAATCTTCGTCCTGCGCGAGATTGTACCAGTTCTTGAACGATACGATCGCGCCCTCGGGGCTGTCGGTCAGATCGACCGGCGGCGGCTGGAGGAAGGAATCGCTGCCGTATTCGTACACCTTATTCAGGCTCGCGGCCGCGGCGGCGTTACCGGAATACGCGGCCCGGGGACCGTATTTCGGCAGGCCGATGCCCCATGCGTCGAGCTCGCCGCCCGTTGCGTACCCCGTCGGGTTCGATTCGAAATCCTGGGCGTAGCCTGGCTTGATGCCGCCCGAGACGGCGACCGCGTATACCGGGGACTCGGCGCGGTTGCCCAAATGATCGGCGGCGGCGGCGTAATAGGACAGCTGCGTGCCCGGCGTCAGGCCGGCAAGGGGAAGGGCGGCTTCGTAGCGTCCGCCGTTGTAGCTGCCGGATACCTGCGTCATCGGAATGACGGTGTAGTCGTCCATGCCGGAGCTCTTCACGTAGAGGTCGACGTTCTCGACTTGGTAATCGTCGGTCACGTCGGCGGAGACGGCCGCTTCCCGGCCCGCATAGACGGCGTCGAGCGGACGAAGCGCGATGACCGGCGCTTTTGCGTCCTCGCCGCTTGTCAAGACCGTCCCGGAGACGGTGCCGCTGCCGGCTTCTCCGATCACGGCCTTCACCGCGTTGTAGGCGTTGACGATGCCGTGGCCGTAGCCATTGTTCGGAGTATCGGCATACGTCTCGTCCGTCTTCGGCACGGCCGTCTCCGTGATCAGCCGTTCGACTTGCTCGACGCTCAAGGACGGATCGGCCTGCATGACGAGCGCCGCGATGCCGGCGGTCAGTGGGGAAGCCATGGATGTGCCTTCCCAGATATCGTAGCGCCCGCTCGGCGTGGATGAGCGGATCGCGACGCCGGGCGCCGCGACGTCCGGCTTAACCTCGCCATAGGGGGACGGGCCGCGCAGCGAGAACAGGGCGATATGGCCCTCTTGGTCCGTCGCGCCCGTGGCGAAAGATTCCGGGTAGTTGCCGGGCGGCACGATGGAGCCGGGACCTCCCGGATTGGCCGACGTCTTGTTGCCCGCCGCGAACGCGGGGAAGATGCCGGCGTCGCGCCAGGCTTGCACGACGGGACGGAACAATTCGTCCTGTCCGGGGGCGTCGGAGCCCCAGGAGTTGTTGACGACGTCCGGCGCCATCTCGGGATGCAGGTTGCCGTCGCTGTCGACGGGGGCGATGAGCCACTGGCCTGCCTTCAGCAGCGCTTCGTCCGTCGCGTCGGGGGCGAAGATCCGGACGGCGATCCATTTGGCGCCGGGCGCTGCGCCGACTTGGTTGCGTCCATCCGCTTCCGAGCCGACCATCGTGCCCATCGTATGCGTGCCATGGCCGTCGAGGTCCTGCGGCAGCGGCGAACCGCCGGTGGGATCGTACCAGCTCAGTTCGGGGTGCACGATCGTGCCGCCGACGTTGGCGCGCCATTTGCGCGCCAGGGCGGGATGCGTATAGTCGACCCCGGAATCGAGGTTGGCCACGACGATGCCCGTGCCGTCGATGCCGAGATTCCAGGCTTCCGGCACGCCGGCGGCGTGCAGATTCCATTCGACCGGATCGGCGGCAGCATCCGCGGCCGCCGCGGAGGACGCGGGTTCGGCCGCATCGGCGGCAGGGGCGCCGCCCGGAGCCGGTTCGCCCTGAGGTACCGGTTCGACCGATGGACCGTCACCGTGCAAGGTATGCGTCCGGTTCGGGAGGATGGCCTCGACCTCCGGGCGGAGGGCGATCTGCTCCATGATGGAACGGGTAGAAGTGACGGATAAGGCATTGACGATGAAGAAGCCGGTATAATCTTTCACGCCAGCATTTGCGGATTTCGCTTGCTTCAGGAAGGCTTCAAGCGAGCCTTGCGTGCGGAGCGATGTCGCCCGGAGCTCGCCGATCACGGCATTGCGCACGGCGACTTCCGCGGAGGCGGGGGTGAGCTTCTTGTTCGCCGCTTGCGCCTGGGCGCCGCGGGAGACTTCGGAGGTGTTCGTTTGTTCCTTCAGGCGGACGATGTACGTGACGTAATCCGAGTCGCCGAAGCGCTCGGTGACCAGCGGATCGATCGCCGCCGAGGCCCGGGGAGAGGATGCCGCCGCGGCGCCCGAGCCCGCGGCAGCATTCGCGCCGGCGGATGCCGGCAGTGCGAGCGTCACCGCAAGCAGGGCGGTGAGCCAGACGGATAGCTGCTTTCGGGTTTGCCGTTTCCAATTCCAATTCAAAAGGGGGTCAGCTCCTTCGTTTCTAGTAATCGGTTGCCCGTGCGAATCCGGGGGTGCGCGGAAAAGTAGTTCGTATCCCTCCATTTCTAGGTAGAAAGAACAATTTTTCTAAAATTACGAAAATACTACAAATTTGATTATAGGGGGGAAGTCTAACCGGAGAGTAGAGACTTCCTGAATAGGGAGAATGGAGCGGAGAAGCGGAGCGAATGGGTATTAAGAATTAAAATAGGTGCGTTTCAGGTGATTCGACCGCGTGAATAGCTAATAATTGATATAATACGACGACAATCGACGGTGAAAATCTATCAAATTCGACGGCAAAAAAGTTTAAAAAATTCAACGAATCGCATCGTTTGCGCGCGGAACAAGGCGAATTCCGTCTGTATTTTGGATGGCAAGCCTCGTCATCCGCCTCGGCGGGGCCAGCCCGAGCGGGAAGCCGTTACTTCGGCCGAGCCCGGAAATCTGGCACGAGCCGCAGCACGCTTCGGCTTGTGACCCGAACATTTCGACTGCGCAAACTTCGGCGATACGGTATGATGGCAGAGCGGCCGCCATCGCATCGTGCCCTGCCCGGCCGCGGCGCGCAAGCAGAGATGCAAGCGCATTCATACCCGGGAATCCGCCCGTCCACGGAAGGAGAAGGCCATGTTCTATTCGCTTCGCAACCGGCTCATCGCGGTGTTCGTCCTGCTGTTCGTCCTCGCGTTCGGCGCCCTGTCCATCCTCCTGTTCGACCAATCCCGCTCGATCATTCGCTCCTATATCGAGTCCTCGGCGCTCGAGAAGATGGACGAATACGGCTCCTATATCGACATGATGCAGACGCAAATCTACGACCTGGCTTCGCTCGTGTTCAACAGCGCCGCGACGGACGAATGGGAAGACGCCGTCTCGGACAAGTCGCAGCCGGACGGCGAGAAGATGCTGGCGCACCTGAAGATGAGCAAATTCCTGACGCAGACGGCGACCAGCTACTCCAGCATTTCCTCGGTCGGGGTGTATCACAGCGAAGGGACGCTGGTCAGCATGGGCAACCAGGTCGTCAAGGACCCGTCATTCCTGGGACAGGAATGGTACAAGAACTTCAAGACGCAGAGCGTCCGCTGGCTGGCGGCCCACACCGACGACGTCGAAATCCGGATCAACAACAACAGCACCCATCCCGTCGTCAGCATGCTGATGCCGATCGGCACGTTCGAGCCCTCGCTCGCCAAAAACGTGCTGAAGGTCAACGTCCGCGCGGACGATTTTCTCGAGCCGCTGACCCGGATCCATCTCGGCAATAGCGGGACGATCTATTTGCTCGACCAGAACGGCAGCCCGCTGCTGTCCCAGGCCGATTACGATTCGCGCGCGGATACGGCGGGCGAGGTCAAGTCCGCCCGGGAGGACTGGCGCAAGCAGGGCGTCGTCTATTTCAGGAACGACCGCGGGCAGAATCAGATCATGGTCTACAAGAAGCTGACGCTGACCGGCTGGATGCTCGTCGGCTTCGTCTCCGAACGGGACTTGTACGGCCAGTTGTTCAAGCTGCGCGACAGCATCGTGCTGCTCGCCGCGCTCCTGCTTCTGCTGTCGGTGTTTATCGCCTTCTGGCTGTCGCACGGCATCACGAAGCCGCTATCCCGGCTCATCTCGTCCATGCGCCACGTGCAGCGCGGGGACTTCGACAGCGCCGAGAACCGGCTGCCGCCCGCGGGAGACGTGCGCAACGAGGTCGGGTTCGCGACGGCAACGTTCCGCAACATGATCGGCCGGCTCAGGCAGCATATCCGGACCGAATTCGAGCTGCGGCTGCTGCGGCAGCAGGCCGAGTACAAGGCGCTGCTCATGCAGATCAATCCCCACTTCATGTTCAACACACTGGAGCTGATGAGCAGCCTGGCCATGCAGAAGCGGACCGACGACACGGTCGCGGTCATCGAGTCGCTCGGCAAGATGCTAAGGTTCTCGCTCAAGAGCGACGACGATCTCGTCGCGCTGCAGGAAGAGCTCAAGTACGTCCGCGATTACGCGGGCATCCTGCAAATCCGCTTCGGCGGGCGGCTGCGTCTGACGATTGGGGAAGAGGGCGACCTCGCGCGCGTGACGGTCGTCAAATTCATCCTGCAGCCGCTCGTCGAGAACGCGGTCAAGTTCGCGTTCCGGCGGCAGGCGGAAGCGCGGGTGGACATCCGGGCCGAGCGGGCCGGCGGCCGAATCCGCCTGATCGTCGCCGACAACGGCATCGGCATGAGCGACCTGCAGCGGCGCCGGCTGCTGGCGCAGGCCGATGCCGCGCGCACTCATCAGATCCTGGCCGGCGGCGACCGCCAGATCGGCCTTGGCAACGTGCTCGCGCGCTGCCGCTTGCATTACGGCTCGCTCTTCGAGGCGCGCATCGTCTCCGCCGAGGGCGAAGGCACGCGCATCGAGCTGATTCTGCCCGTACAGGAGGCGATCGCGCATGTACCGTTTGCTCATCGTGGATGACGAGCCCGAGATCCGGCTCGGCCTGAAGCTTAAGATCGACGCCGCCGGGCTCGGCCTCGAGCTGGCCGGCGAGGCGTCGAACGGCCTCGAGGCGCTCGAGCTGCTCGAGCGGACGCCCGTCGACATCGTCCTGACCGACATGAACATGCCGCTCATGGACGGCGTATCGTTCCTCGAAGCCTGCCGGGAACGGCATCCGGACGTGCGCCTCGTCGTCATTACCGGCTACGAGGATTTCCGCTACGCGCGAGCGGCGCTGCGGCATCACGCGTTTGATTACTTGCTGAAGCCGGTCGCGCGGGACGAGCTGGCCGCCGTGCTGGCGAACGTCACGGCGGAGCTTGACGGGGCGCGCGAGGAGCTGGAGCGGGAAGCGCGCGCCCGCTGGGAGCTGTCCCGTTACTTCAAGGAGATGCGGGAGCATTTCGTCGTGCGGCTGGTCAAGGGCGAGCCCGACCGCGAGAGTGCAGTGCTCGACCGGGCCGCGCGGTTCGGGCTCGAGCCGTGGGCGCGGCGGGAAGCGCGTTTCTTGTCCGTCGGCCTGCGGCAGCGGGCCGATGCGCCCTGGGCCGCGGCGGAACGGACGCCGGAGCGGTTCCGCCTGCCGTTCGAGCTGCTCTGCCGGGAGAAGGAGGAGACGTCCGGCGCGGCGGGCGCGGCCGTCGTGGCGTTCAAGGACGCGAATTACCCCGGCCTGATCCATTTCGCGACGACGGAGGACGAGGCGTGGCTGCGCGGATTCGCCGCCGAGCTGGACGAGCTGGCGCGCGGCATCCTCGGCTTCGGGCTCGCGGCCGGCGTTGGCCGGCCCGTGACCGGCTTCGGGCAATGGAAGGAAGGCTATCTGTCCGCGCTGCTCGCCTGGAATTGGTCCGAGAGCGGGGCGGCGGAGGACGAGCGGCGCCCGGCTGACGGCCAGGCTGCGCTGTCCGCGGACGAGATCCACGTCATCGAACGGTTCTTGGCGCGGGGAGACCTGGCGTCGTTCGAGCGGGCCGCCAGGCAGTCGCTGCAGGCGGCGTTCGCCGCGTCGCACTCCCGCTTCGTGCGGGCGATCTTCCAGCTCTACCTGCTGCTCGAGCCGCTGGCGCACGATGCCCGCGCGCCGCTCGGCAGCGCGGAGCAGCTCTGGCTCCGGCCGGAGATGGCGCTTAGCTTCGACACGGTCGACCGGGCGGCCGGCTTCCTCGCGGGCATCGCGGGCAAGATCGCGGCGGCGCGCCGCCGCGAGGCGGAGGACGGCGACGCGCCGCTTATGGACGCCGTGCTCCGGCATATCGGCGAGAATTACATGTCGGATCTGAACCTGACGCAGATCGCGGAGAAATTCAATTACAATCCGTCCTATTTCTCGGAGCTGTTCAAGTCCAAGGTCGGCAAGACGTTCATTCAATACTTGACCGAAGCGAGAATGGCACAGGCGGTCCGCCTGCTCGAAGGCACGCAGCTCGGCCTGTGGGACATCGCGGAGCTGACCGGCTTCACGAGCGCCAGCTACTTCAGCGCCAAGTTCAAACGGATGTTCGGGCTGTCCCCCTCGGATTACCGGCAGCGGGGCGCCGGGCAGCCGGGCCAGCCGGTCGAAGGCTGACGGGAGCGGCGGCTTCGCGCACCTAAAAAATTCAAAAGCCAACTGCCGAAGAAAACGCATTCAGCCCCGGAGGCGGCCCGCGTATGATGGAGCTATTCCATCATGAGCAGAGGAGGACTCCCGATGCGAACCGTCCGCAGGCCGCTTGCCCGAAGCCACAACCGTACGGCGTACTTGTTTTTGCTGCCGTGGCTGGTCGGCTTCTTTTGCCTGACGCTGGGCCCGATGATCGGCTCGCTCTACCTGTCGTTCACCAAGTACAACCTGCTGGCCGATCCGAGCTGGACCGGGCTGGACAATTACATCCGGATCTTCGGGGACGACGCCACGTTCGGCCATTCCTTGAAGCTGACCTTCACCTACGTGCTGCTTTCCGTGCCGCTTCGCCTCGTCTTCGCGCTGCTCGTCGCCATGGCGCTGAACAAGGGCATCCGGGCGCTCGGCGTCTACCGGACCGTCTATTACGTGCCGTCCCTGCTCGGCGGCAGCATCGCCATCTCGATCGTATGGCGGCAAATTTTCGACGGCGACGGGGTCGTCAACCGGGCGCTCGGCTGGCTCGGCATCGACGGCCCGTCATGGATCGCCCATCCCGACTATCTCCTCTATCCCATCGTCGCGCTGTCCGTCTGGCAGTTCGGCTCCGCGATGGTCATCTTCCTGGCCGGGCTGAAGCAGATCCCCGCCGATCTGTACGAAGCGTCCCAGGTCGACGGCGCGGGCAAGGCGCGCCAATTCTTCAGCATTTCGCTGCCGATGCTGACGCCCGTCATTTTCTTCAACCTGATCATGAGCATCATCAATTCGTTTCAGGCGTTCACCCCCGCCTACGTCATCGGCGACGGCCGCGGCGGTCCGCTCGACGCGTCGATGTTTTACACCTTGTACCTGTACCTGAAGGGCTTCGCGTACTTCGACATGGGCTATGCGTCCGCGCTGGCGTGGATCATGCTGCTCATCATCGCGGCATTCACCGGCATCGTCTTCGCGACCTCGCGGTTCTGGGTGTTCTACGGCGACGGCAAGGAAGGGAGGTAGACGTTCATGTCCATGAGAAAAATCGCCTATGCCGGCGCGCTCCGGCATCTCGCCATCATCGCGGTCGGACTCGCCATGCTCTATCCCGTGCTCTGGCTGCTCGCGAGCTCCTTCAAGCCAAACCAGGAAATCTTCGCCGGCGGCAGCCTCTGGCCCCATACGTTCACCCTCGACAACTACCGCAACGGCTGGAAAGGATTCCAAGGCTTCTCTTTCGCCCGCTTCTTCGGCAATTCGGCGCTGATCTCGACGCTCAGCGTGCTCGGCAACATCGTGACCTGCTCGCTTGCCGCCTTCGCCTTCGCGAGGCTGGAGTTCGGCTTAAAGAAGCTGTGGTTCGGACTCATGCTCGTCACGATCATGCTGCCGTACCACGTCACGCTCGTGCCGCAATACATCATCTACAGCCAGCTGCACTGGATCAACACGTATTTCCCGCTGTTCCTGCCGAAATGGCTGGCGCACGACTCGTTCTTCATCCTGCTGATGGTGCAGTTCATCCGCGGCATCCCGCGGGAGCTCGACGAGAGCGCGACGATCGACGGCTGCAGCCAGCCGATGCTGTACGCCCGGATCATCCTGCCGCTGCTCCTGCCGGCGCTGATCACCACGGCGATCTTCACGTTCATCTGGTCGTGGGATGACTTCTTCAGCCAGATGATCTATCTGAGCGACATCAAGCTGTTCACCGTCCAGCTCGGCATCCGCGCGCTGTTCGACCCGTCCGGCTCGTTGGACTGGGGGGCGCTGCTCGCGATCTCGGTGCTGTCGCTGCTGCCGATCACGCTGATCTTCCTGATCTTCCAGCGGTATTTCCTCGACGGGATCGCCACGACGGGGCTGAAGTGAGGCGCGCGGGACGGACCGGATCAGACCGGTGCGGAAGCGGCCGGCGCTGCGCATGCGGCACTCCTGACGGGGCCGGCTAGTGCGGCCGCCCGAAAAAATGATACGCGAACAGCCGAAGGAATCGCATTCCGGCTGGATCGGCAACCCGGTAGGATGGGTATTGCAAGCGCTTGATATTTCATCAGAAGGGGAGAAGAAACGATGAAAAAGAAGGTACTCTTGTTCGGCTTGGCGGCTTTGACGGCCCTCTCGCTGTCGGCTTGCGGCAACTCCGGCGGACCGGCGGCGAACGAAGGCGGCGCGGCGGGGAACGCCGGCAATAACGCGAACGCCCCGGCGGGGACGCCGGACAACGGCGGGCAGGAGCAGGTCGAGCTGCGGATGATGTGGTGGGGCGACCAGAACCGCGCGGATTTGACGAACAAAGCGATCGACCTGTTCGAGCAGAAGAATCCGAACATCAAGATCACGGGCGAGTTCGGCCCGTCCGACGGCTACTTCGACAAGCTGAACACGCAGCTCGCGTCGGGCACGGCGCCGGATGTTTTCTTCCTCGGCGGCAACGTCGTCGACTATGCCGACAAAGGCGTGCTGCTCGATCTCGGCCCTTACGTCGGCAAGGAGCTGAACCTGGGTGACATGGATCCGGCGATGAAGGAATACGGCACGCTGGGCGGCAAGCTCGTCCATCTCTCCGCGGGGGCGAACGCCCGGGGCATCGTCGTCAACAAGTCGATGTTCGACAAGGCCGGCCTACCGGTACCGCAGGACGGCTGGTCCTGGAACGATTACGCCCGCATCAGCAAGGAAATCGCCGACAAACTGGGCAAAGGCTACTACGGCACGTACAATTTCACGACGGACGGCCACGATATTTTCCTGAAGCAGAACGGCAAGCAGCTGTACGACATGGCGAACGGCAAGCTCGGCTTCGAGGAAGCGGATATTCTGCCGTGGTTCCAATACTGGGATCAGACGACCAAAGCCGGAGGCGTCGTTCCGGCCGAGCTGCAGGTGTCCAATCCGCCGGCGGACGCGAGCAAATCGCTGATCGTGACGGGCAAGGCGGCGATGACGCTGCTGCCGTCGAACCTGCTCGGCTCGTTCCAGAGCGCGACGAAGGACGAACTGATCATGGTGCAGGTGCCGCGCGGCGCGAAGGGCACGGGCGTCGTGTTCGAATCGAGCCAGGGCCTGTCGGGCTACGCGAAGACGAAGCATCCGGGCGAGGTCGCCAAGCTGATGGACTTCTGGATCAACGATCCGGACGCGGCCAAGATTCTCGGCAATAACCGCGGCGTGCCGGTCACGTCGGCGAACCGCGCGGTGCTGGAGGGCAGCGCGAGCGAGACGGACAAGATCGTCTACGACTTCACGAGCCGCGTCTCCGAGGCGACGAAGAAGGAGCCGTTCGCGGTCAGCTACAACCCTCCGGGCAACGCGGAGTTCATCAAGCTGTCGGACAACACGGTGCAGCTCATCGGCTTCGGCAAGGAAAGCGTGGATAAGGCGGTTCAGTCGTTCTACGACGGCACGGTCAAAATATTCGAAAGCAACGTGCAGCCCTAACCCGGCGAGCATGGAGCGGAAAGCGAGGATGGACGATGGGCGAACGCGCGCTGCTTCATAAATTGCGGACGCTGCGGACCGAGGAACGGGTCGGCCCGCTCGGCAAGCCTTCGGACGGGGCCGTGCTGGATGAATGGCTCGGCGCCGGCATCCGGTTCGCGGCGTCGGAGGGACGGCTCGAGGACGTCTACTACCGGGCCTTGCGCACGCTGTTCGACTGCATCGTGCCGCTGGCCGGGGAGGCGCCGACGCTGCAGGAGGGCGGCGTCTACCTCGGCTGCTGGCTGGAGAGCACGGGCACGATCAATGCGGAGCTGCTGTCGCGCTTCCTGCCGCGGGTGTCCGAGGCGACCTACCGGTCGTTCGCGGCGCATCAGCGGGAGGACGGCCTGCTGCCGTACAAGATCACGGAGCAGGGTCCGGCCTTCCGTCAGATCCAGCTCGTGACCCCGCTCGCCCGCAGCGTCTGGAACCATTACATGCTGCACGGGCGGGACCGGGCGTTCCTGGCCCGGATGTATCCGGCGATGGCGCGGTACGACGGCTGGCTCGCCGCGAACCGGGACACGCGCGGCACCGGCTGCGTCGAGGCGTTCGGCGCCTACGACACCGGGCATGACTTGTCGCCGCGGTTCTGGCACGTCCCCGACGCGCCGCACCTAGGCGATGCGTCGCGCTGCGACCCGGACTCGCCGGTGCTGCCGTTCCTCGCGCCGGACCTGACAGCCAACGTCTACTGCCAGCGATTGTACTTGGCGCGCATGGCGGAGGAGCTCGGCGAGAGCGGCGAGGCGTGGCGCGCCAAGGCGCAGACCAGCTTGGACAGCCTGATGCGCCACTGTTACGACGAGAGGGACGCGTTCTTCTACGACCGGGACCGCCACGACCGGTTCGTGCGGGTGCAGTCCGATGTGCTGCTGCGCGTCCTGGCGTGCGAGGTCGGCGACCGGGCGTTCTTCGACGAGGCGCTGCGGCGGTACCTGCTGAACACGCGGAAATTTTTCGCGAAGTATCCGTTCACGTCGATCGCGCTGGACGATCCGCGCTTCGATCCGTTCTCCAGCTATAACAGCTGGGCGGGGCCGTCCAATTACCTCAGCCTGATCCGCGCGCCGCACGCGTTCGAGCATCACGGCCGCCACGTCGAGCTGACGTGGGCGATGCAGCCGATCCTGTCGTCGTTCGCCCGGGCGGAGCGCTTCGCGCAGGCGGTGGGCCCGTGGACGGGCGAGGAAGGCTTCACAAAGGCGTACTCGCCCGCCATCCTCTGCATGCTGGACTTCGTCGAGCGGCTGTGCGGCGTGCTTCCGACGCCGGACGGCGAGCTGTGGTTCACCGGGCTCGCGCCCGACGCCCGGGATCACGGCGCCGAGGTCGCCGCGGAGACGGCGTACGCCCGCACGGTCGACGGCGTGGCGTTCGAGCTGCTGAACCTGCGCGGCGGATCCGAAGTCTACCGCGGCGGCGAGCCATGGATGGCGTTCCCGTCCGGCGTCCGCGTGATCACGGACCGGCGGGGTATGCTTCGCGGCGTGCTCGGCATGAGCGCGCGTCCGGCGGAAGGGACGCTCATCTGGGAAGGGCGGACGATTCCGTTCGCCGTACAGGGCAACGAGCTGCTGCGGTACGATGACGGGCAGTGGCGGCGCGAGCGGGAGATCGGGCTGGTCTATCCGACGTATGAGTAGGGAGACCGGGCAGGTAGATCCGACGAGTGAGTAGGGGGACCGGGCAGGTAGATTCGACGAGTGAGTAGGGAGACCGGGCTGGTAGATCCGACGTGTGAGTGAGGGAGGCGGAGCACCGATGAGGAGAAGCGAGGACGGGCCGTGTCTGGAAGACGGGGACGGGCGGCGTCCGGAGGGGGAAGCCGTCCCGAGCAGGGAACGCGGGGACGAGCGGCGTCCGGAAGGGGAAGCCGTCCTGAGCCGGGGAGGCAGGGACGGGCGGCATCCGGAAGGGGGCGCGACGCGGAGCTGGAAGCGGGCAGATATTCAGATCCGCGACCCATTCGTGATGCCGGTCGAGGCGGAAGGTGTCTACTATCTGTACGGCAGCACGGATCCCGACATCTGGGGTCCCGGGACCGGCTTTGACGCCTACGTCAGCCGGAATCTGGACGACTGGGAAGGACCGTTCCCCGTCTTCCGGCCGCCGGCGGATTTCTTCTCCGACACGAATTTCTGGGCGCCGGAAGTGTACGCGCGGGAAGGGCGCTTCTATATGTTCGCGACGTTCCGGCGCAAGGATAACGGGCGGCTCGGAACGGCGGCGCTCGCCGCGGACGGACCGCTCGGGCCGTTCCTGCCGCACAGCGCGGGGCCGGTCACGCCGGAGGCTTGGAGCTCGCTCGACGGCAGCTTGTTCGTCGACGAGGCCGGCTCGCCGTGGATGGTATTCTGCCACGAATGGCAGCAGATCGGGGACGGCGAGGTTTGCGCGGTCCGGCTCACCGCCGATCTGCGCGAAGCGGCGGGCGAGCCGTAGACGCTGTTCCGCGCGTCGGAAGCGCCATGGACGACGCCGTACGTATCGCCCCGTTATCCGGACACAGCCCATTACGTCACGGACGGGCCATTTCTGTTCCGGGGCGGCGCGGGAGCGCTGTACCTGCTGTGGGCGAGCTTCATCGCCAACACGTACGCGCTCGGCGTCGCGCGGTCGGAATCGGGCGGCCTCGCCGGCCCGTGGACGCATCAGCCGGAGGCGCTCTACCGCAGCGACGGCGGACACGGCATGCTCTTCCGCGCCTTCGACGGCCGGCGGCTGCTCGCGATCCACGCGCCGAACCGGACGCCCGACGAACGGCCGCTGTTTCTGGAGATCGAGGAGTGCGGAGGTGCGCTCCGGCTCGCCGGACGGGAGCGGGAGTAGGGCCGCGAGCGGATGGCTGGCGGCGGGATGGCCGGAGCAGCGCCGGATAAAGGCTGCGTCACAACACGAACGGGACTGTTCCCCGAGGATCCGCTGGTTGGATCGGGGACGGTCCCGTTTTGGGTTGTTGGCGGCGGTCGGCGGGTGCTTGCAAGCGCGGCGGGAGTCCCTGGATGAGCCGGCTGGGGCGATGCATGCTGACGGAGGCGCGTCGACAGAGCAGCCAAGCACCGAACGCGACGTTGGCGGCCATGAGAGCCGCTATTTGGCGATTTCGGGGCGAAAATTGGGTTAGCCGGACACCAGAGCCGCTATTCCCTAGAAAAGCCTCCAAAATCGCGGGTTGGCTTGGCAATAGCGGAACGTGTGGCCGCGTAGCTGTGAAAACGGCCCAAAACACGCGAATAGCGGAACGTATGTCCGCTCGTTTATCCGCTGCCCGACTCCGCGCGCGCCGCCGTCCGGCCGAGGCGATGCATGCTGACGGAGGCGCGTCGACAGAGCAGCCAAGCGACGAACGCGACGTTGGCGGCCATGAGAGCCGCTATTTGGCGATTTCGGGGCGAAAATTGGGTTAGCCGGACACCAGAGCCGCTATTCCCTAGAATAGCCTCCAAAATCGCGGGTTGGCTTGGCAATAGCGGAACGTGTGGCCGCGTAGCTGTGAAAACGGCCCGAAACGCGCGAATAGCGGAACGTATGTCCGCTCGTTTGCGCGCCGCCGCCCTGGCGAGGGTCGCCGCCCTTGCTGCGGGCCGCCACCCCCGCGCGCGCTGCCGCCCTCGGCGCGCGCAACGCGCGCCCACAAAAAAAGCGGCGCCCCAGTCAGACGCCGCTTCCCTTCATCTTCGCCAAAAACGCCGATATCGCGTAATACGCCGCCCCGCGCACGGCCGATTTCTCGCCCTGCTCCGCGAACAGCACGCGCAGCCGGCGCCGGTGGTGGGCCAGCGCCCGTTCGGCGACGGTGCGCTGCATCGCTTCGCCGAGCCAGGCCTCCGCGCGGCGAAGCTCGTTGCCGACGATGACGACGTCGGGGTTGAACACGTTGACGATGTTCGCGATGCCGACGCCGAGCGCCTCGCCGATCCGCTCGAACAGCCGCAGCACCTCGGCCTCGCCGCGTCCGGCCGCCTCCAGCAGGCTGTCGAGGTCGCGGTAGCCGAGCGACGCCGCCTGCTCGAGCAGCGCGTTCTCGGACGCGTACAGCTCCCAGCAGCCGCGGTTGCCGCAGCGGCACGGCTTGCCGTCCGCCTGGATGGACAGGTGGCCGAGCTCGCCCGAGAAGCCGCCGGCGCCTTTGTACAGCTCCTTGTTCAAGATCATGCCGGTGCCGATGCCGATACCCGCGCTGACGTAGATCTGATTGGCGATGCCCCGCCCCGCGCCGTAACGCTGCTCGCCCTGCGCGCCGGCGTTCGCTTCGTTGTCGATCGTGACGGGCACCCCGAAGCGCGCTTCGACGATGGCGCGCAGCGGCACGTCCGTCCAGCCCAGGTTCGGCGCGTACAGGATCGCGCCTTCCTCGTTGACGAGGCCCGGCACGCCGATGCCGACCCCGACGGTGCCGTACGGGCAAGGCGGGATTTCCGCCTGCAGCGACGCGATGCAGTCCAGCAGCCGCGGGAGGACGTACGCCGCGTCGTGGGCCGTCAGCGTCAGCCGCCGTTCCGCGAGCACCTCGCCCTCGAGGTCCGTCAGAATGCCGCGGATGTAGTTGACGCCGAGATCGATGCCGATCGCGAAGCCGGTACGCGCCCGGAATCGAAGCAGGTTCGGCTTGCGGCCGCCGCTCGATTCCCCGGGCCCGATGTCGAGGACGAGATGATGCTCGATCAGATCCTGCACGAGGCTCGACACGGTCGCCTTGTTCAGCCCTGTGCGCTCCGATATTTGGGCCCGCGAGAGGGGGGCGTAGCGCAGCACGGCGTCCAGCACGATGGCGGTATTCATTTTTTTGACGAGCGCCAAATCTCCGGTTTGCTTCATCATGTCCCGTCTGCCTCCGCTTGTCCCGATGTATGGGAACGATTGTACCACGGGTTTCGCGGCGATGCCATAGGAGGCGGACGGTCACGAAAAACTTTCTTTGTTTACTAGACAAACAAAGTTAAGCGATGCTAGAATAGCCGTAAGAACGTTTTCATTATCACCCGCCGCGTAGCAGCGGACATCATTTTGGAGGGATTTCATTCCATGGCGTATTTCAAGAACATCGGCAAAATCGCATACGAGGGCAAAGGCTCCGACAACCCGCTCGCATTCAAACATTATAATCCGCAAGAAGTCGTGCTCGGCAAAACGATGGAGGAGCACCTGCGCTTCGCCGTC
Source organism: Paenibacillus sp. GCM10023250 (assembly GCF_042653205.1). Classification (NCBI taxonomy): domain Bacteria; kingdom Bacillati; phylum Bacillota; class Bacilli; order Caryophanales; family Paenibacillaceae; genus Paenibacillus; species Paenibacillus sp. GCM10023250. Next base: position 134,519 of record NZ_JBHSHY010000011.1, on the reverse strand, counting down.
GCGTACTGGCACACGTTCACGGCAGCCGGCGCCGATCCGTTCGGCGTGGGCACGGCGGTCCGCGGCTGGGACAGCGCGAACGAGATGGACCAGGCGAAGATGCGCGTCGAAGCGAACTTCGAATTCCTGAACAAGATCGGCATTCCGTTCTACTGCTTCCATGACCGCGACATCGCGCCGGAAGGCGCTTCGCTCGCCGAGACGAACAAGAACCTCGACGTCATCGTCGACCTGCTGGAGCAAGGCATGAAGGACACCGGCGCCAAGCTGCTGTGGAACACGGCGAATATGTTCACGAATCCGCGCTTCGTGCACGGCGCGGGCACGACGTCCAATGCCGACGTCTACGCATATGCCGGCGCGCAGCTGAAGAAGAGCCTCGAGATCGGCAAGCGCCTCGGCGCCGAGAACTACGTGTTCTGGGGCGGCCGCGAAGGCTACGAGACGCTGCTCAACACCGACATGGCCCTCGAGCTCGACAACCTGGCCCGCCTGTTCCATATGGCTGTCGCCTACGCGAAGGAAATCGGCTTCGGCGCGCAGTTCCTGATCGAGCCTAAGCCGAAGGAGCCGACGAAGCACCAATACGACTTCGACGCGGCGACGACGATCGCGTTCCTGCAGAAGTACGGCTTGAAAGACTACTTCAAGCTGAACCTCGAAGCGAACCACGCGACGCTGGCCGGCCATACGTTCGAGCACGAGATCCGCGTGGCGGCGATCAACGGCATGCTGGGCTCGCTCGACGCGAACCAAGGCGACCTGCTGCTCGGCTGGGACACGGACGAATTCCCGACCGATCTGGTCTCCACGACGCTGACGATGTACGAAGTGCTGAAGGCCGGCGGCCTGGGCAAAGGCGGCGTCAACTTCGACGCGAAAGTGCGCCGCGGCTCGTTCGAGGACGAGGACCTTTTCCTCGCGCATATCGCGGGTATGGACACGTACGCTTGGGGGCTGAAAGCGGCTGCGAAGCTCATCGACACGAACCTGATCGACGGCTTCGTCGAGAACCGTTACCGCAGCTTCAAGGAAGGCATTGGCGCCGAGATCGTCGCCGGCCGCGCCACGCTGGCGTCGCTCGAGCAGTACGCGCTGCAAAACAACGTCATCAAGAACGAGTCCGGCCGTCTGGAGCGGATCAAACTGCAGCTGAACGAAATCATCTACAGCGTATAAGAAGGAGGCGTTCGATTTCATGTCTTACGTCATCGGCGTCGACTTAGGCACGAGCGCGGTGAAGGTGCTGCTCCTCGACCGGAGCGGCGCGGTCGCAGCAGAGGCCTCCCGCGACTATCCGCTGTATCATGAGCATTCCGGCTGGAGCGAGCAGCGGCCGGACGATTGGGTGACCGGCACGCTCGAGGCGATCCGCGAGCTCGTCGCGGAAGCCGGCATCCCGGCCGGCGAGATCGAAGGACTCAGCTTCTCGGGCCAAATGCACGGCCTCGTCCTGCTGGACGCGGAAGGGAAGCCCGTCCGCAACGCGATTCTATGGAATGACACGCGCACGACCGCGGAATGCCGCGAGATCGAAGCGCTGGTCGGCAAGGAGCGGCTGCTGACGATCACCCGCAACCCGGCGCTCGAAGGCTTCACGCTGCCGAAGATTCTGTGGGTGCGCAAGCACGAGCCCGATGTCTTCGAACGGGCCGTGTCGTTCCTGCTGCCGAAGGACTACGTCCGCTACCGGCTGACGGGCGCGCAGCATATGGATTACTCCGACGCGGCGGGCACGCTGCTGCTCGACGTGGCCAACAAGCGCTGGAGCGGCGAGATGCTCGAAGCCGTATCGCTGCCGGCCTCGTTTGCGCCTCCGCTCGTGGAATCCCACGCGCTCACGGGCACGCTGCTGCCGGAGCAAGCGGCGGCGGCCGGGCTGAGCGAAGGCACGAAGTTGTTCGCCGGCGGGGCGGACAACGCGTGCGGCGCCATCGGCTCCGGCATCCTGCGGGAAGGGCTGACGATGTGCAGCATCGGCACGTCGGGCGTCATCCTGTCCTATGAGAAGGACAGCGGCAACGATTTCCGCGGCAAGGTGCATTTCTTCAATCACGGCAAGGAGAACGCCTTCTATGCCATGGGCGTCACGCTCGCGGCGGGCTACAGCCTGAGCTGGTTCAAGAACGCGTTCGCGAAAGGCGAATCGTTCGACGAGCTGCTCGACGTGAAGCCGGGCGCGAAAGGGCTGCTCTTCACGCCGTACCTCGTCGGCGAACGGACGCCGCATGCGGATTCGGTCATCCGCGGTAGCTTCGTCGGCATCGACGGCTCGCACGAGCGGGTGCATTTCGCCCGGGCGGTCATGGAAGGCATCACGTTCTCGCTGAACGAATCGGTGGCGATGTTCCGCGAAGCCGGCAAGACGGTCGACACGATTATTTCGATCGGCGGCGGCGCGTCCAATCCGGTGTGGCTGCAGATGCAGGCGGATATCTTCAATGCCGACGTCGTAGCCCTGGAGAACGAGCAGGGGCCGGGGCTCGGCGCGGCGATGCTGGCGGCATACGGCTGCGGCTGGTTTGATAGCCTCGAGGCATGCGCGGAACGGTTCGTCAAGCGCGCGTCCGTCTACAAGCCGGAACCGGAGGCCGTCCGCGCATACGAAGGCTTGTTCCGCGTCTACCGGGACGTCTACGCGTCGACGCGAGCGCTGAACGAAGGGCTTCAAGCCTACCGGTAACACGCTCCCATGTAACGATTGCTCCAGGCAGGCTGGGGCCCCACTGGCTGATTGGCCGTTCTCCTCGCAAGCGGGGGGAACGTTTTTTTTTGCTTCATCAGGCGGCCCATGCGGTGCTGAGCCTGGCGGAGGGCGCCGAGCGCGCCCTCGCGCAGTTCGCGGACGCGAGCCGCACGACCGCGGAGCTTGGCGCGGGGATCGGCCGGATCGCCGATTCGACGTCGCTCGTCGCGTCGCTGTCGGCGGACGCGAGCCGGCTGGCGCTGTCCGGGCGGGAAGCGGCGAACGATGCCGTCATCCGGATGGGCGCGGTGAACGACAGCGTCCGCCTCGCGGCCGAGCAGTTGGGATTGCTGGAGACGCATTCGCAGAGCATCGGCGCCATCTCGAAGCTGATCGGCACGATATCGAAGCAGACGAACCTGCTCGCGCTGAACGCGGCGATCGAGGCGGCCCGCGCGGGCGAGCACGGCAAAGGCTTCGCGGTCGTCGCCGAGGAGGTGCGGAAGCTGGCGCAGCAGACGACGGACGCCGTATCCGAGATCGGAATCGTCGTCGAGCGGATCGCGGAGGATACGCGCGAGACGGCCATGCGGATGCGCGCGAACGCGCAGGAATCGGAAGCGGGCATGAGCGCCGTTCACGCGGCTGGCGCGTCGTTCGCCGAGATCGCGGCTGCGTCGGAGCGGGTATCGGGCCAGGTGCAGGAAGTCGCCGCCGCCTCCGAGCGGATGGCCGCCGGCTCGCGACAGCTCGTGCGCGCCATGGAGCTCCTGGAGCGCTATGCCCGGCAGAGCGCGGAGACCGCCGCGACCGTGGCCGCGACGTCGGAGGAGCAGACGGCCTCGGCCGAGCGGATCGCGATGTCGTCCCGTTCGCTGAGCGGCATCGCCCTCGAGATGAACGGACTGGCGGCGGGCTTCAAGCTGTAGGCATGCGATAACCTCCGCGTCCCGCGGTCAACGTCGGGAGGCGGAGGTTTTTTTCGTGCGGCGCTGTTTATTCGCAGGTCCGGCCTATTGGCTGCCCTGGCGTAGTGATTGCCTGGCTTCATGATTGCCTAGCTTCGTGATTGCGCTGCTTATCGGTTGCTTATGCTTGCCGTTTGTCGTGCAGCTTGCTCAGGCGTGTTGGCCGCCCCCCGCTTATTTATACGCGCTCCAGATGTCCGACGGCGTAACGCCGAGCTGCCTCGCGATCAGCTCCGCCGTGAGCCGCTTGGGCTTGCTGATCTTGCCGTTGCGGATGTTGGAGATGGTCGTCAGCGAGATGTTCGTGTTCTCGGCCAGCTGGGTGACGGTCAGCCGCTTCTCCAGCATGAGCAACCGCAGCTTGTAGGCCGAATCGGCCGGCTCGGCGGATTCGGCTTTCGCCGCATCGGCGGCTCCGGCCTTCGCCGCGTCTGTGCCTCCGGCGGGCGCAGCCGCTTGCGCGAACGCGCCTTTGACGGGCTGCATATCCACGACGAGAATGGCGAAGCACTTGAATGATCCGTCCCCGTGAAAGAACGGCTTGACAATCGAATGGATCCGGTACCGGTCGCGGAACAGCTGGAGCGTAAACCGGATTTCGCCGGATTTCCGGTCGCTCTGCAGCTCCCGGAGTCCTTCGAGCACGCGCGCGCGGTCCTGGCGGACAATGAAGCGGCTGCAGTCCATCCGTGACAGCTCCAGCCGGTCGTAGCGGATGGGGCCGCGGTAGCCGCGCAGCGAGAAGAGCGTGCCGGCGTTCGTCAGCAGCATGGAGACGAACGGGTCGCGTCCGTAGGCTGTATCCTCGATCCACTTATGCTCCGAACGGTCGCGGATCGTAATCATTGCGAAGCTGTCGTCGGCCGTCTCGTACATCCGCTTCGCGTGCAGCTCGCCGAAGAGCAGTGCGTGCCCGGACAGCGAGAACGGCGATTCTGCAAACGCTTCCGGATTGCGCCGCGTGACGGACGCGCACAACCGTTCGACGATGGGCCACAGCGGCTTTGGCCCTGCGCACGGCAGCGACGCCAGCTCGAGGCCGATCAGCTGCTCGTTCTTGAAGCCGGTCAGTGTCTGGAAGGCTTCGTTGCACGCGTAGACGAAGCGTTTGTTGCGGAACGCGCGGACAATCAGGATCGCGTCGGGAGCATGCGCGAATACATCCATCATCATCAGCAGCACCTCAATTCTAGAATTGTCGTTCTATTATAGCACAACCCGTGCATTTCGCATCAACGAAAACAGCGGCGCGCGGCGCAGGGCGGGGCCGGTATGGGGGATGCCGGAACGGGGCACGCTATGCGGGTTGGAACATTTTAGCCGATGAGGGTGAATCCGTTTATGCAAAACGATACCGCGTTGTTGTTTCAATTCGCCGATTCCCGCTCCGCGTCGCTCGCGCGCGGCACGTTCGAGGAGCTGGGCTACGACCCCGTCGTCCAGAAGGGAAGCGAGGTGCACATTCATATGTACGGAGACGACTTGACCTCGGCACTGGAGATCGCGCAGGCGCACGGCGGCCAGCTCTCCGTTCAATCCACGATTCCGGATATCGAGCTGACGAACGAAGCGTACCAGATGGAGAACATCACGATTCCGGCGCATGTCGTGAACGAGGACTGGATCGCCCGGGAGGAAGGACGGGAGCTGGCCAACCGCGACGACGACGCGCCGGCGGAGGACGAGTACTTCCCGGACGACGGCTCGTACGGGTATTTCTCCGGCGACGTGCACCTGTGAACGATGCGCTTAATGCGCGAAAGGCTGACGGGCGGACGATCCGCCGGTCAGCCTTTCTTATTCGCGTCCGCGCTCCGCGGCATGGCTGCCCGCGGCATATCCCGTCGAGAACGCGGCCGTGATGTTGTAGCCACCGGTATACCCGTGCACGTCCAGCACCTCACCGCAAAAATACAGCCCCCGCATCAGCTTCGACGCCATCGTCTTGGGATCGATTTCCTTCAGGTTCACGCCGCCGCCGGTGACGAACGCATCCTCCAGCTTGAGCGTCCCGTACGCCCGCATCGGAAACGCCTTGATCCGCTTCGCGAGTTCGAGCCAAGCCTGCTTCGGGATATGGTCGTACGTCAGCTGCCCGTCGAGCCCGCTTTCCTTCAATAATAAAGGGATCATCCGCTCCGGCACATAGCCCTTCAGCACGTTCTTGACCGCCTTCTTGGCATCCTCGCGGGCTAGCCGCAGCGATTCCTCGTACACGTCGTTCGCGCTGGCATCCGGCAGCAGGTCGATCGTGATCAGGACATTCCGCGCGCCCTTCTTCAATTCCTTGACGACGAACTGGCTGCAGCGCAGCGCGATCGGGCCGGAGATGCCGAAATGGGTGAACAGCAGGTCGCCCCGGTGCTCGACGATCCGCTTGCCCTTCGCGTTCCAGACGGAGAGGCCGACGCCGCGCAGCGACAGGCCCTGCAGCTCCTTGCTCTGGATGAACGGCTCGTTCGACGTGATCGGCACCTCCGTCGGGAACAGCTCCGTCACGCTGTGGCCAGCCTGCTCCGCCCAGGGGTACCCGTCACCGGTCGAGCCGGTATGGGGCACGGATTTGCCTCCCGTGGCGACGACGACGCTGCGCGCGCCGATCGTCTCGCCCGTCTTCAGCGCGACGCCCCGCACGCGGCCGTCTTCGTAGAGGACGCGGGCGACCGGCGCGTTCACCCGGATCTCGACTCCCAGCTTCCGCACCTGGCCCACGAGGGCGTCCACGACGGTCTTCGCTTTGTCCGAGACGGGGAACATCCGCCCGTTGTCCTCTTCCTTGAGCCGTATGCCGAGCCCTTCGAAGAAGGCGATGATGTCGCGGTTGCCGAAGCTTGTCAAAGCGCTGTACAGGAAGCGCCCGTTGCCCGGAATATGCGCGATCAGCTCCTCCATATCCTTGTTGTTGGTTACGTTGCACCGGCCGCCGCCGGAGATGCCGAGCTTGCGGCCGAGCTTGTCGCCTTTGTCCAGCAGCAGCGTCTTCGCGCCGCGCCTACCGGCGGCGATGCCGGCCATCAAGCCGGCCGAGCCGCCGCCTATGATAATGACGTCGTAGTTCACGGATCTTCTCCCCGATTAAACCTCGTTTATAAGGCGAATGCCAAGGCCTTCGCCGCCGTTACCTATCATACTATCCAGTTCCGGGAGCGTCTACACGACGGGGTTCGGAACGAATCGACATTCTATTTTAAATGGTATAATATAGCAAAATCGACGGAACGCGCAAACCTCGCCGAAAGTCGTTGTAAAAACAATAGACCTATGATTTAATCGGATTAACGGGTATTTCGGATAACCATTAACTGGGTTTCTTCTGAAGGGTGGGACTCATTTTAGTGTGGAAGCTTATTCTTTTGCAATTCTTTCTCGCATTTCTACCGGTATTTATTTTTCAATTCTGGTATGACGACTCGAAACCACGCAAAAGAGTACCTTACCTCCTAATCGTATTTTGCGGTCTCAGCATGCTGCTCGCCGTCGCGGCCAGCATCGAAGTGAAAGGCTTCGGTCTGGACTATCTGTACGGGCAGCTGATTCTCGGATCCCTTTACGGCGGAAGCTGGGTCACCCTGGCGCTGACCGTCGTCTATCTCGCCGCCGAGCAGCTGATGATGGAAGGCAGCTGGGACTGGATCGAAATCACCGGCACGCTGCTGTTCATCGTCCCGATCATCTCGCTCTACAACCAAGGCTTCGTGCAGCTGAAGCGAAGTACGAAGTATGCGGTCGTGCTCGGCCTGGCGGGGCTCCTACTGCTCATCCGCTTCTGCGCGTTTGTCAATTATACCGATGTCTCGCATCCCGGCTTATCGGCGTCCGATTACGGGTGGATGATCGGGCATCAGCTGGGCTATTTCCTAATCATGCCGCTCGGGCTCGCCAGCTCGGAGCATTTCGTCCGGCGCCAGAACGTCAACCGCCGGATGCGCCAGCTCTCCGACAGCTTCCGCATCGAAGTGCAGAAGCTGCAGCAATTCATCGAGGAGACGCCGCTCGGCGTCATCTTCGTCGACGCGGCGGGCACGATTACGCACATCAACGAGATGGCGATCCATCTGCTGCGGGATAAAGTCGGCGCCAAGCAGCGCCACGAGCTGATCGGCCAGCCGTTCACCATCATGTACGACCACATCGAGAAGGACGCGCTCGGACGCCTGCTGTACCAGGCGCTGCACGGCCATAGGGTGACGACCGAATACGTGCAGGAGCTGGGCAAAATCTACGTCAACACCGGCGTCTGCGTGCGCGATGTCCAGACCGGCGACATCATCGGCGCGGCGATCATCGCGCATGACATGACCGAGCTGAGCCGGCTGCGCGACGAGATCGGACGGATGGAGCGGCTCAGCCTCGTCGGGCAGATGGCCGCCAGCATCACGCACGAGATCCGCAACCCGATGGCGGTCATTCGCGGCTTCGTGCAGCTGATGCGCGAGCGCAGCCCGGACCATCAGAAGGAATATTACCGCATCGTCATGGATGAGCTCGACCGGGCCAACAGCATCATCAGCGACTTCCTGTCGCTGGCGCAGAACCGGGTCATCGAGAAGGACAGCCAGTCGCTGCACGACATCATCAACGAGATTTTGCCGCTGCTCTGGGCGGATGCCAACATGCGCGGCCAATCGCTGGAGCTGAAGCTCGCCGACGGCATCCCGAAGCTGCTGCTGAACGAGAAAGAGATGAAGCAGCTGATATTGAACCTGGCCCGCAACGGCATGGAAGCTATGGATCAGCACGGCGTGCTGGTATTGGAAACGCATACGCACGAAGATTACGTGGAGCTTCGGGTGATCGACAACGGCAGCGGCATCCCGCAGGAGAAGCTGGAGCGCATGTTCGAACCCTTCTATACGACGAAATCGCATGGCACGGGCCTCGGCCTGCCGCTGTGCCTCAGCATCATGGAGCGCCACGGCGGCGCCATCCAAGTGGAGTCGAAGGAAGGCGTCGGCACGACCTTCTTCGTGCGGTTCGACCGCAGCCGCAACGCCTATGAAGCGGCGGCGGCGCTGAGCCGCCTCTGAGCCGCGCCCGAGCCGGCATCGCCGAAGGTCATCGGCGCATCCCTACATAACCGTTTCATCGCGCGCGCATACTATCCTTTGGAAGGGGGTGCCAGCCATGGAACGCAATTCGCAGCCCGTCAGCGCTTCCGGGAAAGCGGCGGCCAGCAAGAAGAAGCAGAACGCCAAAGCGCCGGAATCGGAAGGCTACGACAAGAAATTAGACGGCCCCAATCGCCCTTCCATCTAGGGAAGGAGTACGGGTATGAACGAACAGGACGAGCAGCGGCCGCAAGCGGCGGCGATCGGCGCGGACGATCCGGATCTGGATCCGTACGAAATCGAATTTCTCCCCGAGTTCCGCGTTGGCCGCGGTCCGCGGGGGCCGTTCGTCAACAGCAGCGGCGTCGTGATCGGCGACCATATGTACGAGTCGCCGCAGTCGCCGCTGTCGAATTGGACGGAGGAGACGGATCCCGCCGTCATGGCCGGAGACGAATGGGTGCATCCGTTCAAGGACGCCGGATTTCTGACGAGCGAGAACCGGGATTACTTCGAGCGGGGCATCCCGCCGAAGAGCGGCATCTTTATGCATCCCGATAAGGATGCCGCATACGGGGCGGCGGATAATGGCGTCTCCGGCGATGAGCCGTAAATCCGGCAGCGAAGCAATCGGGCCCCGGTCCGATTGCTTTTTCTTTGCTTTCGATACGATCGGGGGGTATAATAGGAATTAAAATCATCATGACTATCCCTATCAATAACGCTTAAGGAGCGATGACAGATGTCGATGTCTTTCGAACGATACATGCTGGATATGATTCAACCGATGCGGGATGAGCTGACCCGCCTCGGCATCGAGGAGCTGCGCACGCCGGAAGCGGTGGAAGAGAAGCTGCCGAACGACCAAGGCACCACGCTCGTGGTCGTCAACTCCGTCTGCGGCTGCGCCGCCGGCCAATGCCGTCCGGGCGTCGCGCAGGCGCTGCAGTCCGCCGTGAAGCCGGATCGCCTGTACACGGTCTTCGCCGGCCAGGACAAGGAAGCCACGGCCAAGGCGCGCGAATACTTCGCGCCGTACCCGCCGTCCTCCCCGTCCATCGCCCTGATGAAAGACGGCGAGCTCGTGCACTTCATCGAGCGCCACCAGATCGAAAACCGTTCGGCTGCCGAAATCGCGGCGGATTTGACGTCCGCGTTCGAGCGGTACTGCCAATAATAGAGGTGATGGGATGAGCTTGCAGCAACAGATCATTCAAGAGCTTGGCGTCAAACCGGAGATCGATCCGAAGCAGGAGATTCGCAAGCGCGTCGATTTTCTGAAGGAATACGTCCGCAAGTCGGGCACGGCCGGCCTGCTGATCGCGATCAGCGGCGGCGTCGACAGCGCGGTCGCCACGGGATTGTGCAAGCGGGCGACCGACGAGCTGAGCGAGGAGAGCGGCAAGGAATATATGACGCTCGGCGTGTTCCAGCCTTACGGCGAGCAGGCTGACATCTCCGACAGCTACGAAGTGGCGGAAGCGTTCAACCTGAAATACCGTGTCGAGACGAACATCCAGGAAGCGGTCGACGAAATCGCGCTCGAGGTCGAACACGGCCTGAAGGCGATCGGCTTCCTGCGCCATCTGAGCCGCGGGGGCAAAGGCAACGTTAAGGCGCGCACCCGGATGGTCACGCAATATGCGCTCGCGTTCGAGCTGAACCTGCTCGTCGTCGGCACCGACCACGCGTCCGAAGCGGTTACCGGCTTCTACACGAAGTGGGGCGACGGCGCGGTGGACATCACGCCGCTCAGCACGTTGAACAAGCGTCAAGTGCGCCTCATCGCCGCGGAGCTCGGCGTGCCGGGCGTGGTCGTGACGAAGGCGCCGACCGCGGGGCTGTGGGAAGGCCAGACCGACGAGGACGAGCTCGGCATCACGTACGACGAGAACAGCGATTACCTCGAGGGCAAGCCCGTCAGCGATACGGCCCGCGAGAAGCTCGAGAAGCAGTACATCAAGACCGCTCACAAGCGGAACATGATTCCGGGCATTTAACGGCCCGCGCGTGGACCGCTTGTCCGCCGCCCTTCGGCTAGCCGGAGGGCGGTTTGATTTCGGCGGCATGGCGCGGACCGTGCGCGGATCAGGCGGAAGGAAACGAATATGAACGGCGGCGCCGGGCGCCGCCGAAGAAAAAGGCGGATGAAGCGCGATGATACATGGAATCGGGCATGACCTCGCGTCGCTGGAGCGGATCGAGCGGATCCTGCTCGGCGAAGCGGGCGAACGGTTCCGCGAACGAATCTTGACGGCGCGCGAGCGGGAGCTGGCGGCGCCGTACGGCGGGACGCGGCTGATCGAATTCGTCGGCGGCCGGTTCGCCGCGAAGGAAGCGGTCTCCAAGGCATTCGGCTGCGGCATCGGGGGCACGCTTCGGTTTCACGATATCGAGATCGACCGGGCGCCGGGCGGCAAGCCGCTCTGCCGGTTGACCGCGAACGCTTGGGAGCGGCTCGGCCTGGAAGCCCGGGACATGACGATCCACGTATCCGTCACGCACGACCGCGCGCTGGCGTCCGCCTATGTCGTCGTGGAGCGCCGCGCCTGAATATCGCCTGCTTGGACCCGTACATCGTTTCCATCGGTCCGCATAACGCCGTCACCCTTTGCCCATAATGGGAATACATAGTAGGAACGAGACGGGCGGGGGGCGCATAGAAGGCGATGAGAACGGAATGGCTGGCGAAGCGGATATTCCGAAGCGGGCAGCAGGTGCCGGTTGACGGCGAGTACGGCGATCTATGGGGAACCCGGTTGGCTTTGCTGAAAGGCGATCACTTCCCGCCCCATCCGCAGATGGGCGATTCCAAGTGGACGTTCAGAGGTCCTCTCGGAACGGGTTTGCCCGCATGGAAGCGCCTGGTTGACGGGCGGCAGACGGGAGAGCGGTGATCCGCCGGCCCGGCCTGGCCGGTATGGCCGGAGGCGGGCAAGGCCGGAGGCAGACAAGGCGGGCAAGCCGGAGGCGGGCATGATCCGGGTAGGGCATGTTCCAGATAGGGCATGGTCCAGGTGGGGCATGGCCTGGTTGGGCACGGCGCGAGCGGCCCGAACGACGAAGAAGACCCTTGCGGGGTTGCGCGATGCGCGCCCTGCAAGGGTCTTCGTTTTATTTTTTGCCGCTCAGCCACGAAGCGAGCTCGTTGATCTGCGCGTCGGACAGCCTGCTGCTGAAGGCCGGCATTCCGCCGCCGCCCTGCTTGATCTGCTTCTTGATCTGCTCCTTCGTCATGCGCTTTCCGACCCTTGTCAAATTGGTGGATGCGCCCATGCGTCCCTGCAGGTCCGAGCCGTGGCACGAGACGCAGTTGGACTTGAAGATTTGCGGCGTATCGGCGGATCCGATGGTCGTCTTCGCCGACGATCCGCAGCCGCCGAGGATGAGCAGCGCGGCCGGCGCCAGGACGAGCAAGAGGCGTACGGCTCCGCGAGGGGCGAGTATAGTGGCAGCAGTTGGCATGTGGTGCTTCAGCCTCCATCGTTTGGATGTATGTTCCAGTATAGGCCTAATTAGGCACGTAAAGCAACCGGATGCGGTGTGGCTTCCTCCGGATAAGGTGCGTTATAATAGAACGGCTTGTATACAAGATGTCGCGTCATGGACCAACAACCTTTTTGATGATTGGGAGCCGCAATGAAACTGACCTACAAGACGATCATTCAAAATTATTTTCACCGCTTTCACACGGAAGTATCCATGGCGGCGTTTACGCGCACGAAGCCGGGAATCCGCGATCAATCGACACCTGAATTTTACCGGTTCTGGATGATACGGGAGGGCCGCGGCCGGCTGCAGGTCGGCGGGCGCAGCTTCGATCTGCAGCCGGGGCAGCTGCTGCTCATCCCGCCCGGCACGCGCCAATCCCTCACCGCGGAGCACGACGTGAGCGTCGGGCTCTATTGGTGCCATTTTCGCGCGACGATCGGGGACATGGAGATGTTCGATCTGCTCCACCTGCCGATTTGCGTCGTCCCGGCGGACCCGGAGCGCGTAGCGGGGCTGTTTGGCCAGCTGATCGACGCCTGCCATTCCACCGCCTTGACTAGGGAGCTCCGCATCCGTTCCGCGATGTTCGAGCTGCTCGCCTGCTACTTGGAGTACGGGGGCTTCAACGAATCGTCGCTGCGCGAAAACGAGCCGCTCGACAAGATCGATCATGTGCTACAATACATTGAAGAGCATCTGTCCGGCCCGATTGCCGTGGAAGATATGGCCCGTCTGGCCTACTTGCATCCGAACTATTTTATCGGTTATTTCAAAAACCTGATCGGCTATGCGCCGGCCCAATACGTCCTCTACCGGAGACTAGAGCGCGCCAAGGAACTGCTGGAACGCAAGGACGCCAGCATCTCCGACGTCGCGAGCGCGGTCGGCATGCAGAACCATTATCTATCGCGAATGTTCAGGCATTACACGGGCTTGACGCCGAGCCGGTACAGACAGATCTATCATCAAACCGCGGCCTTATGCGAGCAAGCGGCGGACAAGGAGGACAACGCGTGACAACGACGGAAGCGGCGGCTTATTTCGGCAAGGAGCTGCTGCAGTGGTATTTGGCGAATAAACGGGACCTTCCCTGGCGGATGAATCGGGATCCTTACCGCGTCTGGGTGTCGGAAATCATGCTGCAGCAGACGCGGGTGGACACCGTCATTCCGTATTACGAGCGGTTCATGGCGAAATTCCCGACGGCGGCGGCCCTGGCGGAGGCGCCGGAATCCGAAGTGCTGAAGTGCTGGGAAGGCCTCGGCTACTATTCGCGCGCCCGCAATTTGCAGGCGGGAGCCCGGGAAGTGGTCGCCCGCCACGGCGGCGCCGTGCCGGACGACCGCGACGCCGTCGCCGCGCTGCGCGGCGTCGGGCCGTATACGACGGGCGCGATCATGAGCATCGCGTTCAACCGCCCGGAGCCGGCGGTGGACGGCAACGTGATGCGCGTACTGTCGCGGTACTTCTGCCTGGAGAACGACATCGCCAAGCCTTCGACCCGCATCGGCATCGAGAAGCTGGCCGTGTCGCTCATCCCGGAAGGCGCGGCGGGTGATTTCAACCAGGCGCTCATGGAGCTCGGCGCGCTCGTCTGCACGCCGAAGTCGCCGGGCTGCCTGACATGCCCGGTCATGCGGCATTGCGAAGGACGCATGGCCGGCAAGGAGCATGAGCTGCCGGTCAAGTCGAAGGCGAAGGCGCCGCGCCGCGAGACGCGCATCGCCGCGCTCGTCGCCGGCAGCGGCGCGAACGCCGGCAAGCTGCTCGTGCGCCGGCGGCCGGACAGCGGGCTGCTCGCGCAGATGTGGGAGCTGCCGCATGTGCTCGCACCGGAGACGCCCGGGGCGCCTGCGCCCGCAAAGCGCCGCGGCCGCGGCAAAGCCGCGCAGGCGGCCGGCGCCGAAGCGGGCGGCCGCGGGGAAATCGCGGCGGGGCTGGAGCAGCCGGCACTGCTCGCGGTGGGCGCGCCAGCACCGCTGCCGGCGGGCGGCGGCGAGCCGGACCGACGCGCGGCGATGGCCGATTACCTGAGCCGCGCCTTGTCGGCCGAGGACGGCCTGCTCGTTCGGCCCGTCGCCTGGTGGGGCGAGACGGACCATGTGTTCAGCCACATCGTCTGGGACATGCAGGTATTCCGGGCGGAGTTCGGCTTCTGGCAGGCGGGCGGCCGTGCCGGCCATATCGGCGGCGGGGACGGGCTCGCGGCGATGGCCGCGGAGGCCTCGGGCGGTTACGGGGAAGGCGCCGCGCCGGACCATTACCGCTGGATCGGCCCGGAGGAGATGGACACGCTCGCTTTTCCGAACGTGTTCGTCCGGATCTTGCAGGCGTATTGGCGCGATCCCGATTGATGCGCCACGGCGATAGGGAAAAATGAGAAAATTGTAATGTTTCTGTATGAAAACGCGGTCCCTGCGGACCGCGTTTTTTTCGTGCCACTAGTGTCTGTGCACGGATGGGCCGGCCGATAACCCCAATAAAACAAAGAGGCCTGCGGCATGTCCGCAGGCGCAAGAGAGAAAATATATTAAAGGGGGGTCATGGGCCAATTATAGCGGTCGTAGATGAAAGGAACATGAAGGAAATATTACAATTCCATTACAAAGCTAGTTTCCTTCGTTGTACCATGCACCTCCTTATTTATCTGTGTGGGATGAGAGACAAATGACGATTTGCTCTCGCGGCTATAGTTTCAGCCAGGCGTTGGCCAGAAGGATCGCGCCGCGCGCGGCTTTCGTATCCTTCAATACATTCAGCATGACGAAGTCGTGAATGATGCCTTGGAAGCGTACGGCCGTTACCGGCACGCCGGCTTCCCGCAGCTTGTTGGCATAGGCCTCGCCTTCATCCCGAAGAACGTCGGCTTCCCCCGTAATAACGAGTGCTTCCGGCAGTCCCTTCAACTGCTCGATCGACGCGCGAAGAGGGGAGGCGTAGATGTCTTCTTTTTGCTTCGGATCGGACAGGTATTGCTCCCAGAACCAAGACATCCCGTCCCGGCGGAGGAAGTAGCCCGTTGCAAATTGCAAGTAAGATGGCGTGTCGAGACTGGAATCGGTTACCGGGTAGAACAGGAGCTGCTTGCTGATCTTAGGTCCGTTGCGATCCTTGGCCATGAGCGTAACAACCGCGGTCATATTACCGCCTACGCTGTCGCCTGCCACCGTAATGCGATTCGTGTCCAGCCCTCTGTTGCCGCCTTCCGCCGCAACCCATTGCAGCGCGGCATACACTTCTTCGATGGCTACGGGGTACTTCGATTCCGGTGACAAAGAGTAATTCGTGAAGACGACGGCCGAATGGGAACCGACGGCCAGCTCGCGAATGAGGCGATCGTGCGTCAGGTCGTTACCGAACACCCAGCCTGCGCCATGCGTGTACAAAATGACGGGCAGCGTCTCAGCCTTGCCTTTCGGGCGAACGATCGTAAGCGAAACGATGCCTTTAGGTCCGCCGTCGATCGTCAACCGTTCCAGGTCGACGTTCGGTTTCTCGATGTCGCCGGATTGCACGTGGTCGACGACTTCGCGGCCTTTGACGGGACCGAGATCGAAGAGGTAGGGCGGGTTGGCCGTGTCATTGACGAATTGCTGCGCCGCAGACTCTAGGACGACGTTGGAAGGATTCGATGGGGTAGTCATGATAGTCCTCCTAATAGGTTTATACTGGCCAAATGACGATTGACGCCATTAAGGTCTTCCGGCTTCCACGAATTTCTCTGCAATCCTTTTCGGTTCCGTTTGGAAGGTCGTAAAGTGGTCTCCGTCGCCTTCAATGTAACGGAATAAACCGAGATGGCTGGATTGGTTGGGATGCCAAGCATAGTCGCCGTGCGGAAGTACGCTATCTTCCGTCAGGTTAATATAGCTTTTCGGAATTTGCAGACTGTAGAACTTTTTCAGATCGAGCTTTTGAAATAAAGGGCCTGCAGGTTCCGGCGTGATCCGGCTGTACATCGCTTTCGCTTCCTCTAAGCTGGCCGTATTTACGAAGGCATCGCGGAACAGCGGGAACGGAAGCATGATCGTGTTGTTTCCTGAAGCGTCGGCCAATTGTTTGAATGCTTCTTGGGCAGGCGGCGGAAGTTGATCGGATACGCTTTGTCCGTCCAGAGGAACAAAGGCGTTAGCAAATACGATTCGGTCAATCCGGTCCGGAATGTGCTGGGCTGCTGTTGCGACAACCGTACCGCCGAAGCTATGCCCAAGCAAAACGATATGGTTCAACTCTTTTTCCTTGATATAGTCGATAACGGCGGCCGTGATTTGCTCGTGGGTTACGTTTTTGTCTGTCAACTCTCCATGACCCGGATATTCCGGTACATGAACGGTATGGCCTAATTTGCGAAGCTCGTCGGCTACTTTGTTGAATTGGCTGACGTCACCCCAAGCGCCGTGAATGAGCACGAAGTTCAGCTTGTCCATTTTATTATTTGCCTTCTCCGCCGCTGAACATGGATTGAGCGTACAGAGTGCCTAGACCGTATGCGCCGGCATGTTCTTTAGCGATGTCGAGAACTTCTTTGTAGTGGGTTTGATCTTTCCAGTCGCGTTGAAGCTCGAGCATGTATTGCAGCCAAGTCATCGGTTTAGCGCCGGCTTGGATCATGCGCTCGACAGCCATGTCATGCGCTTCGTCGCTTACGCCGCCGGATGCATCGGAGATGAAGTAGACTTCAAAGCCTTGATCGAGCGCGGACAGAACCGGGTCAACCAAGCAAACCTCTGTCCACAGACCTGCCATGACGATTCTCTTTTTGCCGTAGCTGTTGATTTTATCGGTTACGTTTTTGTCTTCCCAAGGGTTCATCGTCGTGCGATCGATCGGTTTGAGGTCTGGGAACACGGCTTGCAGTTCCGGGAAAATCGGGCCGCTGAACGATTTGGCGGAAACGGTCGTCAGAATCGTAGGCACTTTGAACACTTTCGCAGCCTTCGCGAGAGCTTCCGTATTGTTGCGAACCAAATCCACGTCGTGGGATTTGAGCGCGAACGCCATTTGCGGCTGGTGATCGATGAACATCAGCGTATGATCGGCAGGCGTCAGCAATTGTTTGGCCGCCGTCGGTTTCGCGACCGGGCCTGCTTGTACGTCAGCGGCCGCTGCTTTAGCGGCGTGTGACGTGGTGTTCAGGATGGCGAGACCGGCACCGCCGGTTACCAAGGTAAATGCCATTGCCCCTGCGGTTAATTTTTTTGCAACCGATTTTTTCATGCGAAATCGCTTCCCTTCATGGTGAAAGTTGTGTGTGCTTCCCCAGTATAGTAGAGAAGGTTACGATTTTCGGTACCTGATATTAGCTCCTTTTAGTAGGATATTGACAAGCTATCACGCGTAAATCAGCCCGCAATGGCCGTTTACGTCGAGAGGCATGCTGCCGCTGTTGATCGAAGGCATAAAAATTCGCACGGCTGCTTCCCCTTCTGCAAGAGGGAGCAGCCGTGCGCTGATGCAGACCTATTTTAGAAAATGGCGGTGAATGGAGGAGTTGACTGGGATGCATGCGATGCGGGCGCGGATCACGGTTGAAGGTCTTTCCGGTAGTCTTGCGGCGTGCAGCCGGTTGTTTTCTTGAACACTTTGCTAAAATATTTTATATCTCCATATCCCACCATTTCGGCGATTTGCGAGATTTTCAAGCACGGATTCGCCAAGTATAGCTTGGCGTTGTCGATCCGGACTTGATGTAAATAATCCCAAACGTTTACGCCGAACGCTTGTTTAAAGCGCCTTGAAATGTACTCTCGGCTGTAATGAAATTGATTCGAAAGCTGCATCAACGACAAGTCGGTAAAATAATGCGTCTCGATGTAGTGCTGAATCTCTGCCATCACTTTTCGGTTCTGAGCATGTTCAAGTATATAAATCCGGTCGTATGCCGGTTCAATATTGCGCTGATGGAGTGCGGCTTTGGCCTCAAGATAAGCTTGCTGAACTTCACAGTGGAACCTTTTGTCTGAGCTGACTCCGAAGTCGAATCTGGCGCCGAGGGTATCGAACAAGCTATTATTGATTTTTCTGACGATTTCCTCCACGCGTTCGAGATGCTTCCAATGCAGCAGCACGACTTCATCCTCTCTTGACCAGTACCGGAAGGCAAACCCGGACAATGTTCTTCGCAGAATCTCATTGCACACATTGGTGAGTGCGAAGAACAGCAG
Source organism: Paenibacillus sp. GCM10023250 (assembly GCF_042653205.1). NCBI lineage: Bacteria > Bacillati > Bacillota > Bacilli > Caryophanales > Paenibacillaceae > Paenibacillus > Paenibacillus sp. GCM10023250. The sequence goes on along the minus strand of NZ_JBHSHY010000011.1, from coordinate 116,161 downwards.
GTCCTGGTGGTTCACGAATTCTTGCCGGAGCCCCTCGTCCATCTTCGCAAGGCTGAGTACCGAGCATCTGCATGTGTCCATAGCGCCGAATTCTGAAAAATCCCGTTGAATCTCGGATAATCGGCTGCGGTTATCGTCCGGGTGCTGAATCAATTCGGTGAACAGCTTCTCCCAATAAATCGGCTTGAGCCGGTTCACCTCGATGTTAACGCTGCAATGAAGCTTGCGTGAAACGGCTTCTCGCTGCCAAAGCAGAACGGCCTGCTTGACCGCTTTCTGAAGCTCGCTCTCGTTGATCGGCTTGAGCAGATAATCCAATCCTCCGGCCGTCATCGAATGACGGATGAGATGGTAATCATCATATCCGCTGATCACGATTGATTTGCTGGAGGGCGCATGTTCCCGGATCCAACTGAGCAGCTCGGTACCGTCCATTCCGGGCATCCTCATATCCGTAATGATGATTTCCGGATCATGCTCCCGGATCACTTGAATGGCCGATTCGCCGTCCGTTGCCTCGTATACCTCCCCAATGCCGTGCCTCTCCCACTCCACCAGCAGTCGAACAGCTTCCCGGACATGTCGTTCGTCATCTACGATAAGCGCCTTCATCGCGAAACCTCCTTCCGCCATGCTGTCAGAAAGGCAACGGCTGCGATCAATCCGCTGCCTTTCATTTGGTTGCAGTCCAGAGGTCAATATTTTAGACCTATACTATCATTGCTAACTGCTTAAAGTTTAATATTTTATTTATACGGTTTAATATATAATATTAATTTCGTGAAAGGAAGTGAAATATATGTGAAAATGAAACCATTTATAACCTTTTATATGATTCATTGTAAATAATTAAGTTAGGCGTTCTTCCGTCTCCCCCCGGTCTATTGATGCCCGCAACGTAGCCGGTTTTATTTTGGAACAATCGGTCAATTTTATTCTTGACCGATTGTTCTTGTTATGGTAAATTGACCTCATGAAAGGCGGGCAGGCAGCGAAAGGGAGTTTGGATGAGCGTGCGACGGCCTAAATAGCGGCGTTAGAGAAGGAGCTCTGGGATATTTTTTTTACTCTTTTTTGACCGAGTGGTCAAGAAATACCGGGCAAACGGAGCCTCCTCCCCTAACACGTATAGGAGCACGAAATCATGGATACGAATCTCTTCGACCAAACGGCCTTCATCCGAGCGCAGACGCTGGCGCTGGCGTTGGCGAGCGGCATCACCGAGGAGCTGGCGGACCGCATTCCGGGCAGGATCTGTGCGGGCAACCGGCATCGATAATTTAAACAATAAAGGAGCCATCCTACCATGAACAAGCAATTGACCGTAAACCGCAAGACCTCTGCTTACTGGCGCGTCACGTTCCTTAATCCGCCGATCAACCTCCTGGATCCGGATACGATCGACGAGCTGTTGACGCACATGGACCAATTCGAGACGGATCCCGAACTGAAAGTCGTCGTGTTCGACAGCGCGGATCCCGACTATTTCATCGCGCATTACGATATGGCGCGCGCGGGCGAAGCGCCGAAATCGCCTCGGGCCTCGGACTTGCCCGCCTGGTTCGAGTTCACGACGCGGCTGGCCAAGTCGTCCGTCGTCAGCATCGCGGAGATCCGGGGCCGCGCCCGGGGCATCGGCAGCGAATTCGCGCTGGCCTGCGATATGCGGTTCGCCAGTCTAGAGAAGGCCGTCTTCGGCCAGCCGGAAGTCGGGGTCGGCATCGTACCGGGCGGCGGCGGCAACGAAATGCTGGCCCGGCTCGCGGGCCGCGCCCGGGCGCTCGAGATCGTCCTCGGCGCGGACGATTACGACGCGCGGACCGCGGAGCGCTACGGCTGGATCAACCGGGCCCTTCCGGACACGGAGCTGGGCGGCTTCGTCGACAACCTCGCGCGCCGGATCGCGTCCTTCGATCAACAAGCGCTGAGCGAAGCCAAGCGGCTCCTCAATCGCGCGGGACTTCCCGGCGCGCCCGAGCTGATCGAATCCCGGACGGCGTTCCTATCGCTGGCCGCGACCGAGGGCACGCGGCAGGCGTTAGCGAAGGCCATCGCGCAGGGCTTGGGCAAGGCAGGCGGCTTCGAGCTCCAGCTCGGCGGGCGATTGGGGCATTTGGGCTAACGGATCATCGATACTCCTCATCCATTCTATCTTTAAAGCGTCCTAGCGACGCTTTTTTATCTGTCTTCCGGACCTCATCCACCCTTTCTTAAAAGCGCCCAAGCGGCGCTTTTTATGTTATATGGGATAATGTGGAATTTATTTACGGTTCCTGCAATGCCTGTTACAATCACTAGGTAAAATTGGCATCTATCGACGAAAGGAGGACGCAAACGATGAACGTTGTCGACCGAATCGCGAAGGCGCTCAGCGGCAGGTCCGTGACGCTGAAGAAGCGGATCATCATTCTCTTCTTGATCAGCTCGCTGCTGCCCTTCATCTTCGTCTTCTTCATCTCCTACCACACGATCTATTCGATCCTGACGAACAAGATCCAGGACAATCTGCAGAGCAATCTGCGGCAGGTGGAGCTGTCCCTCGAGAACGCCGTCAACAATTTGAATTCGGTCTCCGAACAGCTCGCGTTCAAAGGATCGATCGGCCGGGACCTGGAAATTCTGCTCACCTCGAACAACGCGTACGAGCGGTCGCAGATGACGACGCAGATCAACGCCGAGCTCAACCTGATCACCTTCACGAACACGAACGTCGGGCTGACGATGTATTACTTCCAGAAGGACGGGCTGCACCAATTCGAGAACACGGGCGTCAAGCCGGACTTCGATCCGAAGACGCTGCCGCTGCTCGCCGAATATTACGGCATCACGTATTACGGGCCGCATATCAGCTACGACCGGTTCAACAACAACTACGTTCTGTCCGCCCTGCGGAAAGTGGACCTGCCGAGCCGGGACGACGTGTACGTGTACATCGAGAGCAATTTCAAGCTGACGGAGAGCCTGCTCGACAACGGCCGGAATCCCCAGCACGCGTATTACCTGTTCCTGGACAATGACCGCAAAATCACGTACAGCGAAATTCCGGCCGAATATCCGCTCGGCACGGCGTTCGCCAGCGACTCGCCCGAGAAGTCGCACGGCCTGAGCAAGCCGTTCTATTGGTTCGACGAGACGAGCAATCAGGGCTGGAGCATCGTATCGGTCATCTCGACCGCGGACTACGACAAGGAGATGAACAAGTGGTTTCTGCAAATCATCGGTTCCTCCTTGTTCTTCCTCGGGCTCAGCGCGTTCATGGGGTGGCTGCTGTGGAAGATGGTCTACCGTCCGCTGTCCACGTTCAACAAGGAGATGAAATCGCTCACCAGCAGCCGGACGCCGGCGAATCTCGCCCCGACGCGCATCCCGGAGTTCGACCAGCTGCTCGCGCAATTCCGCGACATGAAGACGCAGATCTGGGAGCTGTTCGTCGAGGTCCAGCAGAAGGAGAAGCGCCGGGCCGACCTGGAGGTCGAGAAGCTGCTCTATCAGATCAACCCGCATTTTCTGATGAACACGCTGGATACGGTGCATTGGCTCGCCGTCATGAACGGACAGGGCGAGATCGACCGGATCATCACGTCGCTCAACAAGCTGCTGCACTACAATTTGGGCAAACTCGGCCAGTCCTCGACGATCCGCGACGAGGTGGACGCGCTCAAGCAATATTTGATTTTGCAGAAGGTTCGCTACGACTTCGAGTTTCAGGTAAACATCGAGGTGGAGCCGAGCCTGCTCGACATGCCGATCCCCCGCTTCATCCTGCAGCCGCTGGTCGAAAACTCGCTCTACCACGGCTTCAGCGAGAACGGCGTCATTCACGTGCTCGTCAAAGCGCGCGAGATGATCGAAATCTCCATCCAGGACAACGGATCGGGGATGACGCAGGAAGCCATCGCCAAGCTGCTGCACAGCGAGCAGCCGGAGCGCGAGAAGGTGGGCATGGGAATCGGCATGAACTACGTGAAGCGGATGCTCGAGGCCTATTATAACGGCAAAGCGCGGATCCGCATCGAAAGCGTGCCCGGCCAAGGGACGGGCATCTTATTGAATTTGCCGATAGCAAAGGAGGAGACGGCGTGATTCGGGTATTGATCGTGGACGACGAGAAACTGGTGAGGCAGGGCTTGATCACGTCCTTGCCGTGGTCGGAATACGGCATGCAGGTCGTGGGCGAAGCCAAGAACGGGGAGAAGGCGATCGAATACTTGGAGCGGGAGGAGGCGGACCTGATGCTGACCGATCTCGCGATGCCGGTCATGTCGGGCATCGAGCTGATGCGCGTCGTCCGCAAGCGGTATCCTCGGCTGTACATCATCGTCCTGACGCTGCACCAGGATTTCGAATATATTCAGGAAGCGCTGCGGCTCGGCGCCATCGATTACATCGCCAAGGTGGAGCTGACGGCGGACCGGTTCCCCGAGATTCTGGCGCGCATCCGCGAGCGGATCGCCGACGAAGAGAACAAGCGGCGGCAGTCCGGCGGCGCGGCGCGCGAGGCCGAAGGCGAAGCGCCGCCCCCAGCTTGCGGAGGACAAGCGGACGCGCGCGAGGACGAGCTCGCCGAGGCCGCCGAGCCCTGGCGGTCGCCCGATTGGGTCGGGGACGACGAACGGTTCGGCCGGCTGCTGGAGCGGCTTCGCGACGCGGCGCTCCCCCCGGCTAGGCTCCTGCCGCTGCTGCGCGGGCTGACGGAAGAATGGAACGCGCTGTACGGCTCGCTGCTGCCCGAACCGCTCGCGCTTCCGGAATCGGTCGACGGCTGGCCGGATGCCGAGGAGCGGCTGAGGCAGGCGAAGGCGATCCTGAGCCGGGCGCTCGGATCGCCGCATTATTCCCAGGAGGTTCAGGAAGCTGTCCGGAAGGCCGTCCGGTACGTGCATGAGCAGCTGGGCGGGCAGCTGTACGTCGCGGATATCGCGAGGCGAGTCAACATGAGCCGCAGTTATTTCAGTCAATGCTTCAAGGACCTCGTCGGCAAGACGTTCAACGAGTACGTGCGCCAGGCAAGGGTGGACAAGGCCAAGGAATATTTGGTTCATACGAACATGCCGATCCCGCTGGTGGCGGAGAAGACGGGCTACCTGGACGGCAAATACTTCAGCACGGTGTTCCGCGAGCAGACGGGCGAGCTGCCGAGCGCCTACCGGAAGCTCCACCGCAAGGAGCGGTAGCCCGCGGCGCCGAAATCAGACATATCTCCCGGTTGAGGCGCCGTCTGCGGCCGGCAAGGTAGAGGGATGTCCGATCGGCGGGGCGAAAGCGATGTCCGAATCGGACGAATTCAGCCGGGATCAGGAAATAAGCAGGCCCGAAGCGCACGTTTCTCTCCCTTAATACCGTGCCGCTTCCCGTCTTATTCGAGGCCTTTCGTGCGTTATAGTTAGGTTGCCAGAAACGATGACAAGCCGGAAAGAAGGGGAGCAAGATGAAAAATAAACGAAAAAGCATCCCGGCCGCCGCGGCGATATTGACGGCCGCGCTGCTCGTCAGCGCCTGCGGCTCGAACGGAGATTCGAACGCGAATACGGCAACGAACGGCGGCGGCAGCCAGACGGGGAACGCGTCCGCGGGACCGGCCGATCCGTTCGGCAAGTATGCCGAGCCGGTCGAGCTGGCCGTCGGCCAGAAGGTCGACCCGTCCGACAAGTCGCTGCCCGCGGGCGACACGCCGGAGAACAACCAGTTCACGCGCTACATCAAGGATAACCTGAACATCGACGTCACGGACGCCTTCACGGCGTCGCCGACGAACTACGACCAGAAGGTCAGCCTGTCCATCTCCAGCAACGACCTGCCGGACGCGATGATCGTGAACGCGCAGCAGCTGCGCAGCATGTACGAGAACGGGCAGCTGGCCGACCTGACGGAAGCCTTCGGCCAGTACGCCTCCCCGGCGCTGAAGCGCGTCCTGCAGGATTCCAACAAGCGCGCGCTGGACACCGTCACGTTCGACGGCAAGATTATGGCGCTGCCGCAGGCGGAGGATGCCGGCATCCACGAGATGTGGATCCGCAAGGATTGGCTCGACAAGCTCGGGCTGGAGCCGCCGAAGACGATGGCCGACCTGGAGAAGGTGGCCGAAGCGTTCGTCAAGCAGGACCCGGACGGCGACGGCAAAGCGGATACGATCGGGATCGCCGGTCCGTCGAGCAGCGGCAAGATGTACGCGAACTTCCTGGATTCCGCGAATAATCTGTACGGCTTCGATCCGATCTTTTCCGCCTACGGCGCGTACCCGGGGTATTGGGTGAAGGACGCGGACGGCAATCCGGCCTACGGCTCGACGCTGCCGCAGACGAAGGAAGCGCTCGGCAAGCTTCGCGACCTCTACGCCAAGGGCTTGATCGATCCGCAAATGGCGATCCGCACGGACTCCGGCGAGTCCATCGTCAGCGGACAGACGGGCATGTTCTTCGCGCCGTGGTGGATGGGCTACGGTCCGCTCACGGACGCCGTCAAGCAAGATCCGAAAGCGAACTGGCAGGCGTACGCGCTGCCGCTCGACGCCGAGGGCCGATTCAGCCCGCACTTGAGCGCGCCGGCCGGGCAATTCGTCGTCATCTCCAAGGACTACAAGCATCCCGAAGCGGTCATTAAGCTGCAGAACCTGCTGCTGCGCGACGAGAACCAATTCGACCTGGCCAAAGGCTCGATCGGGTTCTATCCCGTCCGGCTGGCGCTCGGGCCGTCCGACGAGTCGGAGTTTACCGTGCAGGCGGTGCGCGAGGTGCTCGCGGGCACCAAGAAGCCCGAAGACTTCGCGGACAAGCCGGAGTACAAGCTGCTCGCGGGCGACTTGAACAACATCAAGAAGGTGAAGCTCGAGCCGTACGACAAGATGGACATCCAGTATTGGAATCCGACGGCGGACATGGGTGCCTGGACGCGGCTGTACTCGATCATGGTCGGTGTGGCGCCGTTCGTGGACGTACCAATGAACCGGGTGAGCAGCCTGCTCTATTCGCAGACGAACGCGATGGAGACCAAGTGGACGAACCTGAAGAAGATGGAAGACGAGACGTTCCTGAAAATCGTCGTCGGCGGGGCGCCGCTCGATACGTTCGACAAGTTCGTGGCCGACTGGAAGAAGGAAGGCGGCGATCAAATAACCGCCGAGGTCGCCGAAGCGGTGAAGCCATAAGATCTTGCCGGGGGCTTGGATCCAAGCCCCTTTCCATTGCCTGCCGGCCGTCATTTCGGGGAGGGAACACGCATGCACAGCAAACGATTCGCCAAGCACTACTACTTCATGCTGCTGCCGGGCTTCGTCTGGCTTGGAATATTCAGTATATTCCCAATGTTCGGAATAATCATCGCGTTCGAGCAGTTCAGCCCGGTTAAGGGCATGCTTGGCTCCGAGTGGGTCGGGCTGGAGAATTTCCGCTATATGTTCACGCTCAGCGATACCGCGAGCATCTTTTTCAATACGATCTTCATCGCCGTCATGAAGATCGTCGCCAATCTGATCGTCCCGCTCGTCTTCGCGCTGCTGCTCAACGAGCTGCGCCTCGCGGTGCTGAAGAAGTGGGTGCAGACCATCGTGTACCTGCCGCATTTCCTGTCCTGGGTCATCCTCGGGGGCATCGTGCTGGACCTGTTCGCCTTCGACGGCCCGATCAACGGCCTGATGAAGTTCTTCGGCCTGGGCGCGCACAATTTCTTCGCGAACGCGGCGCTGTTCCCGTTTCTCGCGGTCGGCTCGGACGTGTGGAAGGAATTCGGGTTCAACATGATCATCTACTTGGCCGCGCTGACCGGCATCAATCCCGCCTTGTACGAGGCGGCGGGGATGGACGGCGCGTCGCGGATGCGCCGCTTGTGGCATGTGACGCTGCCGGGCATCCGCACGACGGCGGCTCTGCTCGCCGTGCTCGGTCTCGGCAACGTGCTGAACGCGGGCTTCGATCAGATCTTCAACCTGTACAATCCGCTCGTGTATTCGTCGGGCGACATCATCGATACGTGGGTGTACCGGACGGGCCTCATGGACATGCAGTACGAGCTCGCGACGGCGGTCGGCCTGCTCAAATCGGTCGTCGGCTTCGTGCTGATCGCGCTCTCGTACGTCGCCGCGAGCAAGTGGGCCAATTATCGGATTTTCTAAGGAGAGGAGGCGAGCGCCATGGTGAAGGAAACGACGCTCGGATCTAAGCTGTTCGACGCCCTGCTCGTAGTCGTGCTCGTCGCCGCCGCCGCGACCTGCATACTGCCGCTCTGGTATACGCTGGCCGTCTCGTTCAGCACGAAGGCCGCCGCGGCGGGCGGGCAGATCTCGCTCTGGCCGGTCGGCTTCAACCTGAATTCCTACAAGCAGCTGCTGCAGGACAATCAATTCTTCGTCTCGTTCTGGACGTCCGTCAAGCGCGTCGTGCTGGGCGCCGGCCTGAATCTGCTGGTCGTCCCGCTGATGGCGTACCCGCTGTCGAAGACGATCAAGGACTTCCGGCTCCGCAATGTGCTCATGTGGGTCGTCCTGTTCACCATGCTGTTCAACGGCGGCTTGATTCCGCTGTACTTGACGATCCGGAAGCTCGGCTTGTTCAACAGCGTCTGGTCGCTCGTGCTGGTCGGCGGGGCGCAGACGCTCGTGTTCAACGTCATTCTGGCGATGAACTTCTTCCGCAATCTGCCGCGGGAGCTGAACGAGGCGGCACTCGTGGACGGTGCAGGTCCTTGGTATATTTTACTCAAGGTGTACGTGCCGTTGTCCGCGCCGGTGCTGGCCACCGTGTCGCTCTTCAGCATCGTCTACCATTGGAACGAGTTCCTGTACGGGCTGGTCTTCATGACGCGGGAGCAATTCTATCCGCTGCAGACCTACATCCAGCAGGTCGTCGTCATGCTGGATCCGTCGACGATGTCCACGGACGAGCTCGAACGGATGAGCCAGCTCTCCAACCGGACGTTGAGCGCGGCCAAAATCTTCATCGCGATGGTACCGGTGCTGCTCGTCTATCCGTTCCTGCAGCGCTTCTTCATTCACGGCATTACGCTCGGGTCGGTCAAAGAATAGGCCGCCCGGACAATCGGCAACGTTACGGCAGGGAGGAATCAGCAAATGAAGGAAGTACGAATCGGCATGATCGGCTATAAATTCATGGGCAAGGCGCACAGCCACGCGTACCGGGACTTGCCGATGTTTTTCCCGGATGCGCCGGCGCCGGTCATGAACGCGATCTGCGGCCGGGACGAGGCGGGGGTGCGCGAGGCGGCGAAGCGCTACGGCTGGGCGCATGCCGTCACGGATTGGCGCGAGCTGGTCGCGCGGCCGGATATCGACGTCGTCGACATCAATGCGCCGAGCGACGCGCATAAGGAGATCGCCGTCGCGGCGGCCAAGGCCGGCAAGCATTTGCTCTGCGAGAAGCCGCTCGCGCTGTCGCTGGCCGACGCCCGGGAGATGCTCGCCGCCGCCGAGGCGGCCGGCGTCAAGCATATGGCCGGCTTCAATTACCGGTTCGCGCCGGCAGTCCGATTGGCGAAGAAGCTGATCGACGAAGGACGCATCGGCCGGATTCATCATTTCCGCGCTGTGTTCCTGCAGGATTGGCTCGTCGATCCGGGGTTTCCGCTCGTCTGGCGGCTCAAGAAGGAAGTGGCGGGCTCCGGCTCGCACGGCGATTTGAACGCGCATCTGATTGATCTGGCCCGCTACCTGGTCGGCGAAATCGACGAGGTGGCCGGCATGAACGAGACCTTCGTGAGACGCCGGCCGATCGCCGAATCCATGAGCGGCTTGCACGCGCAGGGCAGCGCCGACGGACCGGCTGGCGAGGTGACGGTCGACGACGCGACGCTGTTCCTGGCCCGGTTCGCGGGCGGGGCGCTGGGCAGTTTCGAGGCGACCCGGTTCGCCGCCGGCCATCGCTGCACGAACGGGTTCGAGATCAACGGCAGCGCAGGCAGCGTGCGGTTCGACTTCGAACGGATGAACGAGCTGGAGGTGTATTTCGCCGGCGACGCCGCAGACGTGCAGGGATTCCGGCGCGTGCTCGCGACCGATCCCGCCCATGCGTACATGGAGGCGTGGTGGCCGCCCGGCCATACGATCGGCTTCGAGCATACGTTCGTGCACGAAGCGCTGGAATTGATGGAAGCGATTCGCGACGACCGCCAGCCCGAGCCGAATTTCCGGGACGGCATCCGATGCCAGGAAGTGCTGGAGGCCGTCGATATCTCCATCGCCGAGCGCCGCTGGGTGGCCATCAGCGAACTGATGGAGGACGCCCGTGCCTAATGCAAAGCGGGCCACAAACGCCCGCTGTTCGATATCGCCGGCCGCGAGGGGAAGGCAATGGCGGTTTGACGCTTCATAGGCAGCAGGAATCATCACTTTATGTATGAAATGGGGTAGAACCGCCATGAACAACCCGATCGGATTCGAAGGGTTCATCCAGATCGCGCTCGTCGTGAAGGACATTCGGAAGGCTGCAGAGACCTGGGCCCGCTTCTTCAACGTGCCGGTGCCGGACATCGCCGAACATCCGCCGGCCCGCAATCCCGAATTGACCTATCGCGGGGAGCCGGCCTATTACGGCCTCAAGTTCGCCGTCATTCAAGCCGGCAGCTTCGTCATCGAGCTCCATGAGCCGGACGAGCATGACAGCACGTTCCGCGAGTTTCTCGACAAGCACGGCAATGGGGTCCATCATCTGGGCTTCCAGGTCGGCGACAAGCGCGACGCGGTGATCGGCGAACTGGAGAAAATGGGGTATGCGATGCGCACGGTCGGGTATTATCCCGGCAGCAGCTGGACGATCGTCGACAGCGAGGACGATCTGGGCGTGAACTTGAACATTAAGCCGAAGGCGTAACGCCGCCGGGATCCCGGGAACGTCCCGGACAGACAAGAAGGAGCGAGAGCATGAAGCGATTGAAGGAACCGCGGCAAGAAGCCGGAAGGAACGTCATCAGCATTCTGGAAACCGTCGACGTGCGGACCGGGGAACGGCGCGCTCTGGCCGAATTCGATTATTTGGTCGAGGCGCCGAATTGGACGCCCGACGGCAAGCATTTGATCTATAACAGCTTGGGCTATCTCTATGCGTTCGACATCGCCGCGGGCGAGAGCAAGGTCATCAATTCGGGCTTCGCGGTGCAGTGCAACAATGATCACGTCCTGTCGCCCGACGGCGCGTTCGTCGCGGTCAGCCATCATACGTACGAGGACGGTCAATCGCGCATCTATACGTTCCCGATCGGAGGCGGGCAGCCGGTCCTCGTGACGCCGATGGCGCCGAGCTACCTGCACGGCTGGTCGCCGGACGGCAGCACGCTCGCGTACTGCGCGGAGCGGGACGGCGAGTACGATATCTACGAGATTCCCGCTGCCGGCGGCATCGAACGTCAGCTGACCTTCACGGAGGGCTTGAACGACGGGCCCGAATACACGCCGGACGGCAAGCACATCTGGTTCAACTCGGTGCGATCCGGCCTGATGCAGGTGTGGCGGATGAACGCGGACGGCAGCGAGCAGACGCAGATGACGTTCGACGAAAGCAACAGCTGGTTCCCGCACGTGTCGCCCGACGGCGAACAAGTGGCGTATATCACGTACCGGAAGGACGACGTCGCGCCGGGCGACCATCCCGCGAACAAGCAGGTCGAGATTCGCGTTATGCCGAGCTCCGGCGGCGATTACCGCACGCTCGCGGCATTGTTCGGCGGACAAGGCACGCTCAACGTCAACTCCTGGTCGCCGGATAGCGGATGCTTGGCGTTCGTCAGCTACAAGCTGAAGGAAGAAGCGTGATCCCTTAGGGAATCGTTGACGGGCTTGCGTTAGTCCCGAACCGTTCATCATCATGAAGAAGCATGCCGCTTATGAAGCGGGATGCTTCTTTGCGATTGGCGGCATCGGCAGGTTTTTGCCCGCTCCCCGTTGCCAAAACGGCGTTTCGGTTCTAAAATGAACGTATAAGGAAACAAACGAACATAAATGAACATGAAAGGGAGAATGCAAAGCCATGGAAATCCGTTATGCTTCCCATCCGAACGAGGTTAAAGCGTTCGACACGGCCCGCCTGCGGGACGAATTCCTGATCGAGCGGCTGCTCCAGGCCGACAAGCTCGTGCTGAGCTATTCCCACGTTGACCGGTTCATCATCGGCGGCGTCGTGCCGGTCCGCGAGACCGTCAAGCTCGAGGCGGACCCGAAGGCGATCGGCGCGGCGACGTTCCTGGAGCGCCGCGAGATCGGCATCATCAACGTCGGCGGCGCGGGCACGGTGACGGTCGACGGCGAGACGTACGCAATGGCGAGCAAGGATTGCCTTTACGTCGGACGCGGCGCGCGGGACGTCGTCTTTGCGAGCGGCGACGCGGGCAGCCCGGCGAAGTACTATTTGAATTCGGCGCCCGCGCATCAGACATATCCGACGGTGAAGGCCGCGATCAGCGAAGCGTCCCCGAACCATCTCGGCAGCCGGACGAATTCCAACGAACGGACGATCTACCGCTACATCCATACCGGCGGCATTCAGAGCTGCCAGCTCGTCATGGGCATGACGCTGCTGAAGGACGGCAGCATGTGGAACACGATGCCGTGCCATACGCATAACCGCCGCTCGGAGGTCTATTTCTATTTCGACATGCCGAAGGACGGCGTCGTGTTCCATCTGATGGGCGAGCCGGACGAGACGCGCCACATCGTCCTGCGCAACGAACAGGCCGTCATATCGCCGAGCTGGTCGATCCACAGCGGCGTCGGCACGAGCAGCTACACGTTCATCTGGGGCATGGCCGGCGAGAACCAAGTGTTCGAGGACATGGACGCCGTGGCGATGAACGAGTTAAAATAAACGCATCACGACGTAAGAAAGCGATGAATCCGACATGAATCCACTGCGAAGATACGAGAAAATCATGGAGACGCTGCTGGCCGCGCGCGAGGTGACGGTCGCGGAGCTGACCGAGGCGCTCGGCGTCACGGGCAAGACGATCCGGGAGGACCTGGCGAAGCTGGAGGAGCGAGGGCTGCTGGCCCGCGTGCACGGCGGGGCGGTGCTCGCGCAGCCGAACCAGCTCGGCATCCTGTCGCCGAAGCGCGAGGAAGCGCCTAACGCGGCGGAGCGCCGGGAGATCGCGGCGTCGGCCGCGGCGCTCGTCGAGCCGAACGAGGTCATCGCGCTCGACGGCGGACGCACGACCCTGGAGATGGCCCGGCAGCTAGCGGATCAGCCGCTCACCGTCGTGACCAACGACCTGCTCATCATCGCGGAGCTGTCCCGCAGGGAGCGGATCCGCCTCGTCGTGCCCGGCGGCTACCAGAGCCGGAACGTGCTGATCGGCGCCGAGGCGGAAGCCTACATCCGCAAGCTGAACATCGCGAAGGCGTTTCTCTCCGCCACGGGCGTGCATGCCGAGTACGGCTTCACGATCTATTCCGGCGAATCCGTCGGCATCAAGCGGGCGTGGCTGGAGACGGCGAAGGCTTCGTACGTGGCGGCGGATCATCACAAGTTCGGGCAGGGGGCGCTCTTCACCTTCGCCAGGCTGGACGAGGTCGCGGCGATCATTACGGACTCGGGCATGCCGTCCGGGACGGCGGAGCGGTTCCGCCAAGGCGGCGCGCGGGCAATCATACAAGGGAGTGGGAGCGATGAGCTTTGATTTAACGGGCAAGACGGCGCTGGTTACCGGCACCTCCGGCGGCATCGGCCAGGCGATCGCGGCCGGCCTCGCCGAAGCGGGCGCGTCGGTCGTCGCCGTCTCGGCCTCGAACAGCGCCGAGACGGTCGCGATGGTCCGCGAAGCCGGCGGAACGATCGAAGAATTTTCCGCCGACCTGAGCGACCTGGACGGGCTGGAGGCGGTCTTCGCCCGGGCGCTCGGCTGCTTCGGGCAGGTCGACATTCTCGTCAACAATGCCGGCACGATCCGCCGCGCCCCGGCCGCCGAGCACGCACGCCGGGATTGGCACGACGTCCTCGACCTGAACCTGAACGCGCTGTTCTTCCTCAGCCAGCTCGCCGGCGGCCACATGATCGAGCGGGGCAGCGGGAAGATCATCAACATCGCCTCCATGCTCAGCTATCAGGGCGGCATCAACGTGCCGGGCTACACGGCGAGCAAGCATGCGGTGGCCGGCGTGACGAAGGCGCTCGCCAACGAATGGGCGAGCAAGGGCATTCAGGTGAACGCGATCGCGCCGGGCTACATCGCCACGCGCAACACGGCGCCGCTCCGGGCGGACGAACGGCGGAGCCAGGCCATACTGGAGCGCATCCCGGCGGGCCGCTGGGGCACCCCGCACGATTTGAAGGGACCGGCGGTGTTCCTGGCGTCTGCCGCTTCCGACTATATGAACGGCCACGTGCTCTGCGTCGACGGCGGCTGGATGGCCCGCTGAACAGCAAGCAAACGACAACTTTTTGCAGCCGAACGAGGCATTCGGAGAAGGGAGTTCTATCATGACGTTGAACCTATTGCAGGCTTTATCTGAAGAGAAAATCATCGCGATCATCCGCGGCATTCCGGAGGAAGCGGGCGACGCCGCCGCGAAGGCGCTGGCCGACGGGGGCATCGTCTTCCTGGAGGTGACGCTGAACACGGACGGGGCGCTCGGCATGATCGCCCGGTTCCGGGAGCAATATGCCGGCCGCATGCGGATCGGCGCCGGCACCGTGCTCGATCTCGGGCAGGCGAAGGAAGCGGTCGCCGCGGGAGCGGAATACATCATCTCGCCGAATCTGGACGAGGAAGTCATCGCGTACGGGCTGGAGCATGGCGTGGACGTCTGGCCGGGCACGATGACGCCGACCGAGATCGTGCGCGCGTTCAAAGCCGGCGCGACGGCGGTCAAGCTGTTCCCGCTCGGCTCGCTCGGCATCAACTACATGAAGGAGATCCGCGCGCCGCTGAACCATATCCCGATGATCGCCACCGGCGGCGTCAATCTGCAGAACATCCGAAGCGTGCTGGACGCGGGCGCGGTCGCGGTCGGGCTCGGCGGCAACCTCGTGGACAAGCAGCTCGTCAAGGACGGGAAGTTCGACGAGCTGACGAAGCTGGCGCAGGCGTTCACGGCGGCGGCGAAGGGCCTGTCGTAACGCGCGCCGGCGGACGCTCATGTCCGCCAAGGCCGCGGTGACACCGCACAGCGCGGGATCACGGCGACAATAAGCGTATAGCAATGACAAAGCCCCGGATTCCGGGGCTTTTTCGCATGGGAGCAAGCGGGCGCGGATGACTGCCGCTTGGCGAGGCGCCCGGTGCAGCAGTATACAGGCGTCGGCAGCCATCGGCGCCCGTCGGCCGCCGGCCGCGGCCGCCCGAGGCCAGTCCGCAAGCCGCCCACGGCCAGCGCACGGCACGCGGCTGCCCGCGGGCTACGGGCGGCGGTTCAATTTCCGGTAGCGGGTCGGCGAGGCGCCGGTCAGCTTCTTGAACGTCCGGTTGAAATGCGCGAACTGCTCGAAGCCGACGGCGACGGCGATGTCCGCGATTTTGGCGTCCGTCCCGGCCAGGAGCGACTGCGCTTCGCGGACGCGCATCAGGTGCTGGTAGCCGACGATCGTGAAGCCCGTGATCTTCTTGAACATGCGGCTGAGATAAGCGGGGCTGAGTCCGAAGTCGGCGGACAGCTCGGGCAGCGGAAGCTTCTGGCTGAAGTGGGCGTTCAGATGCTTGACGACCTGTCCGATTTTGCGGTGAACGGGACTGAGCGGATCCTCGGCGGCGTCGGCGGGCTCAGCCTTCAGCCGGCCCGCGAACAGGAGCAGCTCCGTCAGCAGCAGCCGCAGGGCCAGCTCGAAGCCTTCTTCCTGCCGCCCCGCCTCCTCAGCCATGCGCCGCAGCAGGCGCTCGACATGCCACTGCTCCTGCGGCTTCAGCCGGAACTGATGCGGCTCGCGGACGAACATCCGCAGCAGCTCGGGCCGGAAGAGCGGATGGTCCCTGCCGAGGAAGTCGTCGCTGAAATTCATGACGATGCGCTCGTGCTGCGGGGAGCCGAGCACGGACGTCTTATGCACGTCGTATTTGTTGATGAACACGAGATCCCCGGCCGCGACGGAATACGAGGCATCCTTGATGAAATAATAGCGCCTGCCCGCAAGCAAATAGTAGATTTCGTACGTGCCGTGGTAGTGATTGTTCCGCTCGAACGGCGCCGTCCGCTGCACCTGGCTGAAGTAAAACTCCCGCTCCTCGTGCCCGTACTCGACGATGATCTGCTCTTTCGCGCTCATAGGCTCACCTCGGGACAAAATCGATCATATATCCGGTCGTTTGAACAAAATTGGCCATTCCGCCGGACGTATTTTGTCTTATGATACCATAAGAACGCTATGGAGATGGAGGATTCGCGCATGAAGCCGTTCCTGGACGAACAATTTCTCTTGCAGAACGAAACCGCTGTCAAGCTGTACCACGACTACGCGGCGTCTCTGCCGATCATCGACTATCACTGTCACCTGGATCCGAAGGAAATCGCGGAGAACAAGCGGTTCGCCAATTTGGCCGAAGCGTGGCTGTACGGCGACCATTACAAGTGGCGCGCTATGCGGGCGAACGGCGTCGAGGAGCCGCTCGTCACCGGCGGCCCGGGGATCGGCGACTACGACCGGTTCGCGGCTTATGCCCGCACGGTGCCGTATACGCTCGGCAACCCGCTCTATCATTGGTCGCACCTGGAGCTTCGCCGGCTGTTCGGCGTGAACGAGCTCATCAACGAGGCCAACGCCCACGCCATTTGGGAGCAGACGGGTGCCTGCTTCGCCGGTGAAGGCTATGCCGTCCGCGACCTGATCCGCAAGAGCCGCGTGGCGGTCATCTGCACGACGGACGATCCGGCCGACCGGCTCGAGCATCACCGGGCGATCCGGGCGGACGGGACCGTCCCGGCCCGCGTGCTGCCGTCGTTCCGCCCGGACAAGGCGCTGAACCTTCGCAAGGAGACGTTCCGGCCGTGGCTGCAGCGCCTCGAGGAGACGGCCGGCCGGTCCATTCCGGATTACGGCGCCCTGCTCGCCGCGCTGGAATCGCGGGTCGATGACTTCCACGAGCACGGGTGCCGGGTGTCCGACCACGCGCTGGACGAGGTTCCGTATGCGGCCGCTTCGTACGAGGACGCCGCCGCGGCGTTCAAGAAGGCGCTGAACGGCGAGCCGTTGTCCAAAGAAGAGGAGGATCGCTACAAAACCTTTACCCTGCTTCAGCTGGGCGCATGGTATGCTAAGCGGGAATGGGCCATGCAGCTCCACCTGCACGCCCACCGGAACAACAACGGCCGGATGTTCGCGGCGCTCGGCCCGGACACCGGGTACGATTCGATGTACGACGGCCCGCTGGCGAAGGCGGTCGTCGGGCTGCTCGACGCGTGGGAGCGGGAAGGCGCGCTGCCGCGCACGATTTTCTACTCGCTGAACGGGCGGGACAACGACGTGCTGGCGTCGATCATCGGCTCGTTCCAGGGCGGCGGCATTCCGGGCAAGCTGCAGCTCGGCTCGGCCTGGTGGTTCAACGATACGAAGGACGGCATGCTCGCCCAGCTGACCTCGCTTGCGAACATCGGCCTGCTCGGCCGGTTCGTCGGCATGCTGACCGATTCGCGGAGCTTCCTGTCGTTCACGCGGCACGAATATTTCCGCCGCATCCTGTGCAATCTGCTCGGCGGCTGGGCGGAGAACGGGGAAGCGCCGCATGATTTGGCGTATCTCGGCGGCATCGTGCAGGACATCTCGTACCGCAACGCGGTCCGTTATTTCCGCTTCGACGGCGTGCAAACGGCAGGAGGTTCTGCGATATGACGGCATCGGTCAATCCCGGCGGCGGCGTCCCTGGCCTCGCGCAGCTGCCGGAAGGGCAGGCGGGCTGCCGGCTGCCCGTGAAGGTGCTGCAGTTCGGCGAAGGCAATTTCCTGCGCGGCTTCGTCAATTGGATGGTGCATCGCGCCAACGCTGAGGGGCTGTTCGGCGGCGGCGTCGCTGTTACCCAGCCGCGCCCTACCGGCAAGCCGAACCTGGAGAAGCTGAAGGTGCAGCAGGGCGCGTATACGCTGCTCGTGCGCGGGCTGCGGGATGGCCGGCAGATCGAGGAGCGGGAGATCGTCTCCGTGTTCGCCCGGATGATCGACCCGTACGAGGAATGGGACGCCTTCCTGGCGCTGGCCGATTCGCCGGAGCTGGAATTCGTCGTCTCCAACACGACGGAGGCCGGGCTTGCGTACCGGCATGCCGAATGGAATCCCGGCGTGCCCGTGGCGTCCTTTCCGGGCAAGCTGACTGTGTTCCTCTACCGCCGGTTCGTGACCTTCGCGGGCGATCCCGGGCGGGGACTGGTTCATCTGCCGTGCGAGCTGCTCGAGCGGAACGGTGAGCGCCTGCTGGACATCGTGCTCCGCCATGCGGACGATTGGCAGCTCTCGGATTCGTTCAAGCGATGGGTGCGGGAGTCGAACCGGTTCGTGAACACGCTCGTCGACCGGATCGTCACCGGGTATCCCCGGGAGGAAGCGGACGGCTTGTTCGCGGCGTGGGGCTACGCCGATCCGCTGCTCGCGACGGCGGAGCCGTACCATCTGTGGGCGATCCAGGCGACGGACGGGCTGGAGGCGCGGCTGCCCTTGGCGCAGGCGGGGCTGAACGTGCGCTGGGTCGAGGACTTGACGCCGTACCAGCTGCTCAAGGTGCGCATCCTGAACGGCGCGCACACGATGATGGCGACGCTCGGGCTTGCGGACGGGCTGTCCGAGGTGCGGGAAGCGATGGAGCATCCGGTGTGGGGGCCGGTATGGGAGCGGACGCTGCGCGACGAGGTGCTGCCCGGCCTGCCGCTGCCGCGCGCCGAGGCGGAGGCTTACGTGAACAGCACGCTGGAGCGGTTCCGCAATCCGTACATCCGGCACCGGCTGACCGACATCGCGATGAACAGCCTGTCGAAATGGCGGACGCGGCTGCTCCCTTCCTTGAAGGCGTACAGCCAGGCCGAAGGGAAAATCCCCAGCGTGATCGGGCAGTCGCTGGCCGCGCTGATCTGGCTGTACCGCCCGCGGGACGCATATCCCGAAGGCGGCGCGCCGTTCGAGCCGCGGGACGACGAGGCGCTGGTCGAAGCCGTCCGCGGCGCTTGGGCGCCGGAGCCGGATGGCGGCGGGCGGTACGATCTCGCGCGCACGGCGGCGAACATCCTGCGCCTGGAGGCGGCATGGGGCGAGGACTTGACGGCGCTCGGCGGACTCGCCGAGGTTGTCGCCGCTGCGCTGGCCGCGCGCGCCGGCGGACAAGGCGGGCGGACCCGGAGCGGGGATTGACGCTTCGGCTTACGCGGCCGTTTCGAGCCGCGGGACGGCAAACATCAGGGCATACGAACCCGAATTAAAGGAGCGGACGAACGAATGGCTAAGAAGAGATATGTGCAGGTCGGGGTTGGCGGACGGGCGGAATTTTTCTATTCCGCGATCGCGACCCATTACCGCGAGACATCGGAGCTGGTCGCCTTTTGCGATATTAACCAGACGCGCATGGACTACGCGAACAAGCTGCTCCGGGAGAAATACGATTATCCGGCGGCGCGCACCTATAAGCACGACGAGTTCGCCCGCATGATCGAGGCCGAGCGGCCGGACGCGGTCATCGTCACGAGCGTGGACCGGACGCATCATACGTATATCATTCAAGCGCTGGAGCTCGGCTGCGACGCCATTACCGAGAAGCCGATGACCGTGGACGAGGCGAAGTGCCAGCAGATCCTCGACGCCGTCCACCGTACGGGCCGCCGGGTGCGCGTCACGTTCAATTACCGCTACGCGCCGCATCACACCAAGGCGCGCGAGCTCATCGCCAAGGGCACGATCGGCGACGTGACGTCGGTGCATTTCGAATGGCTGCTTAACACGCAGCACGGCGCGGACTACTTCCGGCGCTGGCACCGCGACAAGCGCAACAGCGGCGGCCTGCTCGTGCATAAATCGACGCATCATTTCGACCTCGTCAATTTCTGGATCGGCTCGGAGCCGGACACCGTCTTCGCCATGGGCGACCTGCTCTTCTACGGCCGCGAGAACGCCGAGAACCGGGGCGTGACGACGTTCTACGACCGCGCGACGGGCAACCCGAACGCGGAGGGCGATCCGTTCGCGCTGCGGCTGGACGAGAACGAGCATCTGAAGGCGATGTACCTCGACGCGGAAGCGGAGGACGGCTACCGGCGCGACCAGAGCGTCTTCGGCGACGGCATCTCGATCGAGGATACGATGAGCGTGCTCGTCAAGTACAAGAACAAGGCGCAGCTGTCGTATTCGCTGAACGCCTACCTGCCGTGGGAAGGCTACCGGATCGCGTTCAACGGCACGAAGGGCCGCATCGAGATGAAGGTCGTCGAGCAGTCGTACGTCAACTCCGGCGGCGACAAGGCGCTCGAGGGCGCGGTGCAGGGCGTGACGATCCTCGTCTTCCCGATGTTCGGCGAACCGTACAAAGCCGAATTCGAACTGGGCGACGGCGGGCACGGCGGGGGCGACCCGGTGCTGCTGAACGACATCTTCGGCGTTCCGGTCGCGGACGAATTCAACCGCGCGGCGGACCACGTCGACGGCGCGCGGTCCATCCTGACGGGCATCGCCGCCAACAAGTCGATCCGCACGGGGCAGGCCGTGAAGGTGGACGAGCTGGTCAAGTTTTACGACGAGCAGGGCTAGAGCAAGTCGGTATAAGCAAGGCCGGACGGGGTTTCCGTTGGCCGTTCGAAGTATGCTGCACAGCTAAAAAAAGCCTCCAATCCCGCCCGTTTTAGGCGAGTTGGAGGCTTTTTGCGCTGCGCAGGGTTATGCATTGTTGCGGCTGCGGCCGCATACTTCCGTTCCAAGGGCGGAGCTACCGCACCGCGTTAGAGCCGCGTCGCCCCCGCTTCAGCCGCGCATCGTCGCTGGCCGGCGGGGCACATCGGCCGCCTCAGCCGCAGGAGCAGTTCAGCACCGGCTTGCGCGCCGCCGTCGTTTCGTCGAGCCGGCGGACGGCCGTGCCGTATGGTGCGTTCACGACAACGTCCGGCGTAAGCCGCGCTTCCTCGGCGATGCGGATCATCGTGTCGATGAAGCCGTCGAGCGTTTCTTTGCTTTCCGTCTCCGTCGGCTCGATCATGATGCATTCCTCGACGTTCAGCGGGAAATAGACGGTCGGCGGATGGTACCCGAAGTCGAGCAGCCGCTTGGCGACGTCGAGCGTGCGGACGCCGTACTGCTTCAACCCGCGGCCGGACAGGACGAATTCGTGCTTGCACACGCCCGGGTACGGAACCTCGTAGTGCGACGACAGCCGGTGCATCATGTAGTTGGCGTTCAGCACCGCGCATTCGGACACGTGGCGCAGCCCTTCCGGACCGTAAGTCCGGATGTACGTGTATGCCCGGACGAGGATGCCGAAGTTGCCATAATAGGCCTTCACGCGGCCGATGGATGCCGGACGGTCGTAGTCGAAATAGTACGTCCCGTCGTCGCGGCGGCCGACGATCGGCTTCGGCAGGAACGGCACGAGCGCGGATTTGACGCCGACCGGGCCGGCGCCCGGGCCGCCGCCGCCGTGCGGGGTGCTCATCGTTTTATGCAAATTCAAGTGGACGACGTCGAAGCCCATGTCGCCCGGACGGGCGATGCCCATGATGGCGTTGGAATTGGCGCCGTCGTAATAGAGCAGGCCGCCCGCTTCGTGCACGATCTGCGCGATCTCGGCGATCTGCTCCTCGAACAGGCCGAGCGTGCTCGGATTGGTCAGCATGAGTGCGGCGGTGTCGCTGCCGACGGCCGCGCGCAGGGCGCCGAGATCGACCATGCCGCGCGCGTCGGACGGCACGGTCACCGTCTCGAAGCCGGCGACGGTCGCGCTGGCCGGGTTCGTGCCGTGCGAGGAATCTGGGACGATGACCTTCGTCCGGCGTTCGCCGCGGCTCTCGTGGTAGGAGCGAATCATCATGAGCCCGGTCCATTCCCCGTGGGCGCCGGCGGCGGGCTGCAGCGTCACCTGATCCATGCCGGTCAGCGCGGCGAGGTCGTTTTGCAGCGTGTGGAGCAGCTCCAGCGCGCCCTGCAGGCTTTCCTCCGGCTGGTACGGGTGCAGGTTGGCGAAGCCGCCGAGGCGCGCCGCGTCTTCGTTGATTTTCGGGTTGTATTTCATTGTGCAGGAGCCGAGCGGATAAAAGCCGTTATCGACACCGAAATTGCGGCGCGACAGCTCCGTATAGTGGCGCACGACGTCGAGTTCGTACACTTCGGGCAGCTGCGCCGGCGTCTTCCGCAGCAGCGCTTCGGGAATGAGCGCGGAGAGCTCTTCCTCCGGCACGTCGCACGCCGGCAGCGAATAGGCGACGCGGCCTGGCCGGCTAAGCTCGAAGATCAGCGCTTTGTCCGGTTTGACCGGAGCGCCCGCGGCGTCCTCGCGTACGGGTAAGTTCGTATTCGTCATGCCGATGCCTCCTCCAATTTGGCCGCGAAGCCGTCGATTTCGCCGCGCGTCCGTTTCTCCGTCACGGCAACTAGCATATGGCCCGCCAATTCCGGATAGGCGAGGCCGAGATCGTATCCGCCGAGATAGCCGTCGCGCAGCAGCGCCAGGTTCGCCTCTTTCACGGACACGCCTTCCGGCAGGCGGACGACGAACTCATTGAAGAACGGTGCCGCGAACGGAAGCGAGAAGCCGCTGCGCGCCGCTACCGCGCCGGCTGCGTAATGCGCCTTCCGCGCGTTGAGCGAAGCGACGTCGATCAGGCCTTGCTTGCCCATCGTCGACAGGTAGATGGACGCGCACAGCGCGAGCAGCGCCTGGTTGGAGCAAATGTTGGAGGTCGCCTTCTCGCGGCGGATGTGCTGCTCCCGCGCCTGCAGCGTGAGCACGAAGCCGCGCTTGCCGTCGATGTCCTTCGTCTGGCCGACGATACGGCCCGGCATCCGGCGCATGAGCGGTTCCGCGACCGCGAAGAAGCCGCAGGTCGGGCCGCCGAGCGATTGCGGAATGCCGAGCGGCTGCGCGTCGCCGACGACGATGTCCGCGCCGAGCTTGCCGGGCGCCTCGAGCAGGCCGAGCGCGATCGGATTCGCGCTGACGACGAACAGGCCTTTGACGCCGTGGGCGATCGGCTCGATGGCGGTCAGATCCTCGAGGCAGCCGAAGAAATTCGGCGACTGCACGAGCACGGCCGCCGTCTCCGGCGTGACCGCCTGGCGCAGGGCGTCAAGGTCGGTCGAGCCGTCCGGGGCGTAGCCGACCTCGACGAGCTCGAGGTTCAGACCGCGCGCCGTCGCGGCGACGACTTCCCGCGCTTCCGGATGGACCGCGCGGGAGACGACGATCCGCTTGCGCTTGGTCGCGCCCGACGCCAGCGCGGCTGCTTCCGCGAGCGCCGTCGCGCCGTCGTACATGCTGGCATTGGCGACGGCCATGCCGGTCAGCTCGCAGATATACGACTGGAATTCGAAGATCGCCTGCAGCTCGCCTTGGCTGATCTCCGGCTGGTACGGCGTATACGCCGTATAAAATTCGGACCGCGACGCCAGATGGTTGATGACGACGGGAATATGGTGATCGTAGATGCCCGCGCCGAGGAAGCTTGCGCGGGTGCCGGTATCGGCGTTGCGTCCGGCGAGCTCCTTCAGGTGCCCGAGCAGGGATATTTCGTCGAGCGCCGGGGACATCGGAAGAACGCCGCGGTAGCGGATGTCCTCGGGGATGTCGCGGAACAGCTCCTCGACGGAGCCTGCCCCGATCGCCGAGAGCATTTCGGCGCGGTCTTCTTCGGTCATGGGAATATAACGATGCGCGTTGGCCATGGGTATCACTCCTTCGGGGTTCGTTTGTAAAACGGGGCCGGTACGACTTGGGCCTTCAACATCTTGCCGCGGACGTCGACCTGCAGCTCGGTGCCGAGCGAGGCGAAGCGGGCGTCGACGAGGGCGAGCCCGAGATTGCGCTTCAGCGTCGGCGACTGCGTCCCAGTCGTCACTTCGCCGATGCGCTGGCCGTCCGCGTAGACAGCCATCGCGTGGCGCGGAATGCCGCGGTCGATCATTTCGATGCCGACGAGCTTGCGCGGCACGCCGCCGGCCTTCTGCGCCGCCAGCGCATCGCGGCCGATGAAATCGCCTTTGTCCAGCTTCACGAAGAAGCCGAGTCCGGCTTCAAGCGGCGAGATCGTACGCGACAGCTCCTGGCCGTACAGCGGCAGCCGGGCTTCGAAGCGGAGCGTGTCCCGCGCGCCGAGGCCGGCCGGTACGAGGCCGTGAGGCTTGCCTGCCGCGAGCAGCGCCTGCCAAACCTGCGGCGCGTCTTCCGCGGCGACGCAAATTTCGAAGCCGTCCTCGCCCGTGTAGCCGGTCCGGGAGACGAGCGCTTTCGCCTCGCCGATCAGGACATCGGCGGCGAAGTGAAACGGCGCCAGGCGGCTGCCGTCAAAGCCGCCGCCCGCGGCCCCCCGCAGGATTGCGGCGGCTTCAGGGCCTTGCAGCGCCAGCAGGGCGAGCGCGTCGGAGCGGTCCTCGAGCGTGACGTCGCCGATCAGATGCTCGCGCAGCCACTCGAAGTCTTTGGCGATATTGCCGGCGTTCACGATGAGCAGGTATTGGTCGTTCGTAATCCGGTAGACGAGCAGGTCGTCGACGACCCCGCCGTCCGGATAGCACAGGAGCGCGTACTGCGCCTGGCCGTCCTGCAGTTTGGCGACGTCGTTGGTCGTCAACCGCTGCAGGAACGCCTCGGCGAAGCGGCCGGTCACGAGAAATTCGCCCATGTGGGACACGTCGAACAGACCGGCCCGCGTGCGGACGGCCTCGTGCTCTTTCTGAATGCCGGCGAATTGGACGGGAAGCTCCCATCCGCCGAAATCGATGCATCTCGCCTCGGGGAACTCGGCGTAGAGCGGGTAAAGCGGCGTGCGTTTGAGCGGGCTCTCCATATTGAACCTCCTTAGGCAGCTGTTTTGTTTCGAAAAAAGAAAGGCCGAAAACGCAAATAAGGACAGCGGCAAAAAGAACCGTCGCCCGCGGCAGCATAGCCGCCCGGCGTCCGTTCTTTCCGCTCTGTCCTTTGTACCTGAGAGTTGCCCCGCGGGCAGTTTTGCCCGGGGTTTCACCGTGGGTGACGCCGCGGACTTCCCGCGTCCGGTGCGGCGTGCTCTCCAGAGGTGCGTCCGATAAAGGTCCTTTTGCCTGAGAGATTCACCGTAATCAGGTTTACTCCTTCGGCGCCGCCGATCTGCGATCCGCGATCTCTCCCGTTATCATCATCCGCATATTCGGTTGGATAATTTACTTATACATGACATTCTTGTCGAACGTCAACGGGGGAAGCCGAAAAAAATAAAATCCTTGTAAGCTATATTGACATGGGCTCGTCCGCTCCGGTAAGCTAGGCATACATGCGATCATAAGCGGATGACGATGGTTGGGAGAGACCCGCCGGGGAAGCGTTCCCTGCGGGCACCGAAGGAGCAAGTCGACGGCTAGCCGGCCGGACGATCAATCTCTCAGGTACAATGAACCGCCATTCGACGCGGCTCTGGAGAGAGCGAGCAGCCACCAAAGGGGTAACTGCGGTCCGACCGGGCCGCCTAAACTCTCAGGTACCAAGGACAGGGATTTCGGCGACAGGCCGAAGCTCTGTCCTTTTTCGCGTGTGCGCGCGGCTGCCGCGAGCACGGAGCAGGGCTGGACGATCCCTGCGGGCGGAAGCTGCGCCATACGGGATCTCCAAAACGGGATCTGAAGCAAGCTATCAAATTATACGACGAAAGGATGCTGGACATGAGCGAAGTGAAACAAGGACTGGGCTATTCGGAGGAGCATGAATGGGCGGAGGCGGCTGACGGACGCGTCCGGATCGGCATTACGGATTTCGCGCAGAGCCAACTGGGCGACATCGTGTTCGTCGAATTCCCGGAGGTCGGCGCAGAGGTCGAAGCGGCCCAGCCGATGGGCTCCATCGAATCGGTCAAGACGGTATCCGAATTGTACAGCCCGGTCACGGGCCGCGTGACGAAGGTGAACGAGGCGCTGTTGGACGCGCCTGAGCTCGTCAACGGTGATCCTTACGGTGAAGGCTGGATCGTGGAAGTCGAGGTCGACGGAGATGCGGCGGAGATCGTCGCGGGCCTGCTCAGCGCCGATCGGTACGCGGCTTACATTACGGGCAAATAAGCGGACGGGCGCGGCGGGAGATGGCCGGCCGTAACGCGCCCCGCGCCGCTCGGGGGAGACGAAGCCATGCGGTTTAAGGACGTGTTTTCCATCATCGGGCCGGTTATGGTCGGTCCGTCGAGCTCGCACACCGCGGGTGCGGCGCGGCTCGGCCGGGCGGCCCGGCAGCTGCTCGGGGACGTGCCGGATCGGGCGGTCGTCACGCTGTACGGCTCCTTCGCGGAGACGTTCGCCGGCCACGGCACCGATCTCGCGATCGTCGGCGGGCTGCTCGATTTCGCCACGGACGACGGGCGGATCCCGTCGGCCTTCGCCGAAGCGGAACGGGCAGGGCTGAGCGTGACGATCCGCCGGGGAGCCGGGGCGAAGCCCCATCCCAATTACGCGGAGATCGAAGCCGCGCGCGGCGCGCGCGTCGTCACGGTCGGCGGGGCGTCGGTCGGCGGCGGTACGATCGAGATTCACGAGATTAACGGCTTCAAGGCCGGCTGCTCGGGACATTACCCGGCGATCGCCGTCGCGCACGCCGATCAGGTCGGCGTCCTGGCCGCCATCGCGCAGGCGATCGGCGGGGCCGGCCTCAATATCGGCTACCTGCAGACGGGCCGGCAGGGGCGGGGCGGCGCGGCGCTGACGGTCGCCGAGTGCGA
The DNA here is from genome assembly GCF_042653205.1 of Paenibacillus sp. GCM10023250. Lineage (NCBI taxonomy): Bacteria > Bacillati > Bacillota > Bacilli > Caryophanales > Paenibacillaceae > Paenibacillus > Paenibacillus sp. GCM10023250. The sequence goes on along the minus strand of NZ_JBHSHY010000011.1, from coordinate 89,389 downwards.
CCGCATGCCGGACGAGGCGCTGCTGCGCGCGATCGCGTCGCTGCCGCATGTCGGAGAGGTCGCCGTCATTCATTTGAACTAAGGAGCTGTCGAGATGCGATTCCGTACGCTGCAAGAACTGTCGGCGCTGTGCGCGGCGGAAGGCCGCACGATCGGCGGGCTGATGCTCGCGGAGCAGGCGGCCGAAGCCGGCGTGTCCGAGGAGGACGCCTTCCGCCAGATGGCCGGCTATTATCAGGTGATGAAAGAGGCGGTCCGCAAGGGGCTGGATGAAGCCCCCGTCTCGCGAAGCGGACTCGTCGGCGGGGACGGCCGCAAAATGAACGCGTACCTCGAACGCGGCGAGCCGTCCGTCGGGAACTGGGCGGGACTCGCGATGGCGTACGCCCTCGCCGTATCGGAAGTCAACGCGTCGATGGGGCGCATCGTCGCAACCCCGACCGCCGGCTCGTGCGGCATCATCCCCGGCGTCTTCGTCAGCTCGCAGGAACGGTTCGGCTGGCCGGACGAGAAGCTCGTCGAAGGGCTGTTCGCCGCCGGCGCCATCGGCTACGTCATCGCCAACAATTCCTTCGTCTCCGGCGCCGAAGGGGGCTGCCAAGCCGAGGTCGGCTCTGCCATCGGCATGGCCGCGGGGGCGCTGACCGAGCTGCGCGGCGGCAGCGCGGAGCAGGCCGTTCACGCGGTCGGCCTGGCGCTTAAGAACACGCTCGGGCTCGTCTGCGACCCCGTCGCGGGGCTCGTCGAGGTGCCGTGCATCGTTCGCAACGGGCTCGGCGCCGTCAACGCGCTCGCGGCCGCGGATATGGCGCTGGCCGGCGTGCGGAGCGTCATTCCGTCGGACGAGGTGATCGGCGTCATGCTGGAAATCGGTTCGGCCATGCCTGCCGCGCACCGCGAGACGGCGCTCGGCGGACTGGCACAGACGCCGACCGGGCGGGAGATTACGGATCGGCTGCGCGCCGCAAGGCCGAAATCGCAACCGCAGTCGCAACCGAGACCTGAATCGCAACCGCAATCACAACCGAGACCGGAATCGCAATCGGATTCGCAACCGGAATCATAACCGAACTCATTACCGAAACGATGACCGATAACATAACGACAGAGGCGGAGGAAGATTCGTGAACGATTACGACATCGTCATATTAGGCGGCGGTCCCGGCGGCTACGCGGCGGCGATTCGCGCCGCGCAGCTCGGCAAGCGGGTCGCGCTCGTGGAGAAGGAAGGCCTCGGCGGCACCTGCCTGCATAAGGGCTGCATTCCGAGCAAGACGCTGCTGCGCAGCGCGGAGCTGTTCGAGACGATGAAGCGGAGCGAAAGCTTCGGCATCCGGGCGGGCGGCGTCGAGGTCGATTTCGCGGGCGTGCTCGCCCGCAAGAACGCCGTCGTGCGGCAGCTGCATGCCGGCGTCGAATTCCTGATGAAGAAGAACGGCATCGCGGTATATGCCGGAACCGGCACGATCGCGTCCTGCGAGCCGGACGGCGAGCGCGCCGGCATCATCGACATCGCGGCCGGGGCTGTCTCCGACAGCATCGGCTTCGGCCATCTGATCGTGGCGACCGGCTCGCGCCCGCGGCGGCTGCCGGGCTTGCCGGCCGACCCGCGCATCATGACGAGCGACGAAGCGCTCGCGATGACGGAGCTGCCGGAGTCGATGCTGATCGTCGGCGGCGGCGCGATCGGCGTGGAGTGGGCGTCGCTGCTCGCGGACTTCGGCGTGCGGGTGACGATCGTCGAGACCGCGGACCGGCTCGTGCCGGCTGAGGACGCCGACGTCTCGCGTGAGCTGGCGCGGCTGTTCGCCAAGCGCCGGATCAAGGTCGTGACCGGCGCCCGTCTGGCCGACGGCGGAGTGACGGCCGGCGCGGACGGCATTGCGGCGCAGATCGAGCGCGCGGGCAAGACCGAGACGCTTGAAGCCGAGCGGATGCTCGTCTCCGTCGGCCGGGCCGCGAACGTCGAGGGCTTCGGCCTCGAGCGGACCGGCGCGGCCGTCGAGCGCGGATGCATCGCCGTCGATTCGTCCATGCGGACGGCGAATCCGCGCGTGTATGCAATCGGAGACGTCATCGGCGGCCTGCAGCTCGCCCATGTCGCGAGCCACGAAGGCGTGACGGCGGTCGAGCGCATCTGCGGGCTTGACGCCCACGCGCCGGATCCCGCGTCCGTGCCGAAATGCGTCTACGGCCGGCCGGAAATCGCGTCGGTCGGCTTGACGGAGCAGGCGGCGATCGAGGACGGCCGTTCGGTCAAGATCGGCAAGTTCTCGTTCAAGGCGATCGGCAAGGCGCTCGTCTTCGGGGAGACCGACGGGTTCGTCAAGGTCGTGGCGGAGGAAGGCTCGAACGCTATTCTCGGCGTGCACATGATCGGCCCGCACGTGACCGATTATATCGGCGAGGCGGCGCTCGCCCGGCTGCTGGAGGCGACGTCGATGCAGGTCGGCCGGATGGTGCATCCGCACCCGACGCTGTCGGAAATTCTCGGCGAAGCGATGCTGGGCGCGGACGGCCTGGCGCTCGGGATGTGAGCCCCATGTGGCGATTCGTGCACACCGGCGTTAGAAGCGCGGCGGAGAACATGGCGATCGACGAAGCGATACTGACCGCGCATGCCCGCGGGCTCGTCCCGCCGACCTTGCGATTCTACGGCTGGCAGGAGCCGACGCTGTCCGTCGGGCGCTTCCAGCGCGCCGAACGGGACGTCGACTTCGCGGCCATCGAGGCGCGCGGCGTCGCCTTCGTCCGCAGGCCGACCGGCGGCCGGGCTGTCCTGCACGACCGCGAGCTGACATACAGCCTGGTCGTGGCGGAGGACCATCCGGGCATTCCGGCCGGCGTGGCGGAAGCGTGCGCCATGCTGAGCGCAGGCCTGCTGGCGGGCTTTCGCCGGCTCGGACTGGACGCCCGCGCGTTCGGCGCCGGAGGCGGCGCGGGGCTGCCGAACGACGCCGAACGCGCGTCGGCGGGGGCCGGTGCCGGGCCGGCTTCCCCCGGGCAAGCGTCCGCGGCCTGCTTCGACGCTCCGGCCGATTACGAGATCGTCGTCGAAGGCCGGAAAATCGCGGGAAGCGCCCAAATGCGCGCGGACGGCGCACTGCTGCAGCACGGCTCGGTCCCGCTGGAGCTGGATGCCGGGCTGCTGCACGACGTCCTGCGTTTCCCGGACGCGGAACGCAAGCGCCGGATGCGCGCGGCGTTCGAGCGCCATGCCGTGGCGATTAATGCCTGTCTGCGGCGCAAAAGCATGGCTCCCGCAGCCATCCGGGACCTGGAAGAGGCCTTCCTCGCCGGCTTTGCCGAACATCTCGGCGCGGAGCTGGAGCCCGGCGAACTGACCGTGTTCGAGACGGAGCTGGCCGAGCGCCTCGCCGCCGAGAAGTACGGCGCGGATGCGTGGAACCTGCGAAAATAGAGGAGGGATCAGCATGAGGAAACCTGCGCCGCTCACGATCGGCCGGGAAGCACCCGCGAACGGCCGAAGCCGCCGGTTCCGCCGGCTTGCCGTTTTGCTCTTCGTGGCGCATTTCGCCTACGCGGCGCTGCTCGTCTCCGTCGCCTGCGCGCTTATCGCCGGAGGCGGATTGTCACCAGCCGAGACGGGCACGCTGCTGCTGCCGGGTTTCCTGCTCGCGATCGGCGCCTATGTGCCGGACAACATGCTGTCGCGCTCGGCCTGGATCTCGGTGCGGCCGGGGCTTGCCCTGCTCGCGGCCGGCCTGCTCGGCCTGCTCGCTTGGAACGGGGCTGACGCGACGGCGGCCGCGGCCGCGATGCTCGGCGCCGGCTGCGGCTTCGCCGGCGTGACGCTGGGCGCGGCCGGCGAGCTGGCCGCGCCGTCTCAGCCGGAGCCGTCCCCCGCCCGCGTGCCGCTCCCGCGCCCCAGGCTGTACGGAGGCCTTGGCGGCGCCGCGTTCGGGGCCGCGTTCCTCCTGCTCCGGCAGGCGGAGCTGCGGCCGTCGCGCGTGGAGCTCGGCCTGCTGCTGGCGGCCGTGCTCGCGGCGGCGCTGGCGGAAGCGTTCGGCCGCGGGAGAGAAGAAGAAGGCGTCTTCGGCGAATAGTACTTTACCTTCGATCCCCTTGCTCATCCTCTTCATCCGCGCGCGGCGCGCCGCTATGTTCCGGCGGCTGTTCCGCGGCGGGAAACGGCCGGCTGCGAGGAAGCGGCGGCCGCCTCGCCGGATCGGCCCGTTCATTCCTATACGGCACGATGTTGAACCTTTCCTGCAGATCCCTCGTCAAGCAAGCGTCCCATTTACCGTTTGTCATCTATCCGCCCTTAACGAAGGCGCTCGAACGCGACCGGGCCTGGAACGATTGGATAAAAGGACAAAAAGTCGGCCGGAACGACAAAGACGATTCGTCCGGCCGGTTTTATAATGGGATTAAATGTATACGGTTACAATGGCCGCCTCCCGTTAGAGGACAGGGCCTCAAACTCCGTACAAAGGATGATGATCCTTGAACCGTACTTGGCTGCGCAAGACGATCTGGTCCTATCTGCCGATATTCTGCATCATATTTTCCCTCCTCTTCTTCGTCTTCTTTCAGACGCTCGTCGAACAGAACAACCGCAACACGAAGGATTCCAGCGAAGTGTTCCTGAACCAGCTGCTGCAGTCGCTGGACGTCAGCCTGCGCTCGATCGACAATACGCTGATTCGCGAGATGGTGTCCGGCAAGCTGCTGAACGATTTCTTCCTGGCCAGCGGCGAGAACGACGTCTTCCTGAACTATCAGGTCGTGAACCGGATGCTGCAGCTGAAGCAGGCTATGCCGATGATCGATTCGTATTATTTGGTCCGCTACCGGGACGGCATCGTCTTCAGCGGCGTCACGACCCAACTGGACAAATTCTCGGACTACGGTTTCATTCGCAGCCGGATGAGCGGGAACCCGTCGTACACGTCGTCCTGGAGCGCGTTCCGGCCGTTCCGCGAATATCCGAACCAGCGCCCGAAGGATGTCGTGAGCCTCGTCCGCAACGTCTCGCTCAGCAGCGGCACGGACGGGATGATGGTCGTGAACGTCAGCTTGTCCGCGATCAGGAGCATGCTCGGCGAAGCGTTCGACGCGAAGCGGGGCTTCGTCCAGGTGTACGACCGGGACGGCCAGCCGCTGTTCGATCCCGGCGGCGCGCCGGCCGGGGGCAAGGTGCTCGCCGGGCAGACGTCGTCTTACACGGGATGGAAGGCGGAGACCGGGGTGGCGAACGGCACGGCCGTCGCGGTCATGTCCAGCCTCTCGAGCGTATGGCTCATGCTCGGACTGCTCGTCTTCCTGGCCGGCGGCCTCTCGATCGTCTACATTGCCCGGAAGAACTATAAGCCGATCGCGGATCTCGTCTACCGCATCCAGGATCAGTTCGGACCGGGCAAGCCGTCGCTCGGCCGCCTGGCGGTGGATGAGTTCGCGTTCATCGAGACCGCCATCGACAACTTCGCCGAGCAGTCGAGGCGGTTCCGCAAGGAAGCGGAGGAGACGGCGGCGCGCCGGCGGAAATCGCTGTTCCGGGAGCTGCTGCAGACCGAGCACGCGCCGGAGGAGCTGGAGCCGCTCGCCTTGCCGCCGCACGAGCGCATCCAGGCGTTCATCGTCGAGATCGACGAGCCGGAGCGGGCGTTCGGCCGGTATTCCGGACGCGACCGGTCGTTGTTCCAATACGTCGTCGGCAGCGCGGCGCACGAGCTGTTCGCCTCCCGGCATCCGGTCCAGCTCTGGCTGGAATGGACGTCGCCGGTGCGGATGACGGGGATTCTGTTCCTGGAGGCGCCGGCCGGGGATATCGCGCGCGAGACGGCGCCGCATATCGCGTCCTGGGTGCGCGAGCACCTGGCGTTCACGGTGACGATCGGCATCGGCGGCGCGGCCGAGGCCGGCGCGGGCGCGGGGCCGTCGCACCGCCAGGCGCTCGAAGCCTTGACGTTCAAGGCGGTGCTCGGCCATGATCGCGTCATCGTGCACGGCGAGACGGCGCGCGCGGCCGTCAAGGAGACGAATAAGCATCTGCAGGCGATCCACAAGCTGAGCCAGCAGCTGCGCCTGCGGCAGGACGAGTGGCGGACGCGCTTCGAGGACTTCTTCCGGGGCATGCGGGAGTGCTGCCTGCCGCGGGGCGACATCGCCGAGCTGTGCCGGTACTTCCTCGCGCTCATGGATTTGCAGCTGTCGGAGGCGTCGAAGGAATATTACGAGCTGTGGCAGCACGAAGCCGCCGGGCCGCTCGGGCGGGCCGTCGACGAATTCGATACGCTCGACCGGCTCCGGGAACGGTTCGGCGCCGTGCTGGGCGAGTTCGCGGACCGGCTCGACCGGCTCTCCGGCCATCGCCAGCACCGCCAGCTGCTGCAGGATATCCGGGACTACATCGCCGAGCATTATGCCAATCCGGAGCTGTCGCTCGACCACCTCGGCGAGCGGTTCGGCCTCGGGGCCAAATACGTCAGCCAGCTGTTCAAGGAGGAGTTCGGGGAGAACTTCCTGGATTATTTATCCCAATTGCGCATCATGGAAGCGAAGAAGCGGCTGCTCGAGCAGCCGGATTCCATCCAGGAGGTCGGCGAGCGGGTCGGGTACGCCAATGCCGCGACGTTCCGCCGGGTCTTCCGCAAGGTCGAAGGCATCTCGCCCGTCGATTTCCGCAAGCGCAACGCCGCGATCTGAGCGCGGCGGCGGGTTGGGCACGGACGAAGGCCGGCCGCAAGCAGGCGCAGCTGCTCGCGGCCGGCCTTTTTGCCATGCGCGAGGGCAGGGAGGGGTTCGTCCGGCCGCGGCGGGCGTCCATCGGAAAGCTGAGCGGCTTCGGAAAATTGATCGCCCGCGCCCCGGAGCCCAAGCGCGGCGCGGCTTCGGAAAATTGATCGCCTCGCGGATTATCGGCGGTTGTCCGTCTGTCCACGCTCCTTTATCGTGAAAGTCAATCCAGGCCGGGACCTCCGAGTCGAAGGTCCGCACGACAGGCCGAAGCGAAAGGATGTGGGGAAGCAACATGCCGTCGACCACGGGAGTGCTCGAAAGAAAGGACGCCGCGACGACGCCGGCCCGGCGCGGCGCGATGGCGCTCAGGGACCGGGGCAAGCGGGTGAAGCGGCATTGGCAATTGTACCTGCTCGTGCTGCTGCCGCTCGCCTATCTGATTATTTTCAAGTACGTACCGATGTACGGGGCACAGATCGCCTTCCGGGACTTCAGCCCGGTGAAGGGCATACTCGGCAGCGACTGGGCCGGGTTCAAGCATTTCCGGACGTTCTTCGAATCGCCGAACTTCTGGATGCTCATCAAGAACACGCTGGTCATCAGCCTCTATTCGCTGCTCGTTGGGTTTCCCGCGCCGATCCTGCTGGCGCTCGCGTTGAACGAGGTGCGCGGCATGCGCTTCAAGCGGCTCGTGCAGATGGTGACGTTCGCGCCGTACTTCATCTCGACGATCGTCATGGTGTCGATGATCATCCTCTTCCTGTCGCCGCGGCTCGGCTTCGTCGACCATATTCTGAACGCGTTCGGGATGGAATCCGTGAACTTCATGGGCGTGCCGAGCTACTTCAGCAGCATCTTCGTCTGGTCGAACGTCTGGCAGGGCATCGGGTACGGGGCCGTCATCTACCTCGCGGCGCTCTCCGGCATCAACGTCGACCTGTACGAAGCGGCGAGGGTGGACGGGGCGTCACGCATCCGCAAGGTATGGCACATCGACCTGCCGGGCATCATGCCGGCCGCGACGGTGCTGCTCATCCTGAACGTCGGCCAGATCATGAACGTCGGCTTCGAGAAGATCTACCTCATGCAAAACCCGCTCAACACGAGCACTTCGGAGGTCATCTCGACGTATGTGTACAAGATCGGCCTGCTCGGGGCGAACTTCAGCTTCTCGGCTGCCGTCGACCTGTTCAACTCGGTCATCAATCTCATTCTGCTGCTGACCGTCAACTACGCCGCGCGGCGCTTGTCCGAAAGCAGCCTATGGTAAAGGAGGATCGGCCATGACGCGATCGAACGCCATCCGGGAATCGTTCGGCGACAAGCTGTTCCTGACGCTGGTCTACGCGTTCCTGATCTTGATCTTGCTCATCGTGCTCTATCCGCTCGTGTATATTTTGAGCTCGTCCTTCAGCTCGCCGCAGGCGGTCATCAGCGGCCGGGTGTGGCTGCTGCCCGTCGACTTCAGCCTGGCGGGGTACCGGGCGATATTCTCCAATCCCCAGATCATGACGGGCTACGGCAACTCGCTCTTCTACACCGTCTTCGGCGTGCTGATCAACGTCAGCCTGACGGTCATGATGGCGTATCCGCTGTCGCGCTCGACGTTCTACGGCCGCCACCTTCTGATGGGTGTTCTGGTGCTGACGATGATGTTCAGCGGCGGCCTCATTCCGTACTACCTGACGGTCAAAAACCTTCATCTGCTCGACACGCGGTGGTCGATGCTGCTGCCGAGCGCGATGGCCGTCTGGCAGGTTATCATCGCCCGCACGTTCTTCCAGTCCAGCATTCCGAAGGAGCTCGGCGAGGCGGCGGAGCTGGACGGCTGCAGCGATCTGGGCTTTCTCTGGCGCGTCGTGCTGCCGCTGTCCAAGCCGATTCTGGCGGTGCTCGTGCTGATGTACGCGGTCAGCCAGTGGAACGCCTACTTCGAGGCGCTCATCTTCCTCAAGTCGCCGGACCTGTTCCCGCTGCAGATCGTGCTGCGGAACATCCTCATCCTGAACTCGATCGACTCCAGCATGATGGTGGACGCGAACAAGATGGCGGCGATGCAGGGGCTGCGCGATCTGCTGAAGTTCTCGCTCATCGTCGTGGCCACCGTGCCGGTGTTGGCGATCTATCCGTTCGTGCAGAAGTATTTCGTGCAGGGCATCATGATCGGTTCGCTGAAAGGATAAGGCACAAGGAGGCTAAGGAGCCCGGCTGATCAAGGGGGTGAGGCTGCCGATCGGGGGCGAGGGGCACGGCCGGCGTGCCGGTGGCAAGGCAAGGTATCGCACGACTATGACCAAGGAGGCGTCTGTCTTGAAAACAAAGAAGAGAAGCGCGCAATGGTTCAGTTTGTTCCTGGCGGCTGTACTGCTCCTGACCGCATGCGGCAACGACGGCGGCGACAACGGCGGCGGAGCGGCGAACGGCGGCAATGCCGGGGAAGGCGGGGGCAAAGCCGTCACGCTCGATACGTTCATCAGCGTGTCCCCGCGCATCGAGGACATCTATACGAACGACGTTACGAAGACCGTGGAGAGCAAGCTGAACATCAAATTCAAATTCGACGCGACCCCGAGCGCCAATGCCGCGGACAAGAAGAAGCTCATCATGGCGAGCGGCGACTATCCGGCGATCTTCCTCTCGGGCGACTTCACCCAGGCCGAGCAGATCTCGTACGGCAAGCAGGGCATTCTGCGGCCGCTGAACGACCTGATCGACCAATACGGCAACGAAATCAAGCGCGCCTTCGCGGAGGACAAAGACCTGCAGGCGGCCATCACGGCGCCCGATGGCAACATTTATGCGCTGCCGCACATCAACGACTGCTTCCACTGCTGGTACTCGCAGAAGCTGTGGATCAACCAGACGTGGCTGGATAAGCTGGGGCTGAAAATGCCGACGACGACGGAGGAATATTACGAGGTGCTGAAGGCGTTCAAGACGCAGGACCCGAACGGCAACGGCAAGGCCGACGAGATTCCGCTGTCCGGCGCGTTCAACTCGTGGCACGGGATTCCGTCGAACTTCCTGATGAACTCGTTCATCTACGACAACGACGAGGATTTCTTCTTCATGAAGGACGGCCAGGTGCAGCTGGCCGCGAACCAGCCGGAATGGCGCCAAGGCCTGACGTACATCAACAAGCTGTTCAGCGAAGGGCTGATCGACAAGGAGTCGTTCACGCAGAACGCCGATCAGATGGCGCAGGTCGGCAACAAGGAAGGCGACAACGTCAGCGGCAGCGTGACCGCGGGGCATATCGGCATGTACTTCAGCCTGGTCGAAGGGCAGAACCGCCATAAGGAATACGTCACGGTCGCGCCGCTCAAGGGACCGGGCGGCGCCGCGTACGCCGGGTATTACAAGGCCTACGGCAACGGCCAGTTCGCCATCACGAACAAGGCGACGGAGGAGCAGGCCATCGCGGCGATCAAGATGGCGGATTACATGTATTCCGAGGAATTCGCGATCATGAACGAATACGGCCTCGAAGGCAAGTATTGGACGAAGGCGCAGCCGGGCGAGAAGGACGTGCACGGCAACCAGGCCAAATATACGTTGAAGCCGGAATATTGGAACCTGAGCACGACGTTCAACGACACCTGGGATCAGATGGGCATCACGCGGCGGACGCGCGCGATCCGCGAATCGTGGACGGCCCCGGCGGACATGATGTCGCAGCAGGGCTACGAATTCCGGCTGTTCACGGAGACGGCCAAGAATTACGAGAACCGCCAGCCGGAAGAGACGTTCCCGCTTACGATCTTCATGGACGAGAACGACGCCAACGAAGCGATCATGCTGCGCACGCAGATCAACGAGTACGTCCGCTCCAACATGGCGCAGTTCGTGACGGGCTCCAAGAAGCTGACCGACTCGGAGTGGGACGGCTACGTGAAAGGCTTCGACGGCTTGAATCTGAAGAAGTATCTCGAAATCTATCAGAAGGCGTACGATACGCAGAAGCAAAAGCAGCAATAGACGGCCGCACGGCGAACCGTCCGCGCGGCAGGGATCGCTTGTCCCGCCCGCGCGGGCGGTTTTATAATGAAACGAATCGCAGCCGGCACAGCCCGGAAGCGGGACCGGATTCCGCTCGAGGAGGAGTCAACGGATGAGCGCTGCCACCCGCGGCAACGAGACTGCAGGAATCGATCCATCCCCCCTTCACCCGTACTTGCTGTTCGCGAGGCGGTACGCGTACTGCCCGCAAGAGACGACGCCGGACCGGGCCGCGTATACGAACGCCGTCATCATCGTGGAGGCCGGCGAGGGACGGCTGCGCCTGGACGGGCGGGAATACGCGCTGAAGCCGGGCGCCCTCGTCTATATTCCGGCCGGCCGGGTTCATCGCTGGCGGGCAGACGGGGCCGACCCTATGATCCACCGGGAGGCGTATTTCGACTGGCGGCCGCGGCGCCGCCCGTTCGTCGGCGAGGGTGAGTTTTTCCATTACGCCGCCGGGGCGGGCGGGCCGGTGATGGCGTACATGGACGAGCAGCCCGATTTTCGGATCGAGCCCGTGACCGCGGCCGCCGACGTGGAATTTTGGCTGTCGTACCATGACCGGTTCCTCGAGGCGCCGGGCAAGCGAGGCGGGGACGCCGCCGGGGAAGCCGTTGGGGAAGCGATCCGGTGGCGCGGCGAGTTCCAGGTGTTTCTGTCGCTGTTCCTGTCGGCGGCGTACCGGGATGCCGGCAGCGGCGGCGATCCCCGCATCCGGGAGCTGCTGCGGCTGGTCGCGAGCCGGCAGGAGCTCGAGGAGCGCGAACTGCTGCGGTACGCGGCGGAGGCCGGCCTGAAGCGCAGCCGGTTCTATGCCTTGTTCCGCGAAGAGACGGGCCTCTCGCCCAAGCATTACATGCTGCAGCGCAAGCTGCAGCGGATCAAGTGCGATCTGCGCCAGTCGGACGCGTCGATCACGCAGATCGCGGAGAAATACGGGTACTCCAGCATTCACGTGCTGTCCAAAAACTTCCGCAAGCATATCGGCGTGACGCCGTCGGAATACCGGCGGCAGAGCCGGCTGTAGCGGCTGGGCCGCGCGGAGGGAAAAATAGCGGCGGTAGGGGGCCGGGCATGCCGGGTTCTCGCGGAGAGAAGATGAGGTGACGGTACGGGGCCGGGCATGCCGGGTTCTCGCGGAGGGAAGATGAAGTGAAGGTGCGGGGCCGGGCATGCCGGGTTTTCGCGGCGAAGCCCCGGGCAAGGTTGTACTTGCCCGGGGCTTTCGGCGTGCCGCGGAGCGGCGAGCCGGCTGCAGGCTGCGGCGAGCCGGCGATATGGCGTGATATAGCGTGCCGCCGTGAGCCGGGCGGCCGCGCGCCGGGCCGCCGCGAGCTTGGCCGCCGCGCGGCCGGGTTACGGCTTGGCGGGCGCCCCGCCGCCGCGCGCCGGCGCCCGCTCCGCCAGCACGCCGCCGGCGAGGAACGCGCCGAGCGAGAGCAGCAGGCAGACGGCCGAGAAGAGGCCGATCGCCGCGTAGCCGCCGAGCTGCGCGTAGAGCAGGCCCGCGGTCCAGGCGCCGATCGTGTTGGCGCCGTTCATGGTCGCGTTGGCCAGGCTGGAGATCGTGCCCCGGATGGAAGCGTTCAGCGACGTCAGCGCCTCCATGACGACGGGGAAGACCGTGCCGAGCAGCGCGAAGAGGAGCAGGTAGAGCGCCGTCGCGGCCGGCAGGCTGCCGAGATGCGGCCCGATAACGTACAGCGCGGCGATCAGCGTCATCCCCGCCGCCGCGGCGTTCGCGCGGCCCAGATTCCGGGCCGGATACGCGCCGAGCAGGCTGCCGAGCAGCGTGCCGAGCCCGAGGAACATCATGACCGTGCCGATCTGGCCAACCGGCAGCGCGAAGCGGTCGGCCATCCACTTGCCGGCGAAGGCCAGCGACGCGCCGCTGCCGAGATGGAGCAGCAGGTAAGCGAGAAAGCCGGCTCTCGCCCGGCTGCTCGCGGCAAGCGGGGCGTACCGGCGCAGGATCGCGCCCCGTCCGCCCGCAGGTGCGGCCGCCGGCTTCACGTCCGGCATGAGGCGGTAGACGGCCGCCGCGAGCAGCAGCGAGGCGGCGCCGATCGTCCAGAAGGGGACGGACCAATGGGCGGCCTCGAGCCAGCTGCCGATCGGCACGCCGAACGCCTGGGAGGCGGCGAGGCCCGAGAAGGCGACGCCCATCGCCTTCGGGACGCGGGCCGCCGGCACGACGGCCGGGATCGACGCCCATACCTGCGGCGCCGTGAACGCGGCGCTGACACCGGCCAGGAAGCGGAGCAGGCACATCGTCCGGAAGCCGTTCGCGAAGCCGCACAGCGCGGTCGTCATGGAGAAGCCGAGCAGGCCGCACAGCATGACGGTCCGGCGGTTCCAGCCGTCGGACAGCGGCCCCGCGATCAGGGCGAAGAGGGCGGAGCCGAGCGTGTAGGCGCCGATCATCCAGCCGGCATGGCCCGTCGAGACGCCGAATTCGGCCTGCAGCGTCGGAATCAAGGGCGAGATGAGGAAGGTATCGGTGCCGATCATGAACAGGACGAGGAAGAAGAGGGCGGTGAATTTGCCCATCGTCGATCACTCCTAACGGGTTGAAGTTGCTTGCGCGCCTAGCGTAACGCATAATGGTGACGGAAACTGTCATGAATGTCTGATAAACTGCAGGCATAATCGAAATCAAGGAGGCGGCCGCATGCCGAAGTCCAAACGGCTGATGGAACTGATGATGACCGTGAACCGGAAACGGCGCTTCAAGGTGCGGGAGCTGGCCGACGAATTCGGCGTGTCGACCCGCACCATCCTGCGGGATCTGCAGGAGCTGAGCGAGCTCGGGGTGCCGCTCTATTCGGAGGTCGGCCCGCACGGCGGCTACCAGGTCGTGCGGGAGCGGGTACTGCCGCCGATCGCGTTCACGGAGGAGGAAGCCGCGGCGATGTTCTTCGCCGTGCACGCGCTGCGCCATTACGCCTCGCTGCCGTTCGAGACGGAATCCGCCTCCGCGCTCCGCAAATTCTACCTGCATATGCCCGGAGACGTCCGGGAGCGGATCGACCGGATGAAGGACCGCGTGGACTTCGTGACGCCGGCGCGCCGGGGCGAGACGCCGCATCTGGCGCTGCTGCTCGATGCCGCCGTCCACCGGAAGGTGCTCGCGATCGAATACGCGCCGAAGGATGCGGACACGGAGCGCCGGCGCGTTCAGCCGGTGTGCCTGTACGCGAACAACGGCTTCTGGTACTGCACGGCGTACTGCTTCGAGCGCCAGGGCTACCGCGTGTTCCGCTGCGACCGGATCCGCGCCGCGGCGCCCGATCCGGACACGGAGCCGCTCGAGCTTGGCGACGTGCGCGACAGCCGCAAGGCTGCTTCCGCGCCGGCGGCGCCCGTCCGCCTGCGCGCCGCGCTGACGCGCGCGGGCGTCCAGCGCTGCGAGAGCGAGCTGTGGCTCGCGCCGCTTCTGGACGTGCGCGAGGACGGCAGCGGAACGATCGACGCGGACGTGCCGGGCGGCGATATAGGCTTCTTCGCGGACTTCTTCATTGCGCTCGGCGCCGAGGCCGAGCTGCATGGGCCGGCGGAGCTGAAGGACGCAATCCGGCGGAAGCTGACCGAGCTGCTGGCGCGCTATTCGTAATCGTCCGGGCGGAGAGCCGGCCGTCGCGAGCCGGCGGAGCGGCGGGGTTCAGGACGCGGGACCGCGGCGGTCTGCGGGGAGCGGGGCGGCGGCCGTCCACACGCCCGACAGGACGAGAAGCGCGCCGACGGCCTGCGCCGCGGTCACCGGCATGCCGTCCGCCAGCGAGACGGCCATCGTCACGACCGGAACCGCGTTGAAGAAGACGGATGTCGGACCGGCTCCGATTTCCGCCATGCCCTTGTTCCACCATGAGTAGCCGAGCACGCTCGTGAAGAAGGCCATGAAGGCGATGGCGCCCCAGGAACCGGGCGGCACGCGCTCGAGCGGCGCGGGGCTCGGGGCGAACTGCGCCGCGGCGATCAGGCAGAGCGCCCCGGCGAGCGTCGAATACGCCGTCGTCGACAGCGAGCTGCCGCCCCGGACGAGCCGCCGCCCCAACACGCCGTAGCTGGTCCAGCAGAGGTTGGCGGCGAAGAGCAGGAGGTCGCCCGCGGAGAACGACAACGTCCGGAACGCGCCCGGCGAGCCGTGCAGGACGACGATCGCGACGCCGGTCAGCGCCGCGCCGAGTCCGGCGGCCTGCCTCGGCGACATGCGGTCCTTTAGAATGAACCGCCCCGCGACCGACGTCAGCAGCGGATTAAGCGCCATGATCAGCGCGCCGTTGACCGGCGACGTGTAGCGAAGGCCCCAGAAGAACAGAGCGCTGAAGCCGAAGATGCCGACGATGCCGAGCACGGCGTAAGCGAGGGCGTTCCGTCTGACGGGAGCGAAGCGGATGCCTTCCGTGGCGTGGAGCAAAACGAGCAGCGCCGGAGCGGCCAGGCCGAACCGCCATGCCGCGGCGGCGAGCGGCGAGAAATAACCGGCCGTGTATTTGGCCAAATCGAACGATGCGCCGGTGAAGACGGAAAAGCCGGCGAGCATCGCGTATAGCTTCAGTCGTTTCATGCGTCGGTGTTCCCCTTCCGGACGGCCGGGCGGGCGAGGCCTGACCGTCGTTGCATTTAAAAAGCCGGATTGCTCCGGCTTCGGCCGCGCGAACGGCCGCGTGCCCGGCCCTGAAGGCCGTGCGCTCGCGCCTTTCCGCCCGTAACTCTTGCCCTGTGGCTTACCGGCTGGTGAAGATTTGAAACGTCACGCCGAACCGGTCCGTTACCACGCCGTAGGACGGGCTGAAATGGATCTTCCCAAGCGGCATGACGATCCGGCCGCCTTCGGCAAGCGCGTCGAAGAACCGGCGCGACGTTTCGGCGTCGGGCACCGTGAGGCAGACTTGGACGCGTCCGCCGTCCGGTCCGGCAGTGCCGGGGAACGCGTCCGCGACGAACAGGTCGGCGCCGCCGAGCTTCAGGACGGCGTGCGCGACGCGGTCCTTCGCGGCGTCCGGGACGGGGTGGCCGGGATCGGCCGGTCCCTCGCCGAACGTTTGGGTAAAGGCGATCTCCGCGTTCAAGGCGCGCGCGTAGAACGCGATCGCGGCCTTCGCCTCGCCGCCCAGCAGAATGAACGGAGTAGCTTGATAGGTCATGCTGAACCATCTCCTTCGCATGTCGTGAATGGTCCCCAGCCGCTTGGCCGGGGCTCGAGGTCGAGTATAAACCGCAATCGTGACAAGGTTTGTCATAGATGATCGGGTTCGGGATAAAAAGTGGACAGAGCGTCCGTCCGCCGTTCGAAGAGGACTGGCCGCTCGAGATCCTTAACGACGTCACGTTCGCCGAAGCGGGCGCCCGCACGACGATTCTGCTCAAGAGCAGCCCCCTGAACGCGACGCCGGAAGAGGAGCGGGTGTTCCGGAGCGGCTTCGCGTCGATGGAGGAAGGCTACGGCGGCACGTTCGACCAGCTGGCGGCTTATTTGGCCGAAGCGTAACCGTCTGCCGCCTGCTGCCTACCGCTAGTCGCCGGCGATCGGAACTTTAAACTTTTAAGGAAAATGCGTATCACTTGCATGCGTTTGGGAACCCGCAGCCGCGCCAGGCTGCGGTTTTTCGCGTTTTCCCGCGAGTTCGCCCGTCGAAACCCGCGCGGAAACGGCTATGGTTCGACAACGGCGCGAACGCGGGGCGTGGGTCGGCCGCCTCAGGCGCGAGACCGGGGGCTGTGACTGCCGGCCGAAACCGCTTGCCCGCGCCGCGGCGCAAACAGTTCCGGCGGGCAGCGCGTCCGAATCCGAGCTGTAGTTTGGGGGGAAGGACGCGTGGACATTCAGGCGGGTGGGACGTTGTCCCCAATTTATTTTCGTGTCAGGTTTCGAGTAAATTATCGCCAAGTTCTCTATATAATGCGGAGGTACGTGGTTGGACTACGGCGCGAAGCCGTGAACGGCCGCGATTCGAAGGGAGGAGGCCGGCTTATGTTGGACGAGATCCGAAGGTTGAAAGAAGAAGGTCTGACGCACAAAGCGATCGCGGATAGGCTGGGCCTCAGCATCGGGAAAGTGCAATACCGTCTGGGCAAGCTCGGAAGGCCCAGGAAAGCGGACGGCGGGGACGAAGGCGAAGCGGCGGGACGGCCCGGCGCGCCGATCGACGCCGAACCGGCCGGCGGCGGGGCGCTTGAACAAGCGCTCACGGAGGCGGCCGGTTCGGCAAGCGAGGCTGCGGCGGCGTCCGCGCAGGCGCAGGAAGCCGGCGAGGCGGCGGGACAAGCGTCTGCGGAGGCAGCCTCTGCGGCGGGCGAAATCGATGCGCCGTCCGCGGAGGCGCCGGCAGCCGGCGAAGCTGCGGGACAAGCGCCCGCGGAGGCGGCCCATGCGGCAAGCGAGGCCGCTGCGCCGTCCGCGCAGGCGCTGGGCGATGGCGAGTCCGCTTGGCGGGCCGCCATGGAAGCGGCTTATGCCGAAGGCGCTGCCGCGACCGCTGCGGAGACACCGGCAGACGGCGGGACCGCGTGGCTTGACGCCGCCGGCGATAGCCTCGGCCCGGACCGTGCTGAGGACGACGTGCTCGTCCTGCTGCCGCGGGATCCCGGTACGCTGTACGTCTACTGGACGCTCACGGAGCTCCGCATCCGGATGATCGAGGAGCATTTCCACTGCGCGTGGGACGAGCTGCCCAAGCTGCTGCGGATTTACGACGTGACCTATATATCGTTCGACGGGGACAACGCGAATCGCTATCGCGACGTTCGGATCGACGGGCGCGCGGACAATTGGTTCGTGCACGGACTTTCCGCCGGAACCGTCTTCTGCGCCGATCTCGGCACGACGGCCTTGGACGGCCGGTTCGTGGCCGTGCTTCGTTCCAACACGGCGGAGACGCCGGCCCTGCACGAGCGGCTTCGGCCTTGACAGGCCCTTACGCGGACGCCGCGGAAGGGCGATCGATCGCATCACAACTTAACGACTCGACCATGGAAAGGAAGGCGCTTGTGGATAAAGGATTTCTCTCGATCGTTCTTCACGCCCATTTGCCGTTCGCCCCGCAGGCGCAGCCCGAGGGCAGCCCGGAGGAGCGCCGGCTGTTCGAAGCGGCGACGGACGTCATGCTCCCGCTGCTGGATGTCTTGGACGGGCTTGCCCGGGACCGCGTCCCGGCGCGGCTCGCGCTGTCGCTGTCGCCGGCGCTGCTGTCCATGCTGTCCGATCCGCCGCTGCAGGCGCGGTACCGGGGCTATCTCGACCGCTTGATTCGAATCGCGGAGCCAGATACGCGCGTCCGCGCGGAAGCGGACAAGCTCCGCCAAGCCCGGACGCGCTTGACCGATATATACGGCGGCAATCTCGTCGCCGGCTTCAAGGCGCTGGCGGACGCGGGCCGGCTGGAGCTGCTGACGTCCGCCGCGACCCATGCCTTCCTCCCCTACCTTCGCACGGAGCAGGCGCTTCGCGCGCAGATCGGCGCCGCCGTCCGGGCGCACGCCGCGCTGCTCGGCACGGCGCCGGCCGGCATCTGGCTGCCGGGCGGCGGCTACGCGGACGGGATCGACCGCGTGCTGCGGGAATGCGGACTCGGCTATTGCATCGTCGAGGCCCATTCATTCCGGTACGCCGATCCGCAGCCGTCCGGCGGCCTTCATGCGCCGGTCCGGACGCTTGGCGGGATGCTTGCATTCGCGCGGGATCCCGAGACGGACCGCGAAGACTTCCCGGCCGCATGGGCCGGACGGGCGGAGGCGGCGCGGCCGGGGAACGGCAAGGCGCCGGTCGTTACCGCCTGCTTCGACCTCCTGTCCGCGTCGTGGCGGCGTGGAGGCGCGGCGCGGCTCGACCGGCTGTGCCGGACGCTCGCCGAAGCGGACAGCCCGCTCGCGCCGACGTCGCCCGGCGCGTATCTGCAGGCGCAGGCCGGCACGCGCTGCGAGGAGTGCCGTCCGTCGTTCGCGAGCGCCGGAAGCGGCGGCTATGGCGACGCGTGGCTGAACGGCGCCAATCAATGGATCTACCGCCGGCTGCACGAGATGGAAGCGCAGATGATCGAGCTGGCCGACCGGCACCCGGATGCGCGGGGACTCGTCCGCCGGGCGCTCGATCAAGCCGCGCGCGAGCTGCTGCTCGCCCAGGACGGCGACCTCGCGCTGCGCATGGGCGACGCCGGCGCGAAGGACGAAGCCGAGCGCCGGTTCGGCACCCATGCCGCGCGCTTCCGCGCGCTCCGCTGCATGCTGCGCGGCGGCATCCTCGACGAGCGCTGGCTGGCCCGCGTCGAGCGGCGCGACGCGGCGTTCCCCGCGCTCGATTATCGGCTGTACGGGACCGGCGCCGAAGTCCGGGACCTCGGCGATCGGGTACAGGCGCCGGCGGGACGCGCGCTCCGGGTTCTGATGCTTGCTTGGGAATACCCGCCGTTCGTCGTCGGCGGCTTGTCGCGGCACGTGCACGATCTGAGCCGCAAGCTTGCCGAGGAGGGGACTGAGGTTCATGTCGTCACCTGCCGCGTGGACGGCCGCCCGGCCTACGAACGGGACGGCGGCGTCCACGTGCACCGGCTGCGGACGTACCAGCACGATGGGCAGCCGTTCATGGATTGGATCTTCCAACTCAATCTCGCCATGGCCGATTACGCCGCCGCCCTGATCGGGGAGGGCGCTGCGTTCGACCTGGTCCACGCCCATGACTGGCTCGTGCATCAGGCGGCCAAGACGTTGAAGCACCGCTTCGGCCTGCCGCTCGTCGCGACGATCCATGCGACCGAGCACGGGCGGAACCAAGGCATCCGCACGTGGCTGCAGCGCACGATTCATCACCGGGAGTGGGAGCTGTGCTACGAGGCGTGGCGGGTCATCGTGTGCAGCCAGGCTATGGAGCGGGAGCTGCGGGAGCTGTTCGCCGTGCCCGCGGACAAGCTCGACGTCATCCCGAACGGAGTCGAGCCGGCACTGAGCCAAGCCGCGGACGACGGCGCCGCCGACCGCGCCGCCCTCGCCCTGCCGCACGAGAAAATCGTCTTCTTCGTCGGGCGCCTCGTGCGCGAGAAGGGCGTGCACGTCCTGCTCGAGAGCGCGCCGGAGGTGCTGGCAGCCTGCCCGGAGGCGAAATTCGTCATCGCGGGCAAGGGACCGATGCTGGTCGAACTGCGCGCCCGTGCGGCCGAGCTCGGCATCGGGGACAAAGTCCACTTCGCCGGCTTCATCGACGATGCGGCGCGCAGCCGGCTGCTCCGCGCGGCGTACGCGGCGGCGTTTCCAAGCCTGTACGAGCCGTTCGGCATTGTGGCGCTGGAGGCGATGGCGGCGCGGGTGCCGGTCGTCGTATCCGGCACTGGCGGCCTGGCGGAGATCGTCGCGGACGGCGAGGACGGCTACACGGCGCTGCCCGGGGATGCGCATTCGCTGGCGTCCCGGCTGATCCTGCTGCTGCGGGACGAGCGCAGCGCCGCGGCGATGGCGGAGCGCGCACTGCGCAAGACGGCATCCGTCTACGGCTGGGGCGGGATCGCCGAACGGACGGCGTCCGTGTACCGCCGCGTGCTGCGGGAGCAATCGCAGCTCTACTACAGCCGGGAAGCGGCTGCCGCAATCGAACCAGTGGAGGGATCGCGCTGAAAGCAGTCATCTTGGCGGGCGGCAAAGGCAACTGTCTCCGCCCGCTCGCGAGCAACGCGCCGAAGCCGATGGTGCCGCTGCCGGACCGGGTGTACGCGAACGCGGAATCGCAGCAGGCGCAGGCGGCGAAGGAGCCGGCGGCGGCGTACGCGGATCCAATCCGGCATTACCGCAACGGCTAGAGCGGTCGTCGGCCGCCGCAAGCGGCAAGCCGCAAGCGGCAAGCCGCAAGCGGCAAGCCGCAAGCGGCAAGCGTCCGGCGCCTTCCCTCCTCGGGTCGGCGCCGGACGCTTGCGTGCGCGTTAAGCTTACTTCGCGGCAGCGGCCCGCCGGACGGCGGGCGCGACTTCAGCCGCGAGCAGTTCGATCGTCTTCGCGACCTTGGCGTACGGCATGCCGCCGATGTCCAATTGGATGAGATGGCGGTCGTGTCCGAACAACTCGCGCTGATGCAGAATCTTCTCGACGATCTGCTGCGGGCTGCCTACGGCGAGCGCCGTTTCCGGCGCGGCCATCTGCTCGAACCCTTGCCGGTTGACCCCGCCGCGGCCGCGCATGGCGAGGAAGCGGTTCATGTACGCGGCGTAATGCGGGAAAAATTCGTCCTTCGCCGCGCGGGCCGTCTCGGCCGCGTACCCGTGGCTCGATACCGAGATGCGCAGCTTCGACGGGTCGTGGCCGGCCGCGCGCCAGGCATCGCGGTACAGATCGGCGAGCGGCTTGGCCTGCTCCGGCAAGCCGCCGAGCAGGGCCAGCGCCATCGGCAGCCCGAGACGTCCGGCGTTGACCGCGCTCTCCGGCGTGCCGCCGACGCCGACCCAGACGGGCAGCTCCGCCTGCGCGGGCCGCGGCGCGACCTCGGCGTCCTGCAAGGCGCTGCGGAAGCGGCCGCTCCACGTCACGCGCTCGTCGCGGCGGAGGCGCAGCAGCAGCTCGAGCTTCTCCTTGAACAGTGCCCGATAATCGTCCAGATCGTAGCCGAAGAGCGGGAAAGACTCGACGAAGGCGCCGCGTCCGGCGATGATCTCCGCGCGGCCGTCCGACAGCCGGTCGACGGTAGCGAAGTCTTCGAAGAGCCGGACGGGATCGACCGTGCTGAGCACCGTGGTGGCGCTCGACAGCCGGATCCGCTTGGTCGCTTGGGCGATCGCGGCCAGCACGACGGGCGTCGAGGACACCGCGAAGTCCGAGGTGTGATGCTCGCCGACGCCGAAGACGTCGAATCCCGCTTCGTCCGCGAGCTTCGCGGCCGCGACGATCTCGTGCAGCCGCTGACCGGATGAGACCGCGGCGCCGCCTCCCGGCGGCGGGATCAAGTCGCCGAACGTGTATAAGCCGATCTCGAACGGACGGCCGTTCGTCGTTTTCGTGTCGGATGGTTGGTTCATGAGGATGCACCTGCTTTCTGGGATGTGGGACGTCTGTCCGTGCATGTAATTATGGCTCCGTGCGCAGGCTAATGGGAAGTAGGCACAATATTGTAGCCAGGTCACATGGAAGTAACGATGCGAGGGGGCGGGGGTTGTGGCGCACGAGAGCGGCGAGGAAGCATGCATGGTCGAATACGCGCACGCGGTGATGGTCGGCAAGTGGAAGCTGACGATTCTGTACCATCTGTTCCAAGGAACGAAACGCTTCAGCGAGCTGCAGCACGCCATTCCGGATATTACGAAGAAGATGCTGGCCTCCCAGCTGCGCGAGCTGGAGGAGCACGACATCGTCCGGCGCACGGTGTACAATGTCATTCCGCCAAAGGTGGAATATTCGCTGACCGAGCATGGACTTTCGATCGAGCCCGTGCTGGACATGATGGACGAATGGGGCGAACGCCATCTGGCGCATATGCTGCGGCGGCAGAAGATTGGCGAAACGGCGCAGCCTTGACTTGTAGGGGTGCCGCCTTACTCGCTGTAGGGCCTCCTTGACTCGCCAAGGCGGCGCGCCTCACCGTGCTCCAAGAAGAAAGCCCTTACATATTATCCGAATCGACAAGCGCAACCTTTCCTTCGACGGCGATGCGGAAGACCCGCCTCCCGCCGGGCATCGCCTCTGCTCCGAAGCGGAGAGGGCGGCCGTGCGAACGCGCTTCGCGCAGGTAAATTCGTTGAATTTGTATTATTGTACATATTATATATGTATGATATATTCTGGTTGACCGAACGCGTTTGGAGGTGATTCGGCTGCCCTTCCGACGGCGCAGCAATCCTCTGTCCGCGCTGACCTTGTACGTTCCCGAAGAAGCAAGCTTGCCGGTCGGCGCCCACAGCCAGTTCTCAATTCATGATAACGGGAGGTTGTCCGCATGGCTGCTGAACCGCATCAAGGACTTCAGGCTGTTTCCGAGCCCGGCGCATTCACCGAGCTTGACCGGTTCATGTTCGAATCCTGGGGGTATCTCGTCATTCCGAACGTCTTGACCGCCGATCAGATCCAGGCATGCCTGGAAGCGTCCGTCCGTCTGCACGAGAAGGAAGGCACGGAAGGCTGGGCCCAAGTCGGCCGCGGCTTCGAGACGGAGCCGGCGCTCGACGCGCTGGTCGATCATCCGGCCGTCCTGCCGAAGGTCCGGGCGCTCTACGGCGACCGCTTCATTCTGCAATCCGCGTGGTGCACGAAGCAGCCGGCGTTCGGCGGCTTCGGCGGCTGGCATCAGGACGGCTCGGGCGCCTATGATTTCAAGAAGCTCGGCTACCCGATTCCGCTGCTGCAGCTGCGCGCGTCGTATCTGCTGACCGATCAATCCCTGCCCCGCATGGGCAACATGGAAATGATCCCGGGCAGCCACCGGGCGCAGGTACCGCTCCCGCCCGATCTCCGCAAAGCGAAAGGCGACCTGCCGATCGGCCACGTCATCTGCGCGCCGGCCGGTTCCGTGCTGCTGTTCCACAACGCCGTCTGGCACCGCACCTACGCGCACGACGGCGATTATGACCGTTATACCATGCATTATATCTACAGTCCGCCGTGGGTCCGATTCTCCGACCGGTTCGCGAACGATCCGGATTACCTGGCGCGGGCGACGCCCGTCCGCCGCTATCTGGCCGGGGAATACGAACGGCCGGACGCGCCGTTCGGGGCCGGGTATCCGGCGAACGTATTCGGCGATGAGTAGCGCCACGAGCCCCAATCGCGCTTAAAAGGAGCATGCTGCCATCATGAAAGTGCTATTTATCGGAGGAACGGGCTTGATCAGCACGGCGGCCTCGGAGCTCGCGGTGCGGCAGGGATTCGAGCTCTATCTGCTGAACCGGGGCAACCGGGGGACGCGCGCGCCGGCAGGTGCCCGCATTCTCCTCGGCGACATCCGCGACGAGTCTGCCATGCGGGAGCTGCTGTCGGACATGCGCTTCGATGCGGTGGTCGATTGGATCGCCTTCAAGCCTGAGGACATCGAGCGGGACGTCCGGCTGTTCGCGGGCAAGACGAACCAATACATCTTCATCAGCACGGTCGCGACGTACCAGCGTCCGCCGAGCTATTACGTTTTCGACGAGTCCGCGCCGCAGCATAATCCCGGCTGGGACTACGCCGTCGACAAGATCGCCTGCGAGCAGCGGCTGCTGCAGGCGTATCGCGACACGGGCTTCCCGGCGACGATCGTGCGCCCCTCGCATACGTACGGCGAGACCGCGATTCCGTTCGCCGTCACGAGCGGCGCGCATCCGTGGACGCTGATCGACCGCATCCAGCGGGGGAAGCCGGTCATCGTGCCCGGCGACGGCACGTCGCTCTGGACGATCACGCACAATACCGATTTCGCCAAGGGGCTGGTCGGGCTGCTCGGCAACGGCCAGACGCTCGGCCAGTCGTTCCATATCACGTCGGACGAAGTGAAGACGTGGAATCAATACCTCGCCGCCATCGGCCGGGCCGTCGGCGCGGAGCCGCGGGCCGTCCACATGACGTCCGAGTGCATCTCCCGGTTTCTGCCCGAATTCCGGGCTGGGCTGTTCGGCGACGCCAGCAACAGCTACGTCGTCGACAACCGCAAGATCAAGACGTTCGTGCCGGGCTACGCGGCGACGACGAGCTTCGAGCGCGGCATCCGGCAGTCGATCGCGTATTTCCGCGCGCGGCCGGAGCTGCAGACGATCGACGAGGCGCTGAACGCCCGGATGGACCGGGCGATCGCCGCGTACGAGCGGTTCTTGGCCGAGATCGTGTAAGCGGGCGCCGCGGCGCCCTTCAAGATGGGGAGAGGAGCTGGCTTATTCGTGCGCGGCTTGAAACCGACGTATCATTTTCGGCCCGAACGCAACTGGATGAACGACCCGAACGGTCCGATCCAGGCGGGCGGGGTCTATCATCTCTTTTACCAGTACAATCCGAACGGGGACAAATGGGGCGACATTCACTGGGGCCATGCCAAGAGCCTCGACCTCGTGCATTGGGAGCGGCTGCCGATGGCGCTCCATCCGTCGCCCGAGCGCGGCGAGGCGCACTGCTACTCCGGCTGCGCCGTCATGCAGGACGGCCGTCCGGCGCTGATCTATACGAGCATCGGGCCGGAGCGCGGCTCCGAGTCGGGCGCCGAGCAGTGGATCGCCTTCGGCGACGCGGACTGGACGAACTGGCATAAGCCGGACGCCAACCCGGTGCTGGCCGGATCGATTCACGGGGACCTGACGATCAAGGAATGGCGGGACCCGTACGTCTGGCGGATGGACGGCATGTGGTACATGGTGACCGGCGGGTCGCTTGACGGCGAAGGCTGCGTGACGATCTACCGTTCGCCTGACCTGCTCTCGTGGACGTTCCTGAACGTGCTCGCGAAGGGCGAAGGCAAGGTATGGGAATGCCCGAACTTCTTCCGTCTAGACGGCAAATGGGTGCTGACGTACTCGCCGCAAGGGCGCGGCATTCCGTACCGGACCGGCACGCTGACGGATGATTTCGCGTTCGTCGCGGAGACCGAGGGGATTCTCGATTACGGCCATCTGGACGGCTATTACGCGCCGACGTCGTTCGAGGACGAGCAGGGCCGGCGCATCATGTGGGGCTGGATGCCCGAGACCGGGCGGGGCGAGAGCGCGGCGATCGAAGGCTGGGCCGGCGTGCAGGCGGTGCCGCGCATCCTGCGCCTCGATCCGGAGACCGGCGAGCTGCTGATCCGGCCGATTCCGGAGCTGGATCGGCTCCGGGGCGAGCGGATCGAGCTCGGTTCGGACGAGCCGCTCGCCGGCGAGCGGACGCTGCCCGCGTCCGGCAAGGCGATCGAGCTGGAGCTGGCCGCCGACACGGAGCCGGACGCGGCATGGGGCATCCGCTTCTTCCGTTCCCCGGACGGGGAAGAGGAATGCGCGCTGGAATTCGACCGCGCCGCCGGCGTCGTGCGGCTCGTCCGGGAACGCATGAACGGCGACGCCGCGATGCACCGGTTCCCGCTGGAGGCGCCGCTGCCGGCGTCCGCGTCCGGGCGCTTCGAGATCCGGGTCTTCCTGGACCATTCGACGGTGGAAGTGATCGTGAACGAGCGGACCGCGCTGTCCGGACGCGTCTATCCATTCCGCGAGGACAGCGAAGGGCTCGCCGTCTATGGGGAACGCGGCGGCGTGACGCTGCCCGTGTTGAACGCGTACCGGCTGGCGCCGGTGTGGACCGAGGAAGAATAAGCAGGCATAGGCAAGCGGTTGACCGGAGGCATGGCTTTCGGTCAACCGCTTTTTTGTACGGGTTCGCGGCTGCGGCTTGCGGTCTATTCGATCCGGGGGACGAGCGGCGCGCCGGCCGATCCCGCCTTCCGCAGCCAAGCCGCGCCCAGCAGGAGCAGGGGGAAGACGACGGCGTACAGCAAGTAATAGGCGAACAAATACGTTTGCACCCACTCCATGTTCTCGATCACGTTATGGAACAGCAGGGAATAGGCGGACAAAATCCAGATGAGCGGGAAGGCTACGACTTGCCGCCGCTCGATGCGGAGCAGCTGGCAGATCGCCAGCACGGCGCAGTAGAACAAGATGCTCAGCTTCAGGCAGACGATGAACAGCACGTTGATGGCGAGGAACGTCTCCAGATGCTCCAGGAAGCTCGCGAACTGCATCTCGCGGAACAGCATGAACACCGGGTAGATGAGGCGCGAGCCGCGGTTGACCCCGAGGATGCCGATATTCGCCAGCACGCTGAGCGCCAGGCTGACGCCGCTCGCCGTGATGCCCAGGATGTACGAGGAGCTGAGCCGCTTCTGCACGTACGGAAACAGCATCATGAGCGCCACGGTCTCCATGAACGGGAAGGCGAAGGCGTAATTCGTCCGCACGATCGCGGCGGCGAACGGCACGGCATGGCTGTCGTGGAAGTTCTGCCAATCCCACTGCGGGAGCGAGACGAGGATCGGTACCCAATAGGCGAGATGCAGGTACGGCGTGAGCAGCTCCGACACCATCGCGATGGAAGCGATGCCCTTCACGACGGCGTAGGCGCATGTGAACAGCACCATGATACTGAAGAAGGCGACTGGCGTCTGCGGCATCATGCTGGTATGCAGGAAGTCGCCCAAATTCCGGGTGACCCAGGAGGCGATCTGCACGAAGTACAGGACATAGAACAGCGCGATGACCCCTCCGGCCCAGCGGCCGAGCGCCGCGACGGCGATTTCGACCAGGCTTTTGCCGGGATAGCGACTCGACAAATACAGCCACAGCAGCGCGAGCAGGATGCCGTAGGCCAGCGCGCCGAGGCAGACGAGCCACGCGTACTTCCCCGCGTCGCCGATGACCGGGCCGGTCAGCACGATCCATGTCGTGCCCGTTGTGAAATAAAAGGTGACCAGGAACATCTGCCAGGCGCTCAGCCGCACTTGCTCCACGTTCAGTTCCTCCTTTCGGACCGAAGCGGTCCGTTCGTATTGCCGACGGAAGAAGTCTCGGACCGCATGTCGAACGTCACCTTGGCCGATCGCCAATCCTTCACGCCGTGATCCTGCAGACCGAGCAGGTCCCAGCCCTTGGCTGCTCCCGACCGGAACAGCGCGTCCGCCTGCTTCTCGAAGTAACGGTCGAACGCCTCCTCGACCTCCCGCATGTTGCGGATGGTTACGGGGACCGACTGCCCGTTGTTCACGATCCGCAGATCCGCATGCAGCCGGTAATCGGCGCCATCCGCGCCGAAGCGGCGCTTGATCCGGATTCCGTTGGCCTCGACGTCGACGCTGCCGCCGTCTACCTGGAGCGTGAAGAGCGTGCTCGTGACGTGCTTGTTCAGGATGAAATTCAATTGCTTCTGCTCGAAATCGATCTTCCCGACCATGCGCCCCTGCACGAGCACGGCGCCTCCCGCGAACAGGAACGATTGCTTGCGGATGTTCACTTCCTCGAGGCGGTCCGTGACTTCCGCGGGCTGCGGCGACGTGTACCGGATCAGCGGGATGACCGTCGCCTGCTTCCGGTACAAGCCGATGACGAGGTTTTTCACCCGGATCGGCTCCGGCGTGCCGAAGCCGTAGCCGTTGTCCGACAGGTCGAGCAGCGAGCGGATATACCGCCCCGGCATCCGTTCGAGCGGCGAGAAGCTGTTGAGGAGCGTCTCAATGGAGCTCTCCGCGATGAGGAAGAGGATGTTCGTCCGGCGGTCGGGACTCATTTCCACAAAATTGAGCATGTCCTCAATGCCCTGCTTCGCGTACCGTTCCGAGAGGATGAGCACCTGCATGTGCGGCATGAACAGGCGCCGGGGCATGAGCGTCGTCGTCTGCTTCGTGAAGCGGCCGAGGCTGATATCCTCGAACTTGAACGTGTAGACGGCGGCCTTGGCGGCGCCCGGCCGATTGGAGAGCGAGCTCGGGTTGATCACTTGGTAGTACGCCGTGATCTTGCCCGTCTCGGGATCCTTGTCGGCGGCCCCGAGATTGACGATGGCCAGCTCGTTGATTTCTTTCATATCCCAGCAGCCCGCGCAGAGCGGCAGGCAGCAGAGCAGGCAGAGAAGGACGGCAATTGGTTTCATGCGCTCACCTTGTGTTGTTTTTCGCCTTGATTTCCCGGGGCCGGCCGCGCATGAACGGGCGCGGCAGCCGAACGAGCGTGTCTTTGAAGTCGGACGGCATCATCGGCGCGAGCGGCGCCATGTAATGGACCCCGAACGACCGGATCGACACCAGGTGAATGAACAGGACGAAGACGCCGCAGAGCAGGCCGAACAAGCCCATGACCCCCGCCAGCAGCATGAACACGAACTGGACGATCCGCTGGGCGATGCCGAATCCGTACATCGGCGAGATGTAATTGGAGATGGCGGTCAGCGATACGATGATGACCATGGCCGCCGTCACGAAGCCGGCCTCGACCGCTGCCTGTCCGATGACGAGCGCCCCGACGATCGAGATCGCCTGACCGGCGATGCGGGGCATGCGCAGACCCGCCTCGCGCAGGATCTCGAACGTGATGAACATGATCAGCGCTTCGATCAAGGCGGGAAACGGCACCTCCTCGCGCTGCGCGGCGAGGCTGATGAGCAGCTGCGTCGGCAGCAGCTCCTGATGGTAGCTGACGATCGCGATGTACAGGGAGGGCACGAAGATGGACAGGACGAACGCGAACATGCGCAGCCAGCGCAGCAGCGTCGCGATATCGGCGCGCTGGTAATAGTCCTCCGGCGAGGAGAACAGCTGGAAGAACGTCAGCGGGCCGGCCAGCGCCATCGGCGAGCCGTCGACCAGCACGGCGACGTGACCCTCGAGCAGCTTGGCGGCGACGGCGTCCGGCCGCTCCGTGCTGGTCAGCTGCGGGAAGGGGGACAGTGTCTTGTCCTGAATCCATTCCTCGATATAAGCGCTTTCCAGGATGCCATCCGCCCGCACGGCTCCGAGCCGGCGGCGGAACTCCCCGACGACGGCCTCGTTCGCGATGTTATTCATGTACGCCATACAGACATCCGTCGCCGACTCCGTGCCGATGACGAAAGGCTCGAAGACCAGATGCGGCGTCTTCAGCCGCTTTCGGATCAGCGCCATGTTGGCCTGCAGGTCCTCCACGAAGCCTTCCCGCGGCCCGCGGATGACGGCTTCCGTCTCCGGCTCGGCGACGCTGCGGTAATCGTTCTTGGCCACGTCGCAGCTTAGGAATGCCGCCGTATCCGCCGTCATCAGCACGCAGTGGCCGTCCAGCAGGCTCTTGACCGCTTCCCGGTCGCCTGCGCCGAGCTTCTTCCCGGCGACCGGCAGGACGTCCGACAGCCGCGCCGGGTCCAGGGCCGGTTCGCCGGCCAGACGCGTCCGCGCTTCCAGGATCGGCCTCAGAATCATCTCCTCGATTATGGAGCATTGCGTAATCGAGGCCAGATACAGGCAGTAGACGGCGGTTTCGCCGCCGAGCGGGACCTGCTGGCAGTTGAAATCCGGAGACGTGCCCAAATCCCGCTTGAGCCGCTCGACCGCTTGTTCGCCCGCTTTCAAGGCCGCCGCCCCCTTTTCCATGAATTGACTGTTTCAGAATGCCCCGGCTCTGCTTCTTCTATGCGCGGGAGCCGTTGGCGGCGCGGGGGAGGCCGGCCTCGGACGTGCATGAAACCGATGCTTCGCGCCCATCTTATCCGAGACGGAGGTGATAAGCATGTCGGGCAGAAACAGCAAGCCGAAGCGGAGAGGGCCGGAATCCCATCCGGGGCGGCTCGATCAATACGGCGAGAAGCTCGCCAATGACACCGGCACGAAGGCGATGCGGCCGAACAACGGCGGCAACGGCTGAGTCGCGCGAATACGCGGGACGATACGGAATGACTCGGGAATGTACGTGAAATTGAATTGAAACAAAAAAATCCTCCCCGCTGGAGGAGGATGGAGCTCCGCCGCGCGGAGCTGCCGATGCGGCAAGCCGCCTTCGCGACCGAGGGCGGCTTGTTCGCCGTGCGCGGCTTGCGCGCGGTTCGCACGCGGCTCGCACGCGGTTCGCGCGTTGCGCGTTGGTTATGGGAGGCGGCGGCATGCGCGGCAGACGCCGCGGAACCAGCCGTACGCCGCGCCGCGAGGCAGGCGGCTAGCCGCGCAGCAGCCGGCGGAGCATGTCGTCCGTGACGACGACGTGCTCCGCCGGCACCCGGCCGATGCGAAAGCGCGGGATCAGCTCGCGCGCCGGGATCGGCTCGTCCGTCTCGGCAAGTCCGCTGACATGCGCCAGCCAGCCGACGACCTGCTCGGGCGCGGCGCCCGCGTCCCGCAAGGCGGCGAGCGAGATGCCGCCGTGCCGCTTGGCGAGCCGCTTGCCGTCGGGGCCGAACAGCAGCGGGACGTGGGCGAAGCGGGGCGGCGCCAGGCCGAGCGCCTCGTAGAGCTGCAGCTGGCGCGGCGTGGAGTCGAGCAGGTCGGCGCCGCGCAGCACGTCGGTGATGCCCATCGCGGCGTCGTCGACGACGACCGCAAGCTGGTAGCTGATCATGCCGTCGGCGCGCTTGACGATGAAGTCGCCGCCCGCCCCCGGCGGGAAGGCCTGCGGGCCGGCGACGGCGTCGTCGAAGCGGACGGGCGCCGCGCCGGCGGCGAACCGGAGCGACGGCTCCTTGCGCAGCCGCCGCTCCGCGCGCTGCGCCGGCGTCAGGGCGCGGCATGTGCCCGGGTAGGCCGCGCCTTCGCTGCCGAGCCCGTGCGGCGCGCTGGCGACGGCGGCCAGATCAGCCCGGCTGCAGAAGCAGCTGTACAGCCGGCCCGCGCGCTCCAGCGCGGCGAGCGCTTCCTCGTAGCGGCCGAGCCGCTCGCTCTGCGTGTAGGGAGCGAACGGGCCGCCGACGTCCGGCCCTTCGTCCCAGTCCAGGCCGAGCCAGCGCAGGTCGGCCAGCGCCTGCTCCGCCAGCGCCGCGCGGGAGCGGGCCGTGTCGACGTCCTCCGTGCGCATGAGGAACGTTCCGCCGGCGCTGCGCGTCTGCAGCCAGGCGAGCAGCGCGGTCCTGGCGTTGCCGATGTGCATAAGCCCCGAGGGGGTCGGGGCGAATCGTCCTCTCATCATGGGAGCGGCCTCCTTCGGATGCAAAAATGAGCAGGGAGGCAAGCTCCTGCTCAGGTCGTTTGAATTATGAAATGGCGGAGCCGACGGGATTCGAACCCGCGGTCTCCTGCGTGACAGGCAGGCATGTTAGGCCTCTACACCACGGCTCCGCGTCGCAAGACAAGCAGTATCATACCATGGCGGCCGAGGCGGGCGCAATAAAAGTTTTCCAGTTCGGGTCTGGTAGCGCGTGAATGCTTGGTGCGCAAAGGAAGAAAGGCAAGGGCTGTCCGCAATATCGGAAGTCCTTGCCTTTTCTGCCGCTTCCGGCTTGCCCGCCGGAATACGGGGAGCGTCGTCCGCGAGAATCGTCATTCCGCGGCCGGCTCTTAATGCGATTGGTAGCCCTGCATGTGCTGCTGCTGGTACGGGTTCATGCCGAAGCTTTGAATCGGCTGCTGAAGGTTTTGCGAGCCGAGCTGCGACATTGCGATCTGTTCGGCTTGACGGCACAGCTCCGTGATGTGCTGGAGCTGTTGAATCGCCGTTTGATGGCCTTGCAGCGCGGTCTGGATGATTTGCGCCGCGCGCTGCTCGCGCTGCGCCAGTTGCTCGAGCTGCTGCGCGTTTTGCTGCTCCTGCTGCAGCAGCATTTGGTAGTTTTGGCTGGCTTGCTGGGTTTGATTTACCAGCTGCTGGATGATTTGCTCGCATTGATGCAGGGATTGGCTCAGAGACGCGTTCATGTATGGCATGGGCGAATTTTCCTCCTTTGATTTTGAATAACGGCCTTATTATGCCTGCCGGCATATCGGCTATTCATCCGATCGGAGGAAAATTCCGCTTCGTCCCGCCTTCCGAAGCGCAAAAAAACGGAAGCGCGCAGGCACGAGCCTGCAGCTTCCCGTTTCTTCGTTGCGGCGCTGCCGCTTCGTCGGAATCTTACAATCGAACGACCAGCCGCTTGACCCCCGGCACCGGCACGATCCGGACGCCTTCCGCGCCGGCGTCGGCTTGACCCCCTTCGACGGAAGCGACCGCGTCCACGCCGCGGAGGAGCAGGCTCCAACCCTCGGCCTCGCCGTCGACGTCGAGCGCGATCGCGCCGCCGTTCCGCGAAGCCGTCGCGGTCAGAGCCGTCTCGCCCGTTACGGACGGCACGACGGCCGAAGCGGAGGCGCCGTCTTGCAGCGCGAACAGCTGCAGCGTCACGCCGGACGCGTAGTCGTAGTCCGGACGGGCGTCCTCGGCGCCGACCGGGATGAGCGAGTTTTCACGCACGTAGAGCGGCAGGTTGAAGTAATCGAACGTTTCCTTGCGCCATGTTCCGCCCTCGATCCGCTCGCCGGTCAAGTAATGCGTCCACGTGCCCGCCGGCACGTAATAGACCGCTTCGCCTTCGGGGTTGAAGATCGGCGCGACGAGGAACGAATCGCCGAGCATGTATTGGCGGTCGAGGTAATCGCAAGCCGGGTCGCCGCCGAATTCCAGCACCATCGCGCGCATGACCGGCACGCCGAGCTTATTCGCCTGCACCGACTGGCCGAACAGGTACGGCATCAGGCGCAGCTTGAGCTTCGTGAAGTGGCGGAGGACGTCGACCGCTTCCTCGTCGAACAGCCATGGCACCCGGTACGACGTGCTGCCGTGCAGGCGGCTGTGGCTGGACAGCAGGCCGAAGGCGACCCAGCGCTTGTACAAGTCCGGCGTCGCGCTCGCCTCGAAGCCGCCAATGTCGTGGCTCCAGAAGCCGAAGCCGGACAGGCCGAGCGACAGTCCGCCGCGGAGGCTTTCCGCCATCGAATCGAACGTCGCCTCGCAGTCGCCGCCCCAGTGAACCGGGAACTGCTGGCCGCCGGCCGTAGCCGAACGGGCGAACAGTGCCGCTTCGCCTTTGCCGCGTTTCTCTTCCAGCAGCTCGAAGACGACTTTGTTGTACAGCTGCGTGTAGTAGTTGTGCATTTGCTGCGGATCGGAGCCGTCGTAGTAGACGACGTCGGTCGGGATGCGCTCGCCGAAGTCCGTCTTGAAGCTGTCGACGCCCATGTCCATCAACGCGGCCAGCTTGCTCTTGTACCAGTCGCACGCCGCCGGGTTCGTGAAGTCGACGAGGCCCATGCCGTACTGCCACATGTCCCACTGCCAGACGCTGCCGTCGGCGCGCTTCACCAGGTAGCCGAGCGCCGCCGCTTCGTCGAACAGCGGGGAGCGCTGGGCGATGTAGCTGTTGATCCAGACGCAGATGTGCAGGCCTTTCGCTTTCAGGCGCTCCAGCATGCCGCGCGGATCCGGGAAGACGCGCTCGTCCCATTCGAAATTGCACCATTCGTACTCCTTCATCCAGAAGCAGTCGAAGTGGAACACGGCGAGCGGGATGTCGCGCTCGGCCATGCCGTCGACGAAGCTCGTGACCGTCGCTTCGTCGTAGTTGGTCGTGAACGACGTCGTCAGCCAGAGCCCGAACGACCAGGCCGGCGGCAGGGCGGGCTTGCCGGTCAGCGCGGTGTAGTTGGCCAGGACGTCCTTCAGCGTATCGCCGCCGATGACGAAGTACTCCAGCGATTCGCCGGCGACGCTGAACTGTGCCTTCGACACCTTCTCCGAGGCGATCTCGTAGGAGACCAGCTCGGGATGGTTGACGAATACGCCATAGCCGCGGTTCGTGACGTAGAACGGAACGTTCTTGTACGCCTGCTCCGAAGCCGTGCCGCCGTCCTGATTCCAGACGTCGACGGTTTGGCCGTTCTTCACGAACGGCGTGAACCGCTCGCCGAGCCCGTACACCGTTTCGCCGATCGCCAGGTCGAGCTGCTCGCGGAAGTGATGGCGGCCGTCGGCCGCTTGGACGAAGCCGGTGGCGCGGGAGCCGCCGCGGGTCAGCTTGCGTCCTTTATACGTATAGACGATGTTGATCGGATGGGCTTTCGTAATCGTGACGGCCGCGTCGCCGCTCTTCAGCGTGACGGCGTCCGCCGTGTTCTCGATCTCGACCGGCACGCGGTCCGGCGTCATGAGCGGGAACGAAGCGGGTCCCTGCCGGCGCGCGCCTTTATGATGATAGAACTTCGCGCGGATGATATCTTTCATCGGGGACGAGAACTCCATCGTGATCAGGGGCGCGTTCAAGGTGTGGCCGCGGGTTTCCAAATGGCGGTGCGTCGCGTACACGGTGATGCCGTCGGCGCCGACGACGACGTCGTGCACCTCGTACGGGGAAATCACCTCGTAGCCTTCGCGGGTCATCCAGTAGCCGTCGCTGAATTTCATGATCAGTTCCATCCTCTCGTCTTGTTCGAAATTGGTTGCGTTTACTAACAGTATACTGATTGAAATTACGTATCTCTTGCAGTATTATGCTGTATATTAACACGATTCTGATCATAGGGCGGCGATGGCATGGATATGCGGCATTTGCGGGAAGACCGCCGTCACGGCAGTCCCGGCGTTCCCGTCGGCGTCTATCGGATGGCGAGGGCGGCCGGCGAGCCGATCCTGGACGCGCATTGGCACGAGGAAGCGGAGTTTCTGGCGGTCGAGAGCGGGGAGGCGGTGTTTCAAATCGGCTTGACCGCTTATCATGCAACGGCGGGCGACGTGCTGTACATTCCGGGCGGCGAGCTGCACGGCGGCTATGCGCGCGGCGGCGCGGCCTGCTCGTACGGGGCGATCGTGTTCCGCCCGGACTGGCTGGCGAGCCCCGGGGACGCTGCCGCGCAGCGGCTGCTCGAGCCGATCCGCGGCGGGCGCGGGGTGCCGGTGCCCTTCGCGGGCGCCGTGCCCGGTCTGGCGCCGGCGCTATTTCGCCACCTCGTCCCGCTGCTCGACCTGGAGGACGCGGACGATCCCGCGAAAGCGCTGCGGCTGAAGGGCGGGCTGTACCAGCTCTTCGCCGAGTACGTGTCCCGCGGCGCCTTCGCGGAGGGGCCGTCCCGCTCGCCGCTCGATGCGCAGACGCAGGAGCGGCTGAAGGCGGTGCTCACGTACGTCGACGCGCATTACGCCCGGAAGCTGACCGTGCGCGAGCTGGCCGCGGAGGCGGGGATGAGCGAAGGCCACTTCTCGCGCGTGTTCAAATCGTTCATGCGCCAGACGCCCGTCGAATACGTTAACGCGCTGCGCATCCGGATCGCGGCGTCGCTGCTGGAGGACCGGAACCTGTCGGTCAGCGAGGCGGCGCTCGAGGTCGGCTTCGACAATTTCAGCTACTTCTGCAACCGGTTCCGCGCGGTGTTCCGGTGCACGCCGTCCGAATACCGGAACCGCGAGCGGGGACGGGCGTAAGCGGCTAAGGAGGCGCAGCCGCCGGAGCGGCCGTCGGTCCGGCTTGCCGCGGTCTGCCGGGACGTTACGCCAGGCGGTGCCGCCGCAGTTTGCCTATCGCCGCCGCCGGGCGCCGGGCGGTCCCGCCGCAGTCTGTCAATCGCCGCCGCCGGGCGCCGGGCGGCTCCGCCGCGAATCGATCCGGCGCCGCGGTTCGACTCGTTCGCTCGGCCGGCGCGACCGCAGGCGGAGCTGCTTGCGCCGTAAGTCCCGCCGCAGCCGCGCGTGCCGCGCCAAGCCCTCCTCCCGGCCCGGGAGCGGGGGCTTATTTTTCCGTTACGCCTTTTCGCCGGGCGCTCTCCGGGGTAAGAAGATATATTTGCGCGTGCGGGCGCTTCGGCTCCCTCGCTTGGCTCGGCTGGTGTCTAGATCGCCGCCGCCCGCAGCGCCTGACACCGAACGGGGAGGGAACCCGAAATCGCGAATACGATATGGCAAATCCGCACCGGTATCCGGGACGCGGGAGAGTCCGCCTTCCGCGCGTTGAAAGCGCTTATCGCGCGCTATCCGGCCCTTCGCGCGGCTTATGCGCTGTGTTCTTGGCTGTCGCTGGCGGCGCTCGTGCTCAGCCTCGTCTTCATGAAGGAATCGCGGACGATGCTGGTGCAGTACTTATGGTCGTTTTACGTCGTCCTGCAGTTTTGGGCGCTGTGCCGCGGCAAGACGCTCACCTGGCGGCAAACCGCCCTCTTCGTCATGGCCGGCGCGCTCGCGGTCGTGCCGTTCACCGCGTTCACGGTGAACGCGGTTCACGCGCTGGCCGGCGGGCAGACGCGCGATACGTGGTCGCAGGCCGTGCTGACCCCGATCGTCGAGGAAGCGTGGAAGCTGCTGCCGCTCGGCGCGCTGCTCCTGTTCTCGCGGCGCGCGTCCGCGCTGAGCCTGTGCGATTACGCGCTCGCCGGCGCCGCTTCGGGCGCGGGCTTCCAGCTGGCCGAGGAGCTGTCGCGGCGCTGGACGAATTCCGGCAAGCTCTCCGATCTATATGGCTACAGCTACACGATGCTCGGCGGGGAGACGATCCACTGGGACTTCTTCGCGCTGTTCCCGGGGCGCTTCGAGGAGAGCTTCCTCCCGTCGCTCATGACGGTCAGCCATTCCGTGCATACGGCGATGGTCGCCCTCGGCGCCGGCGCCGCCGTCCGGTTCGGCGCCAAGCGCAGGCGGTGGCTCTGCCTGCTGCCGGCCCTGCTGCTGCTCTGGGCGATTCTCGACCATGCCGCCTACAACGGGCAGGGCAGCCTGCCCGATTGGGTCATGACCGTCCATGCGCGGACGGGCAGCGGCTATGCGACGCGGCCGGCGTTCCTGCTCCTGCTGGCCGCCGCCGTCTGTTACGATTATTGGGCCGTCAATCTCGTCCGGCGCAAGCTGCCCCTGCTGCCGGGCGAGCTGCCCGTCCTCAATCCGTTTTCCGAGCTGTGGGGCATGGCCGAAGCGTTGTTCCGGAACCGCGGCTCGTTCGCCTACCGGATGGGTTTCTACCGGCAGCGGCGGGAGCTGGCTTATCTGCTGCTGTACGGCAACGCCGAGGCGCTCGGCCGGGAGGACGCCGTCCGCGAACGGACGAAACGGCTGTACCGGGCCGCCGCGGGGCTCGGCGCCGTGCTGCTGGCGGCCGGCGCCGCCGCCGGCTTCGCCGCGTGGGCGCAGCTGCACGCGGCCGTTCCTTCGGGCGATGCCTGCTTCGCCTGCATGTTCGATTCGCTTCAGAATTGGTGGGACCGGCTGAGCGGGCTGGAGAAAGGCGCCATCATCGTCGGGGCGCTGGCGCTCGGGCTGCTGTTCCTGGAATTTTGGCCGGCGCTCGGCCTCGCGCTGACGATCCCCGGCATCGCGGGCAGCGGACACGAAATCGCCGCGGATATCCGCGATCCGAAGCGGCTGCTGACGCCGGAGAACGCGATCGCCGCGGTCGCCGCGATCGTGCTCAGCCGGCTGCCGTTCGGCAGGGCGGCGGAATGGCTGGGGAAGAAGGCCCGCGGCCCGCTCGAGCGGCTGCTGAAGAAGCTCGGGCGGCTCGGCCGGAAGGAAGAGCCGGGGATGCCGGAGGGCAAGCCGCCGCGGGAGGACGTCGGACCGCATCCGGACCGCGGCGGCGAGCCGGACGCCGGCAAGGAGAAGGACGGCGATCGGGACGACGACGGCGCGCCGGCGGCAGGGAACGGCTACCGCGAGGTCGAAATTGTCGACCAGCGGGGCAATCCGATCGGAGAGTTCGACGAGATCGACGCGGAGCGCGGCATTTTCTACGAAGACAAGACGGCCCGCGGACTCGATATCGTCAACCCGCGTACCGGTCTGCCGACGCAGACGCCGCAGCAATTCGCCGACAAGCAGATTCTCGCGAAGACGCGTACCCGGATCCACAATCTGGCCTCCAAGGCGGCCGGAACCCGGGCGACGGCGCACGGCACGCCGGACGTGCCTTCGCTGGAGCAAATCCGGTCCATCAAACATTTCGTCTTCCGGCTGGACGGCGACACGCCGGCGCTGCGAAGCGCGGTCGAGAACAGCCTGAACGCGCTCCGGGCCGAATTTCCGGACCATACCTTTCAAGTCTTGTTTAGGGGGAAACCGTAATGTCGATCAGTGCTTTCATACCCGAGCCGGGCAGCGACGCCGAGCGGCTGTTCCACGTGCCGGTCGCGACCGAGGCGTTCTTCGAAGCGTGCTGGGAGCCCGCCGCGGAGGAGCTCGGGCTGCGGTGGGTGCCGCTCTTCGCGACGGGAGTCGAGGTGACGAAGGCGGACGTGCCCGAGGTGCTCGGCGAGCTCGAGCGTCTGCGGGCGTGGGCGGAGCGCGCCTTGGACGGCGACCGCCTGGCCCTGCTGCAAGCGCGCGCCGGCCGCTTGGCGGAGGAGCTGCCGGCCGCGTTCGGGCGGGACGGAGCGGTCGTCTATATCGGATGAGCGCGCATCCGCAGGCGCCCGGCCCGGCGGACCGGGAGCGAGCCTCATTTGCGGGAAGCCGTTTTGTTTCATCGCGCGTTCTAGCTCATAATCGTGTTCTAGCTTCAAAGCGCGTTCTAGCGCAAGAATGCGGCGAGCCGCCCTTGACTGCGGGCGGCTTTTTGCCGTTACAGGATGAAGCCGGCACCGGCGCGGCCTGCCCGCGATTCCATTGCCCGCATCGCGCTGCTGCTTGCGGCGGTGCCGCCGCTGGCGTATGCTTTTGGAAGTGCGGCCCTGTTCCCGGGGAGCCTGCCTTTGCGACCGGTCGGGATCCCGAACGCGGCAAGCGAGTTTTGAGCGGCCGCGAACGGGGTATCCTGAAGACGGGGCGGGCCGTCTGGAAGAGGCTGGCACCCGCGAAATCATAATGAATGCCGGAGTGAATAACCCATGGAATTATTCGAAATTGTCCTCGTCCTGCTGCTGCTGCTCGCCGTCTCCCAGGTCGCGCAGC
The DNA here is from genome assembly GCF_042653205.1 of Paenibacillus sp. GCM10023250. Classification (NCBI taxonomy): domain Bacteria; kingdom Bacillati; phylum Bacillota; class Bacilli; order Caryophanales; family Paenibacillaceae; genus Paenibacillus; species Paenibacillus sp. GCM10023250. The sequence continues at coordinate 50,444 of NZ_JBHSHY010000011.1, read as the reverse complement.
GGTCGCTGCCATTCATTCCGCTGCCGGTCATTCAGATCGCCCTCGGGGCGCTGGTGGTCTATCTGCCGTGGCATATCCACGTCTCCTTGGAGCCGGAGCTGTTCTTCCTGCTGTTCATCGCGCCGCTGCTGTTCAACGACGGCCGGCGGACGCCGCGGGACGAGCTGTGGGCGCTCAGGCTGCCGATCATGCTGCTGGCCGTCGGACTCGTGCTCTTGACCGTCATCGCAGGCGGGTATTTCATTCACGCGCTGATTCCGGCCATCCCGCTGTCGGCGGCGTTCGCGCTGGCCGCGATCCTGTCGCCGACGGACGCGGTCGCCGTCTCCGCCATCGCCTCGCGCGTCAAGCTGCCGGCGAACATTCACCGGGTGCTCGAGGGCGAGTCGCTCATGAACGACGCTTCCGGCCTCGTCGCGTTCAAGTTCGCCATCGGCGCCGCGGTCACGGGCGTATTTTCGATCTGGCAGGCGTCGTGGAGCTTCGTCGTCATCGCCGTCGGCGGTCTGCTGGTCGGCGCCGTGCTGGCGCTCGCGATCATATGGGGACGGATGGCGCTGCGCCGGTTCGGCATCGAGGACGCGTCCGTGCACGTGCTCATCCAGATCGTCACACCGTTCATTCTGTTTTACACCGCGGAGCACATGGGCGTATCCGGCATCCTGGCGGCCGTCGCCGGCGGCATTCTGCACGCGATCGAGCAGGACCGCTCCGGCTTTACGACGATCGAGCAGAAGTTCGTGTCGGAGATCACATGGAATATTATTCTCTTCATCATGAACGGGCTCGTGTTCGTGCTGCTCGGCTTGCAGCTCCCGTCCATCGCGACCAGCATCTTCAGCAACCGGGCGTATGACAACTTCAAAGTCGTCGGGTACGTGCTCGCCATCTACCTGCTGCTCATCGCGCTGCGCTTCCTCTGGCTCGCCGTGTCGGAGCGGCTGACCAAGCCCGGCGCCAGCCGAAGCTACGACTGGCGGGGAATCGGGCTGACGTCGCTGTCCGGCATCCGCGGCGCGATCACGCTGGCGGGCGCGTTCACGATTCCGTTCATGGTCGGCAACGGCGAGCCGTTCCCGCAGCGCGATCTGATGATCTTCCTGGCCGCCGGCGTCATCTTGGTCTCGCTCCTCATCGCCAGCATCGTGCTGCCGCTGCTGGCGGAGTCGTCGCCGAAGAATGAAGCGTCGAACGCCCGCGAGAAGGAGCTCCGGGCGCAGATCGCCGCGATCAAGGCGGCGAACCAAGCCGTGCGCCTCGCCATCGACGACGTCAATACGCATTCGGCGGCGATCGTGATCGCGGACAACGACCAGCGGCTGTCGGACATCAAGCGGACCTCGTACGAGATGCTGTCCCGCAAGGCGCGCGCGGAGGAGCTTTTCCTGCGTCAGCTCGGCATCGCCGAAGAACGCCGGTGCGTGCAGCTGCTGCGGGAGAAGGGGGAGATCGAGCCGGAGGAAGCGGTCGTGCTGCAAAGCATTTTCCGGCGGATCGAGCTCGTCGTCTCGAACCGGTTCCATATCTTCTACTTGCTGCTGTACGCGCTCGTGAACAAGGTGCTGACGGCGATCCAGCCGGCCAGGCGGCGCTTGTACGACAGCCTGAAGGCGGTCGACCGCAGATCGTTCATCCGGCTGCGCATCGCGACCGCGGCGTACGCCCTGGATAAGCTGCAGGTCAACGAGACGTGCGAGGATTCCACCGTCAACCGCGTGTGCGGCCATTACCGCCAAATGATCAACATGCTGAACAACAAGCTCGCCGCGCCGGATCAGGGGGAGATCCATGAGGAGCAGGTGCAGACGCTGCGGATGCTCTCGCTGCAGGCGGAGCGGGAAGCGCTGCAGGAAGAATACCGGCAGGGCAACATCGGCCGGCAGCAGCTGAGCAAGCTGCAGTTTCAGATCAGCATGCACGAGGCGGAAGTGCTGGACACGAATTGGGGCAATTTCCTGCAGGCGTGAGCGCGCGTGCCCCCTCGGCCATTGCCACCTTGTCCGGAAACGCGCATAATGGGCAGTACGGGCGGGACCGCGCAGGCCGCGCGCGCCGGTATGCGCATGAGAGCGCTTGCGCGAATCTTCTCCCGCCAAGAGGAAGGGGAACGCATGGACACGATACGAGAACTATCCCGGCCGGATGACCGCGGCGTCGTCAGCCTATTGGAGACGATCGACGCGGAGACCGGCGAACGGACGACGCTCGCCGAATTCGACGAGCTGATCGAGGCGCCGAACTGGACGCGCGACGGCGCGCGGCTCATCTATAATAGCGGCGGCCTGCTTCACGCGTTCGACCTGGCGACGCGCGAGTCTTCCGTCATCGATTCGGGCTTCGCGAACCGCTGCAACAACGACCACGTGCTCTCGCCGGACAACGCGAAGGTCGCGGTGAGCCATCACACGCGGGAGGACGGCCAGTCACGCATCTATGTCCTGCCGCTCGCCGGCGGACGGCCGGCGCTGATCACGCCGATGGCGCCGAGCTATCTGCACGGCTGGTCGCCGGACGGCAGCACGCTCGCGTACTGCGCCGAGCGGAACGGGCAGTACGACATCTATACGATTCCGGCGGAAGGCGGCGTCGAGACGCAGCTGACCGATACTCCGGGGCTGGACGACGGGCCGGAGTACTCCCCGGACGGCCGGCATATTTGGTTCAATTCGACGCGCAGCGGGCTGATGCAGGTATGGCGCATGAACCCGGACGGCAGCGAGCAGACGCAGATGACGTTCGACGAGAGCAACGCCTGGTTCCCGCACGTGTCGCCGGACGGCCGAACCGTCGCCTATCTCGTCTACCGCAAAGGCGACGTCGCGCCGAACGACCACCCGGCGAATAAGCAGGTCGATCTTCGGATCATGCCGAGCGAGGGCGGCGCGTATCGGACGCTGGCGGCGCTCTTCGGCGGGCAGGGAACGATCAACGTCAACTCGTGGTCGCCGGACAGCCGCAAGCTGGCATTCGTGAGCTACCGGCTGAAGGAATAGCATTGCCGGGGCCGCAGCGTTCACGCCGCGCTCGGCCCTGCGCCCGAGCGGCGCCCGTGTGCCGCCGCCCGACCCGGCGTCAAACCGCCCAAAACGCGGCCGTTTACGAAAACGTAAACGGCCGCGTTTTTTGGCGTTCCGTCCGCCGCGTCCCCCGGCGGCAAGGCGTTTCCGGCCTTTACGGCCGCTCCGCGGAGCGGTAAGACTTTTCACGGGCATTACACGAACTTAAACAAACCTTAACCCGCGCTACACATCGACAAGATAAGCTTGAACTAGAATCATATGGAAGGAGAGAAACAAGCATGGCGTTAACGGATGTCCATCAAGAATCGCGGCGGCGCGGGCAATTGAACCGGGAGCCGAACATCGACGAGACGGCGGTCGTGCAGCGCAGCCGGCTGGGCGAATGGACGGCCGTCGGCGCGAGAAGCCGCATCCTGGAAAGCACGATGGACGATTACAGCTACTGCGTCGACGAAGCGATCATCCACTATGCGACCATCGGGAAGTATCGCTTCGCATGTATGCATAAATCCGGGCAATCACCCGATGTGGCGCGTCACCCTGCACCATGCGACGTACCGCCGGGTCGCTTACGGCTTCGGAGAGACGGACGACGCGGCGTTCTTCGACTGGCGGCGCGCGCATCCGGTGACCATCGGCCACGACGTCTGGATCGGACACGGGGCGACGATCATGCCCGGCGTCACGATCGGCAACGGCGCGGTGATCGGGTCCGGCGCGGTCGTGACGAAGGACGTGCCTCCCTACTGCATCGTCGCGGGCGTGCCGGCCAAGCCGATCCGCGAGCGGTTTCCGCAGGAGACGGCGGCGCGCATCGAGCGCATCGCCTGGTGGGACTGGACGCGGGAGCAGCTGGAGGAGCGGTTTGCCGATTTCAACGATGTGGAGCGATTTATTGCCAACTATGACGTGATCTAGACTGGATTGGCAGAACATTCATAAAACCGATAAGCCAAGTTAACATTCGTCTGATGTCGACAAGTTAGCTTCTAGGCAGCAAGCCGATCCATGAAGGAGGTACAACGCCAACATGCAACGATTCGCCAAGACGCCGCAGATACCCGAATACCACATCATCGCGGACAAGCTGCTCGCGGAAATCCGGGAAGGCCTCTACAGCGAGGACGGCCGCATGCCGTCGGAGCAGGTGCTCGGCCGGCGCTTCCGCGCCAACCGCTACACGATCCGCCAGTCGCTCGATTTGCTCGTGCTTACCGGCGTTCTGCGGCCGCATCAAGGGAAGGGCTACTTCCTGTGCGAGAAGCCGCTCGACATCCAGTACACGATCACGCCGGCGATGCGCTTCTCCGACGTCATCCGCAGGCTCGGCCGCCGACCCGAAGCGAAGCTGCTCAGCCGCGACCGTCTGGCCGCGCCGCGGGACATCGCGGACGCGCTCGGGCTGGCGGAGGGCGACCCGGTGTACCGGCTGCAAATATTGCGGCTGGCGGACGACGTGCCGCTGTCCTGGAACGAGACTTGGCTGCCGGGGCTGTATTTTCCCGAGCTGCTGGACACCGTCGAGCGGATGACGTCGCTGTACGCGCTGCTCGAGCAGCATTACGACATGCGGCTATACCGCATGCAGTCCGCGTTCCGCTCGGGCAATCCGACCTTGGCGGAAGCGAGCATGCTGCAAATCTCCCCGAACACGAGCATTCTGCACATCGAAAGCGTCATGCGCGACCAGCACGGCCGCCGGGTAGAGCTGACGTCGGCCAAATACCGGGGCGACCTGTGCAAAGTATCGATTCAATTCGAGGCTTGAGCAGCCGGTCGCGCCGGTTCGAGCCGAAGCAGACGTTTCCTAAAATTACGGAGGTGCACGCAAGCAATGAGACAGCGTCATTGGTTCAGTATTCTGACTATTCTGTCGATTATGGTCATCGTGTTTACGGCGGGCTGCGGCAACGGCAATCAAACGGCGAACGCGGCGCAAGGCAGCGGGAACGGCGCAAACGCGTCCGGTAACGCGTCCAAAGACGCGGCCGATAAGCCGGCGAACGCCGCCGCGACGAACGGCGCTTCGGGGGGCGACAAGAAGGATTGGCCGGAGGTCATTCGTTTCGGCGTGCTGCCGGGCGAGGAAGAAGGCAAGCTGTCGCGCGGCAACCAGCAGTTCGTCGACGACCTGGGCAAAGCGCTCGGCATCAAGACGGAGCTGTACGTCGGCGAAGACTACACCGCCGTGATCGAAGCGATGCGCACGAAGAAGATCGACATCGCGAGCTTCGGGCCGTTCTCGTACATCATCGCCGCCCAGCGCAGCGGCGCCGTGCCGTTCGCGGTCAAGGCGGCCAGCAAAGAAGCTGCGTTCTACCACAGCCTGATCGTCGTGCCCGCGAATTCGCCGGCCAAGTCGATCGCGGACCTGAAAGGCAAGACGTTCCTGTTCGCCGATCCGGCGTCGACGTCCGGCCACCTGTTCCCCCGCATGATGATGATCAAGGAGCTCGGCATCACGAACGACCAGGTCGATTCGTACTTCTCCAACGTCTCGTTCTCCGGCGGCCATGACAAGTCGATCCTCGCGATCGCCAAAGGGCAAGCCGATGGCGCCGGCGTCTGCGATTCGTGCATCAAGCGCGTCGTCGATGCGGGCCTCGTGAAGGAATCGGACTATAAAGTCATCGGCACGTCCGACCCGATCCCGGGCTCCCCGCTGGCGTACCGCGGCGACCTGCCGGCCGGCCTCGTGGAGAAGATCAAGGACTTCGTCTTCAACTACGACAAGCAGAACCCGGAATTCTTCAAGGATGCGAAAGGCAGCATGACGCATTATTTCCCGGTCACCGACGCCGATTATCAAGTCGTCAAAGACACGGCCAAAGCGCTGAACATGAGCCCCGAGGAACTGCTGAAATAAGGAAGGGCGGGTTGCGAGAATGGCTTCGTTATTGGAAATCCACGGCCTGAGCAAAGTGTACGCGGACGGCACGCCGGCGCTGAAGGACGTCAGCTTCTCCGTCCGGCGCGGCGAGTTCGTGGCCGTCATCGGGCCGAGCGGCGCGGGCAAGAGCACGCTGCTGCGCTGCATCAACCGGCTCGTCAGGCCGAGCGGCGGCGAGATCCGCTTCCAGGAGATCGACGCGGCCGGCGCCTCGCGCCGGCAGGTGCGCCAGCTGCGGCGCCGGACGGGCATGATATTCCAGCATTATAACCTGATTCAGCGCGTGTCGGTGCTGCGCAACGTCCTGCACGGCCGGCTCGGCTACATGAACGCGTTCAGCGGCTCGCTCGGCCTCTTCTCCCGCAAGGACGTCGAGGACGCGAAGCGCATCCTGCACCGGCTCGGCCTGTCGCAGCAGATGTACAAGCGGGCCGACGAACTGTCCGGCGGCCAGCAGCAGCGGGTCGGCATCGCCCGGGCGCTGTCGCAGCAGCCGGAGCTTATCCTGGCCGACGAGCCGATCGCGAGCCTCGACCCGGTCACGTCGCGGGCGATCATGGAACACCTGAGCGACATCTGCCGCGCGGACGGCATCACGTGCATCGTCAACCTGCACCAGGTCGCGATGGCCCGCGATTACGCGACGCGCATCATCGGCATCCATAAGGGCGAGGTCGTCTTCGACGGCCTGCCCGGGGAGCTGACGGAAGACGTGATTCACCGGATCTACGGCGCCGCGCCGGATGGGAGGGAGCAGGGTGGAGAAGCGCTTGCTGGAGCTTAGGCGGCAGAAGCGGCTGCAGACGCTGCTCGGCGCCGCGCTGGCGCTCGCGCTCGTCATCGTCTCGTCCGCGCGCACCGGGTTTACGCCGTACACCGTGTTTCAGGGCGTCGGCGATATGTTCAAGTTCGTCGTGAACGACTTCCTGCCGCCCGACCTCTCGACGCTGAACGAGCTGCTCGGCCCCGCGCTCGACACGATCTACATGAGCTATATCGGCATGGTGGTCGGTGCGCTCGTGTCCGTCGTGCTGGCGTTCCTCGCGGCGCAGACGACCGCGCCTCATCGCGGGGTGCAGGTCGCGACGCGCGCCTTCGCCTCCGTCATGCGCAACATCCCGACGATCATCTGGGCGATCGTGCTCGTCGCCGCTTACGGCCTCGGCACGCTGGTCGGCACGCTGGCGCTCATCATCACGGCGATCGGCACGCTGACGCGGGCGTACGCGGAAATTTTGGAGGAAATCGACATGGGCCAGGTGGAGGCGGTGCGCGCGACGGGCGCGTCGTACTTCCAGGTGCTGGGGCAGGCGGTCATCCCGCAGTTCTTCCCCGGCTTCGTCGCCTGGTCGCTGTACAAGCTGGAGCTGAACGTCCGGTCGTCGACGATCATCGGCATGGTCGGCGGAGGCGGGCTCGGCTTCGTCATTCAGAAAGGACTGAAGCTGTTTCAGTTCAAGGAAGTAAGCCTGGCGGTCATCCTGGTGCTGCTGCTCGTGGCGGGCACGGAATTCGTGACCAGTAAAATCAGGGAGAGGATCCTATGAACCCGGAATACGCGACAGGCTCGAAGCTGCTGGGCCGCGAGGAGGCCCGGCAGCCCGCAGGCGCGTTCGGCGAGCCGCCCAAGCGGCGGCGCGACCCCGTGCTGACGGGCGCGGCGATCTTCGGCGCCGCCTTCTTCGTCTTCTGTCTCGTCAAGATGAATTTCGACTATTCGCTGTTGTCGCACGGCACGGGCAAGCTCTTCTCGATGCTCATCGAGATGCTTCCGCCGAACCCCGCGGAATGGACGTACGTGCTGAAGGCCGCGCTGGAATCGCTCGAAATCGCCATCGTCGGCACGGCCGTCGCCATCGTGATCGCGTTCTTCCTGTCTTTCCTGGCCGCGGCCAACGTCTCCCCGCACACCGCGTGGGCGGTCAAGGGACTGGCTTCGCTCGTCCGGGCGATTCCCACGCTCGTCTGGGCGCTGCTGTACATCGTCGCCGTCGGCATGGGGCCGCTGCCGGGCATCCTGGCCATCGCGACGCACGCGGTCGGCATGCTGGTGAAGATGTTCGCGCAATCGATCGAGGAAGTGAACCCCGGCGCCATCGAAGCGCTGGAAGCGACGGGCGCCGGCCGGCTGCAGGTCATCGCGCAGGGCATCCTGCCGAACGTCATGAGCTCGTTCGTGGCGTGGAGCGTGTTCCGGCTCGAGATCGACATCGGCGAGTCGACGATTCTCGGCGCGGTCGGCGCGGGCGGGATCGGCTTCGAGATCGCCAACGCGATGCGGATGTACGAGTTCGACAAGACGCTGTTCGCGGCGCTTGTCATCTTCGCCATGGTGTTCAGCGTCGAGTGGCTGAGCAACCGGATGAAATTGAACGTCAAGTAGGAAGGAAGGGCAAACGATGAAAAAATACCGGATCACCCGCATCTTGATCGAAGGCTCGCCGTCGCTGCCGGACCGGCTGGCGCGCGACATTCTGGAACGCTACGACGTCGCCGTCGTGAAAGCGCCGGAGAACAGCCTCGTGCTGACGAAAGCGCGCGACTCGGTGTCGCAGGAGCCGTTCTACCTGACCGAAGTGCTCGTGACGGAGTGCACCGTCTCGATCGACGGCACGTTCGGCTACGGCATTCTGATGGGCGACCGGCCCGAGCTGGCTTACCGGCTCGCGGTCGTGGACGCGGCGTATAACCGGCAGCTGCCGGAGACGCACGGCTGGGAGGCGCAGCTTCTCGCGGAGGAGCGGGAGCTGCTGAAGCGGCGGCTGAAGGAGCAGGAGCTGACGCTGGCCACGAAGGTGGAATTCGAAACGATGGAGGAATCGTATGACCGCGCAAAATGAGACGCTGTTCGACCCCGTGCACGATACGCAGCTCTTCTATCGCGAGCTGCTGGACGCATTCGCCGAGCCGGGCACCGTCAAGACGGCGCGCCGTCTGACGGCCGGAACCGCGGAGCTGGAGCCGGACAGCCGGCTGGCCGCCGTCATCGCGCTGACGCTGCTTGACAGCGAGGTGCGCTTCGCGGCCGAGCTCGAGGATAAGGAGCGGCTGACCGCGTTCATCCGCATGCACACGTTCGCGCGGCCGGCGGAGCCGGCGTGCGCGGATTATCTGTTCGCCGACGGGCGCACGGCGCCGCCGGCTTGGGCGGACGCGGTCGGCGTCGGCACGCTGGCCGAGCCGGAGCGCGGTGCCACCGTGTTTCTGCTGGTGGACGACCTGGCGGACACGGCCGAAGCCGAGGAAGGCGCCGCCGCGGACGGCATGCGCCTCGCGCTGTCGGGTCCCGGCGTGCCGGGCGAGCGGACGCTGGCCGTGACCGGCCTGCACGCGGCATGGCTGGCGCGCCGGGCCGTCTGGAACGCCGAATATCCGCTCGGCGCGGACGCGGTGCTGTTCACCGCATCCGGCAAGCTGGCCGCGCTGCCGCGCACGACGCGCGCATCGTCCAAATCGGATCAAGGAGGTTGAGGCATCATGGCATACGTAGCCGTAACGGGCGGAAGAGAAGCCATCGAACAAGCTAGCGAACTGAACCACTATTACCGGCTGAAGGACGCGGAGGACATCCTGCCGCTCGGCGCGGTCGAGAAGCAGCTGCGGCTCCTGATCGACAAAGTCATGGGCGAAGCGGGCCTGTACGCGCCGGAATACGCCGCGCTCGCGCTGAAGCAGGCGGAAGGCGATCCGGCGGAAGCGGTGTTCCTGCTGCGGGCGTACCGGTCCACGCTGGCGCGCAACCACGTCTCGCGCGTGACGGACACGTCGTCGATGCGCGTCATCCGGCGCATCTCCTCGTCGTTCCGCGACCTGCCCGGCGGGCAGGTGCTCGGGCCGACCTACGATTACACGCACCGGCTGCTCCATTTCGGCCTGCGCCGCGAAGGCGCGCAGGACGCGCGGGCGTTCCTGGACCGCTTCCTGCAGGCGGAACGCCGGGAGCTGACCGAGGAGCCCGAATTCCGCAAGGTTGCGGATCTGCTGCGCGAGCAGGGGCTCATGCCGCCGCTGAGGGCGGCGCGCGACACCGAGCCGTTCGACGTGACGCGGCGCAAGGTGATCCTGCCCGCCTCCCGCTCGGCGCGGCTGCAGATGCTGGCCCGCGGCGAGACGGGCGCGATGACGGCGCTCGCGTACAGCTCCATGCGCGGCTACGGCGCGGTGCATCCGACGATCGGCGAGCTGCGCGTCGGGTACGCCGAAGTGACGATCGACCACCCGTACGGCGCGGGCGACGACCCGGAGGACCGCCTGTATCTCGGCGAGCTGCTGGCGACGGAGGTCGAGACGATCAACTCGTTCAAGCAGGACGCGTCGTCCGGCGAGGTGCATTTCGTCATGGGCTACGGGCTCGTGACAGGGCAGAACGAGCTGAAGGCGATCTCCATGGCGATTCTCGAGCGCAGCCTCGATACGGAAGGGACCGCGCCGGCGCAGGACGAGGAATTCGTGCTGACGCACATCGACGGCCTGGAATCGACGGGCTTCGTCTCGCACTTGAAGCTGCCGCACTACATTACGTTCCAGTCGTCGCTCGACCGCATCCGCCAGGCGCAGCGCGAGAAGGAACGGGTCGCGAAGGAACGGAAGGAGGAATACGAAGATGGACAACAGCAGCAACAACCGGCCGGCGCAGCTCCCGGCATTTCCTGAGCGCGCGTACAATTTCGCCTTTCTCGACGAAGGCTCGAAGCGAGAGATTCGCCGCAAGACGCTGAAGGCCGTCTGCATTCCCGGCTATCAGGTGCCGTTCGCCTCGCGCGAGCTGCCGATCGGGCGCGGCTGGGGCACGGGCGGCCTGCAGCTGACGCTCTCGCTGATCGGGCGGGAAGACGTCGTCAAGGTCATCGACCAAGGCAACGACGACAGCGTCAACGCCGTCAGCATCCGCAAGCTGATCGAAGAGACGAGCGGCATCGCCACGACCGAGGACGCGGAGGAAGCGAGCGTCATCCAGTCGCGCCACCGGGTGCCGGAGGACAAGCTGCGCGCCGGACAGATTCTGGTGCTGCAGGTGCCGCAGCCGGAGCCGCTCCGCAAGGTGGAGCGCAGCGAGCGCAACACCCGCCGGCTGCACGCGGAGATGGATTACAGCGCGATCTGGCTGACCTTGTACGAGAGCATCGTCAAATGGGGCAGCATCACCCTCGGCGCGGACTACCCCGTCCTCGTGCACGGCCGCTACATCATGGCGCCGAGCCCGATTCCCCGCTGGGACAACCCGAAGCTGCACCAGGCCGAGCATCTGACGCTGCTGGGCGCGGGCCGGGAGAAGAAGATCTACGCGGTGCCTCCGTATACCGACGTCGTGCCGCTGCAGTTCGAGGATTATCCGTTCGAGATCGAGCGCTTCGAAGGCAAGTCGTGCCGCCGCTGCGGCAGCGCCCATACGTTCCTCGACGAGGTGACGGACGGCGCGACCGGCGAGATCGTCCACCAATGCTCCGACACGGCCTACTGCCGGAAAACGACGGAAGGAAGGGATTCCCATGCCGCAACCATCCACGCTTGACCTCGGTCCTGCTGCCGCGCGGGACGCGGCTGCCGTGGACGAACGCCCGATTTTGCAAGTCCGGAATTTGAATAAACGGTTCGGCGGCGGCTGCGCGCGCTGCTTGGCGCCGGACGCCGCCTTCCCGGGCAACCGCTGCCCGCAGTGCGGCACGGTCATGGCCTGCATCGACATGAACTTCGACCTCTATCCGGGCGAGATTCTCGGCGTGGTCGGCGAGAGCGGCTCGGGCAAAAGCACGATGGTCCGCAGCCTGTACTTCGACGAAGAAGCGACTTCCGGGGAAATGTTCATCTCGACGTACAAAAACGGGGAAAGCAATCTGCTGACGGAATCGGCGCAGCAGAAACGATATATTCGCAATCATGTCATGGGCATGGTGTATCAGAACCCTTACCTCGGGCTGCGCATGTCGTACTCGAGCTCGGGCAACATCGCCGAGAAGCTGTTCGCCGCCGACCGCTTCCACGTCGGCCGGATCCGCGAGCGGGCCATGGAGCTGCTCGGCCGGGTGGAAATTCCGCTGAACCGGATGGACGAAGCGCCGAAGCGCTTCAGCGGCGGCATGCAGCAGCGGGTGCAGATCTCCAAGGCGCTGGCCAACAATCCGCCGCTGCTGCTGCTCGACGAAGTCACGACGGGGCTCGACCTGTCCGTGCAGGCACGCGTGCTCGACCTGATCCGCAGCCTGCGCCGCGAGCTGAAGGTGGCGATGATCGTGGTTTCCCACGACCTCGGCGTCATCCGCATGCTCGCCGACCGGACGATGGTGCTCCGCCAAGGACGGATCATCGAGATGGGCTTGACCGATCAAATCCTGGAGGACCCGCAGCACGCCTACACGCAGCTGCTGGTTCACTCCTTGCTGTAGGGGAGGCATCGCATATGCTGGAGGTTGTTAATCTAAGCAAGTCCTTCGAGCTTCACGTCTCGCAGGCCGGCAAGGTGAACCCGATTCAAGGGCTGTCGTTCGGCATCGGCCAGGGCCGGTTTCTCGGCATCGCCGGTCCGAGCGGCATCGGCAAATCGACGATCTTGAAATGCATCTACCGAACGTACATGCCGAGCTCCGGCGAGATCTGGTACGAGTCGCTGCACGAAGGCCGCGTCGATCTGGCGCAGGCCGACGAGCGGCAAATGATCCGGCTCCGCGAACGTGAGATCGGGTACGTCTCGCAATTCCTGAAGGTCATTCCGCGCGTGCCGGCGGTCGACGTCGTGGCGGAGCGCCTGCTGCCGTTCGGCTGGACCCCGGCGGACGCGCGCCGGGAAGCGGAGACGATGCTCGAGGCGCTGCGCATTCCGCGGAAGCTGTGGCAGGCGTTCCCCGCCACCTTCAGCGGCGGCGAGCAGCAGCGGGTCAATCTCGCCCGCGCATTCATCGTGCGGCCGCGGCTGATGATCCTGGACGAGCCGACCGCGTCGCTGGACCGCGACACGACGGCCGCGGTGGTCGGGATGCTGCGGGGCATGAAGCGCGAAGGCACGACGATGGTCGGCATTTTCCACGACTGGGACGTCATGGAGCAGGTCGCCGACGACATCGTGGACATCGGCCGCGCCGGCGGCGCGGCGGTCCGTCCGGAGCGCGAGGCCGCGGCGGCGCGGACCGAATAGCCTTGCCGGGCGCCGGCGGCGCCCGCGGGCGGCAAGCAAGCGAATGAGGAGGAGCGAACAAACTATGAAGCGTACGCAACGGATTTGCGGCGGCAACATCGTGACGCCGGACGGCGTCATCCGCGGAGGCACGCTGACGATCGAGGACGACGCGATCGCGGAGGTGCGCTCCGGTCCGGCCGGACAGGCGCAGCCGGGGGATATCGATGCTTCGGGCCTCTGGGTGCTGCCGGGCATGATCGATTCGCACAGCGACGCGATCGAGCACGAGATTTTCCCCCGTCCGACGAGCTGCCTGCCGATGGATATTTCCTTCTACGAGCTGGAACGGAAGCTGGCGGGGCAGGGCGTGACGACGATTTACCATTCCTTCAGCCTATGGGGCGACAACCGCAGCAACGAAGCGCGGAAGAACGCCAGCGTGCGCGAGTACGTCCGCAATATTCGCGAGCTGAAGCGCGAGAAGCACATGCTGCGGCATAACGTCCACGTCCGTTTCGAGATGACGAACGTGCCGGGCGCGGCCTATGTGGAACGCTTTCTGACCGACGGTGATATCGACCAGCTGTCCTTCATGGATCACACCCCGGGGCAGGGGCAGTACCGGCAGCCGGACGTGCAGGTCAAGTACATCATGGAGAAGCAGAACAAGACCGAAGCGGAAGTGCTCCGCCAGCTGGAGGAACGCAAAAATTTCCCGAAGGTGGATCAGGACGAACTGATCCGGCTCGCGGCTTTGGCCCGCGCGCAGGGCATTCCGCTCGCCTCCCACGACGACGATACGCTCGAGAAGCTGGACCGCGTCGGCGAATGGGGCGCGACGATCAGCGAATTCCCGATCACGATGGAGGTGGCGGCCGAAGCGAAGCGCCGCGGCCTGCACGTCGTGATGGGCGCGCCGAACGTGCTGCTCGGCCGTTCGCACAGCAATAACTTGTCGGCGCTGGAGGCCATTCAAGCGGGCGTCGTCGACATGCTGTGCTCCGATTACTACCCGCCGTCGCTGCTGCAGTCGGTGTTCCTGCTGCACGGCCTCGGCTATGACCTGCCGTATGCGGTCAATCTGGTCTCCCGCAATCCGGCGATCGCGCTCGGCATCGACGGCTTGACGGGCTCGCTCGAAGCGGGCAAGGCGGCGGACATCCTGCTCGTCGGCCTGCACCGCGGCCGGCCGATGACCGAGAAGGTGTTCGCGGGGGGCAATCTCGTGTGTCAGATGGCGTACCGCCCAAGCATGGCAGTCTCTTCAAAGTAGGGAAGGATGTGCTTAAAGGATGCATATTGAAGCGATGGGCGTCGGCCTGCTGTCGAACGACCTCGTGAACGCGCCGGAGCGGCTGGAAGCCAAGCTGGCGAAGATCGAGGAGCTGGGCTTCCGGTCGGTCGAAATTCCGATCCACGGCATGAACGTGATCGTGAACGGACGCTTGCTGGAGGCGCGGCTCGAGCGGTACGTCAGATTGTTCAAGCAGTTTTCGCTGCGGGTGACGACGCATGCCCCGTTCGAAATCAATCTGTTCCGCCAAGAGGGGCTGTCCAAGGACCGCCAGGTGCTGCTGGCGGCGATCGAAGCGAGCGGCGCCCTCGGCGCGACCGCGATGGCGTACCACCCTGCCCGCTATGTCGGCGAGGAGGAGCTGCTGTACCGCCACGAATGGCGGCCGTATTCCGCGGAGGCGGAGGAGCGTCTGCTGGAGCAGGAGCGCGAGGAGCTGCGGCTGGCGGGCGACCTGGCGCGGATGCGCGGCGTCCGGATCGGCATGGAGAACATGCGCCCGTACCTCGACTGCCCGCATTACTGCTACGCTGTCCGGCCGTCCCGGCTGGCGGAGCAGCTGCTGCGGATCGGCCACGGCTCGATCGGCCTGACGCTGGATACCGGGCACCTGCTGCTCGCCGCGCGGATGTACGGCTTCGATCCGCTGGAGGAGCTGGCGGCGATGGCGCCCCATGTGTTCCATCTGCACGTCCACGATAATTTCGGCCAGCCGAACTTCTCGCTGGAGAAGAACCAGTACGATCTCATCCCGCACGGGCGGGGCGACATGCACATGCCGATCGGGGAAGGCGAGGTGCCGTTCCGCGACATCGCGGCGGCGCTGGCGCCGCATTTCCGCGGGACGTTCGTCCATGAGCTGCGCGAGGCGTACGAGCCGGCTTGGCCGGAGCTGATCGGCCGGACGGCGTCCCTGCTGCCGCAGGGATCGGTGCTCGGCGCAAGCTTGCGGGCGCATGCCGAGATGGAAGGAGCGGGCCGATGAGCGGCATGCCTGCGATGCCGGACCGCCGCGGCGGGGCGGCGGCACCCGAAGCCGGGCCGCTCGGCAAAGTCGACCTGCACTGCCATACGAACGCGTCGGACAACACCTTCGGCGCGGCGGACGTGGTGCGGCAGGCGGCCGAGGCGGGGATCGCGGCGCTGGCCATCACGGATCACGACACGACGGCAGCCGTGGCGGAAGCGGCGCGCCTCGGCCGGAGCCTCGGCGTGGACATCGTGCCGGGCATCGAAATTTCCGCGTACGACTACGAACGGAAGCGGCGGGCGCATATTCTCGGCCTGTACATCGACCCGGCGCATCCCGCGCTGGCGGCGCTGTGCGATCCGATCGTCGAACGCCGCACCCGGCTGTCGTACGAGATGACGGAGCGCCTCGCGGCCGCCGGCTACGATATCGCGTGGGACGACGTGCTCCGCCATGCGGGGCCAGGCGGCGCCGCGTTCAAGCAGCATATCATGCACGCGCTCGTCGACCGCGGCTGCGCCAAGCAGCTGTTCGGCGAGCTGTACCGCCGGCTGTTCTCCCGCGGGGAGAATGGCGAGTCCGGCATCGCGCATCTGCCGATGCAGTACGTCGACGCGCGCGACGCGATCCGCGCCGTGCTCGCGGCCGGCGGCATTCCGGTGCTGGCGCATCCCGGGCAGCTGGGGAATTTCGAGGCGATCCCGGAATGGGTCGACTGCGGCCTGCAGGGCCTCGAGGTGCTGCACCCGTCGCACAGCGAGGAGGATCGGAGCCGCGCGGCGCGGGCGGCGGCCGAATACGGCCTGCTCGTCACCGGCGGCTCGGACTTCCACGGCGGCTACGGCGACGCGCGCTGGCCGCTCGGCAGCATGGACGCCGGCGCCGCATGCTTGGCGGCGCTGCGGGAGCGGGCGTGGGAGCGGCCCGCGCGGATGCGGGCGCGCGGTAGGGCGGCGCGAGCCGGCCAAGGTCATGTATGGTGACCTTGGCCGGCTTTTTTGCCTTGCGGCGCCGGGGGCGCGTGGCGGCTGTCGCGGCGCTGTACCTGTGCAGGCCTGTGAAGCCCGGCCGTGTTGCCGCATGACATCGCGTAGATGCGCTAATGCTCCACGATCCCGGCCACACGTTCCGCTATTTTACAAATTTGACTCGTTTTCCTGATTAAGCGGCCACACGTTCCGTTATCGCATGTCAAAGCGGTTGTTTGGCCGGATATCGAGGCTAATAAGCGCGCCTGTGTCCGCGAAACGCCAAAATTTACTGAATTCGGCGAAATAACGGCTCCTGTGTCCGCGTAATCCGGCGTTCAGCTATCTAGTCCGCAAAGCAGAGAGTCCGGTGCGCAGAAAAGGGGAGCTGCTCGCCCCACGCCGCCGCACTTCTCATAGATGCGCTAAGGTTGCGCGATCCCGGACACACATTTTGCTATTTCACCAATTTGACGCGATTTCCGGATTAAGGCTCGTCGTGCAGGGCGACCGGGATCACGAGCGGCTGCTGGCGCAGAACCGCGAGCTGCAGCAGGCGGCGCCCTCGCAGTCGTTCGTACCGGACATCGGCGGCGACCACGTCTTCGGGACGGCCGATCCGTACGCGGGCACGACGCCGGAGCTGGACCTTGCGTTCGAGGCGACGGAGACGTTTTTGCAGCGGGCGTTCGCGCTCGATTGAGCCGTTCGTCGGGCGGCGGGCGGTTAGCCGGCTCTTATGTGTTCGGATCGGCGCATCGCCGGGCGCCGTCTCGCGTGGCCGGGCCGCGCATGGCTAGGTTCCCGGCGCGCATGCCGGGCCGCGCATCGCATTGGAGCGCGTATCGGACGGACGAACCTTTTGGCCGGCGCGAACGTGATTTATACTAGAGAGGCTTAGCGTTTTACTATGGAGAGGAGACAAGAGAGATGACAACCCCGACTACGCCCGCAAACGCAAACGGCGCCGCCGATTCGTACAGCCCGGAGGTGGCCGCGAACCGGGTGCCGGACTATCCCGTCCATCCGCTTATTTTGAACCGCTGGTCGCCGCGCGCGTACGCGGATCGTCCGGTATCGGACGAGACGCTGCACACGATTCTCGAGGCCGCCCGCTGGGCGCCGTCCTCGGGCAACGGGCAGCCGTGGCGCTTCTACGTCGCCCGCACCGAGGCGGAGCACGAGGTGTTCCGCTCGTTCATTCTGCCGGGCAACCGGCTGTGGACCGACAAGGCGCCGGTGCTGCTGCTGCTCGCCTCCGACCGGCTCCGGGAGAACGGCAACCCGAACGGCGCGCACGCGTTCGATGCCGGCGCCGCCTGGGGCATCCTGGCGCTGCAGGCGAACCTGCTCGGCCTGTCGACCCGCGCCGTCGGCGGATTCGACGCGGCCAAAGCGCGCGAGGCGCTCCGCACGCCGGAGCGGATCGCCCTGCACGCGGTCATCGCGCTCGGATACCGCGGGGATGTAGAATCGCTGGACGACACGCTGCGCGAGCGCGAGGTGCCGAACGGCCGCAGGCCGCTCGCGGAATCGCTGCTGGCGATTCCGACGGAATGACCGTCGGGCGCCGGATTGCGCGCCTGCCCGGAGTAGACTGCCCCGAGGTTGGGGCAGTCTTGTTAATTTGGCGGTAGATGCGGGGCAGTCTGCATGGGACGGGGCGTTTTGGCAGGAGAAGGCGGCGAGATCACCTGCATGGTGCGGAGTACATTGTGGTTTGGATGAAGAGGGTGATTTGGTAACCTGCCTGGCGGGAATAGTCGAAGAATCCGGGCAAGAAGGTGATCCAGTAACCTACATGAACTCGAGACTCGCGGAATCCGGGGCAACGGCACCTCGGATGCGATGAGCGGCTGCGGCTTGCCAGGAGGACGGTATGTCGGAGGCTTGGGGACCGGGCCTTGGCCGCCGGTTTGCCGGCAGCCGGGTCCTACGGCGGCGGCATCCAGCGAACAATTAGCGGCAGCAGCAAAAAAACGGCCGTTCGGGCGGGAAGCCCGAACGGCCGTTAGCATGCGGTGCCGCGCGGACGGCGGCCGCGAGGAGACTCGCGAGCGCCAGCCCGGACGCGCGGCTACTTCACGAGCGCGGACAACGCGGCGAAGTCCTCGTCCGAGAGCGCGACGCCGGCGGCGGCGATGTTCTCCTCGACGTGCGCCACGCTCGACGTGCCCGGAATCGGCAGCATGGCCGGCGAACGCTTCAGCAGCCAAGCCAGCGCGATCTGCGACGGCTTCGCGTCGTATTTTTTGGCGATAGCGTCCAGCGGACCGCCTTCCTTCGCGAGCGCGCCGGTGGCGAGCGGGAACCACGGAATGAACGCGATGCCGTTCGCCTCCGCGTAGTTCAGCACCTCTTCGGACTCGCGGTTCGAGAGGTTGTACAGATTTTGCACGGAAGCGATCTTCGCGATGGCGCCCGCGGCCTTCAGCTCGTCCACGCCGACCTGGCTCAGCCCGATATGGCGGATCTTGCCTTCCTGCTGCAGCAAGGCGAGCTCGCCGATCTGCTCTTCGAGCGGCACCTTCGGGTCGATCCGGTGCAGCTGCATAAGGTCGATGCGCTCCACGCCGAGATGGCGCAGGTTGAGCTCTGTCTGCTGGCGTAAATATTCCGGACGGCCGACCGGCTTCCAGACGTCCGGGCCGGAGCGGGTAAGGCCCGCCTTCGTGGCGATGACGATGCCGCCCTTGTACGGATGCAGCGCCTTGCGAAGCAGCAAATCCGCGGTGAACGGCCCGTAAGCGTCGGCCGTGTCGATGAAATTGACGCCGAGCTCGGCGGCGCGGCGCAGGACGCGGACGGCCTCGTCCGGATCCTTGGGATCGCCCCAAACCCCGGGGCCGGTCAGCTGCATCGTGCCGTAGCCGAGCCGGTTGACGGACAGATCGCCGCCGACGGCATACGTGCCCGAAGCGGCTGCGTTGGACTGTGCGATAGACATAACGATAACCTCCTGTACGATGGAATGGAACGTGCAGCTGCAGGGACGATGACAGCATGCTGGGAGCGATTGGCTTGCCCCGTCGCCAAGATTGTAGTGCAAGGGCCGTGCAAATGCAAATCCGCGCGCCAAAACCGGTCCGGAAGACCGGCAGCCCCGCGCGAGCCTGCCGATAACGCGAAAAAACCCGGCGCGGGGGCGCCGGGCTTCTCGCTGCGATGGCTGCTGCGAAGGAAGGAGCGTGCACGGGTACGGCTGCAGCGTTCGGTAGGACGTCTGGGGAGATGGCGGAATCAGCGTTTTTTGGAACGTTTTTTAGCGGACGATTTGGACGAAATCGTGGCGCGTTTGCCGCCGCGAACCATGACGTCCTTCTCGGTGAACACGTAGGATTTGTGGTAGACCGGGCAGCAGTGATGTTGTTTGACGACCTCTACCTGTTGGATGACGTTGACCAGTTGAGGGTGGTAGTAGTTTTCGTACAGCGTGACCGGCGGATCGAAAACGGATTGGGTCGGGCAGTCGGGACAGAAATGTGCATCGGCGGCGCCCATGACGTGGGTTGGGTTATATGGGTGCATATAGCTCATCTCGTTTCATCTCCTTTCTCTCGCTCGATTCCCTATATCCTATGTCGCTGGAAAGGAAGTTGTCTGTATGTTCGCCATGGAAGGACATTGGCCTCCGGGGATGGATGCCGGGCCAGGACAGCGGCCGGGAACCAGTTCGCAATGCGCGCGGGTATCGCCGCATGGACCGCGCGTTCCATCTCGCGGCTCAGGATCGAATCGGGAAGCGAAACGAACGCCTAATAGGGGAACCTCGTATAGCCCGGCATGTTCGGATCGC
Organism: Paenibacillus sp. GCM10023250; assembly: GCF_042653205.1. Lineage (NCBI taxonomy): Bacteria > Bacillati > Bacillota > Bacilli > Caryophanales > Paenibacillaceae > Paenibacillus > Paenibacillus sp. GCM10023250. The sequence continues at coordinate 30,395 of NZ_JBHSHY010000011.1, read as the reverse complement.
CCAATTTCTGGGCATACATAGTAGAGAGACATGCTATGGAACGGAGTCGAAAGGGGGAGGACGCATGCTGCGGCGATTGGGCCGTATCGCGCTGGCCGCATCGGTATTGTTCGCGGGGCTCGGATTCGACGGCAACCGCATCGGCGCGGCGTCCTCCGGGCAGATGGGCGGCGCGATCTACACGGAACTGGAGCAGATGGGCGACGCGATCTACGCGGAGCTGGAACAGCGCAAGACCGATATCGCCTTCGCGTATGCCGGCGACCGGGAGGAGCTGTCCGCGGGCATTGCGGCGCTGCTGAAGGAGACGCTCGCGCGGGACGATTATGTGGCGTACAACGTGGACGCTTATCTGTATACGATCCGCCGGCGCGGCGCGGCGGCCGACGTCCGCGTGGAGGTCGCGTACCGCGAAACCGCGGCCGAGACGGCGCGGGTGGACGAGCGGCTGCGCGGCGTGCTGCCCGCGATTCTGAAGGACGCCGCCGGCGAACGGGAGCGCGTCCGGGCGATCCACGACTGGATCGTCGCGCATGTCGCGTACGACACGGCGCTGCGGCATTACACCGCCTACGACGCGCTTGCGGCCGGAACCGCGGTATGCCAGGGCTATGCGCTGCTGGCGTACCGCATGCTGAAGCTCGCCGGCATCGAGACGCGGATCGCGGAAGGCCGCGTGGACTCCGGCAGCCATGTGTGGAACCTCGTGAAGGCGGAAGGCCGGTGGTACCATATGGACACGACTTGGGACGACCCCCTGCCGGACCGGCCGGGACAGGCGAGACATGCCTATTTCCTGAAATCGGACGCGGTCATGCGCAAGGACCATACGTGGACGAAGGCGTATCCGCCCGCGGGATAAGCGGCCGGCGCGACATCCCGAACAGCCTCGGCTCCGTGCCGGGGCTGTTCGCGTCTCGTCTCGCGGCCCAGCAGTGCGGCCGCCGCGGATCGCGCGAAGCACCTGGCCGCGCGCCCGTCCGTGCGTCCGGCGGCGGCCTGTTGTCGCCCCCGTCCGCCGGAGCCGCCCGGTTCCCGCGCGCGCCCGCGGCGCCCGCCAGTTCGCCCGGCAATCGGGCCTGCGCCGGCTGGATCAGAGCCGGCCGGGCTCGCCCGGAACCTCCGCCGGGTCGGCCGCCGCGCGCCGGAATTCGCCCGGCGTCATGCCGAACCGCCGCCGGAACAGCGTGCGGAAATGCTTCACGTCCGCGAAGCCGCATTCCAGCGCCGCGTCGCGGACGGACAGGTCGCCGGCGCGGAGCAGGCGGCCGCAGCGCTCCAGCCGGTACGCGTTGACGAAGCCGGCGAAGCTGTCGTTCGCGTGGCCGCGGAACAGCCGGTTAAGCGTGCTGCGGCTGATGCCGAGCTTTGCAGCGGCGGTGTCGAGCGTGATTTTGTCGCGGTGATGCAGGTGCACGTATTCGACGGCCTCCTGCAGCAGCCGTATTTTTTTGCGGCTCCCGTAGTTTAGGTCCGCGCGCTGCTCGATCTGCCGCCCGAGCTCGGCCAGCAGCGCGAGCATGTACCCCCTGAGCTTGGTCAGATAGGCCGGCTTCTTCGCCTCGTATTCCCGCAGCATGGCCTGCATGAGATAGTCCGTTTCCATGCCGTCCCCGGAGAAATATTTGCGGCTCGACAGCAGGGAGCGCACGTCGTAATCGACGAACGCGGGCAGGAACAGGCAGTCGATCCATTCGAAATACGGCGTGATCGGCTCGAACGAATGCGTGTCGCCGGCTTGGATGACGAACGCGTCGCCCGCCCCGGCCCGGAACGTCTTGTCGTTCACGCGATGGATCGCCTTCCCCGAACGGACGTACAGCAGCTCCACGAAATCGTGCGCGTGCGCGCCGACGGACCGGTACAGCCCGTTATGCAGCAGATGCACGCGGATGCCCTCGTCCGGCCGGATCAGCTGCGCGTGCGTGAATTTTCGCTTCTCCGCCATCTCGCGTTGTCCCCCCTCGATCGAACTGAACCGATATGCCCTTTCATTGAATCGATAACCCCGCTTTCCTTCGTTGTAACTTTCTATAATAGAAATGTCAAGCGCTTTCATTTTGGATACGGAAGGAAGAGGTGCGAGATGGAACATCAGCATGCCTGGACGGCAAAATGGATTCGCCCGGACGCCGGCTCCGGCCTTGTGTCAGAGCGGATGCAGCAGCGAACGCTGTACCGCAAAACGTTCGACGTCGCCGATCCCGCCGCGGCCGAGCTGCTGGCGGACGTGACCGCCGACAGCAAGTACCGCCTGTACGTCAACGGAACCTTCGTGCTGCGCGGCCCATGTAAAGGCGACAATTGGCGCCATTATTACGATACGGTCGATCTGGCGCCGTATTTGCGCGAAGGACACAACGCGATCGCGGTCGAAGTCGTGCATTATCCGAGCCTCCTGACGGGCGGCGGCTCCGACGGCGGCCCGCTGTCGGAATGGCGCGCGGACGCCGGGGGCCTCTGGCTGCAGGGCCAGCTGAAGGACAAGCAAGGCTCGGCGCTGGCAGCCCTGGACACGGATGCCTCGTGGAAGCTGCTGCCGTGCGACGCGGTCCGGATCGGCCGGGAGACCAAGACGCTGTTCGTCGGCGGGACGGAGGAAGTGCGCGGCGACCGGATTCCGGCCGGCTGGCGCGAGGCCGGATTCGACGATTCCGCGTGGGACGTCTGCGCGCGGCCGCTCGCGCCGCTGGACCGCTTCTGGGGCCAGCTGATGCCGTGGCAGCTGACGCCGCGCCCGATTCCGCCGCTGCGGGAGACCGAGCAGGACTTCGCGCGGCTCATGCGCGCCGAAGGCCTCGCGGCCGAGGAGAAGAGCCCGGCCGGCGGGCTGTTCCCGCTTACGGTGCAGCCGGGCGAGACCGTCGCGCTGGAGCTGGACGCGGGCCGGCTGACGACGGGCTACGTCCAGCTGGCGGTGCAGGGCGGGCGCGGCGGCCGGATCGAGCTGCTGTACGCGGAAGCCTACGAATTCGCGCAGCCCGAGCTGCACGGCGGCGTGCGGAAAGCCGTCCGCGACGACATGGCCGGCAAGACGCTGACCGGCAACGACGACCGGTTCTTCCCGGCGGGCTGGGGCACGTCCGGGGAGCCGGAGACGTACGAGCCGATGGGCCGCCGGGCGTTCCGGTTCGTCCGCGCCGTCATTCAGGCGGGCGACGCGCCGCTGACCGTGGCGCGGCTCGGCTGGCGCGAGACCGGCTATCCGCTCGAGGAGCTCGGCGCCGTGCGCAGCTCGGATCCGCTGACGGACGACATGTGGCGCATCAGCTTGAACACGCTGCGCGGCTGCATGCAGGACACGTACGAGGACACGCCGTACTACGAGCAGATGCAGTACATCATGGACGCGAAGTCGCAGGCGCTGTTCACGTACGCGGTCAGCGGGGACGACCGGCTCGCGCGCAAGACGATCGACGATTTCCACAGCTCGCTCATGCCGTCGGGCATGCTGCAGAGCCGCTATCCGTCCGTGTCGCGGCAGGTGATTCCGGGGTTCGCGCTGTTTTGGGTCCAGATGGTGCACGACCATTACGCGCACTTCGGAGACGGGCAGCTCGTCCGCCGCTACTTGCCGACGATCGACGCCGTGCTCGGCTGGTTCGACCGGCGGGTCGGGGACGACGGCCTCGTCGGGTACATTCCCGAGCCGTATTGGGCGTTCGTCGATTGGGTGACGGCGTGGCACGACAACGCGGGCGCGCCGCCCGCACGGCATAACGGGGCGCTCACCGTGTATAACGCCATGTACGCGCTGTCGCTGCTGCAGGGCGCCGAGCTGAACGAAGCGGCGGGCCGCGGGGACACGGCGGCGGAATACCGCGCGCGGGCGCTCGCGGTCAACGCGTCGATCCGCGGCGCGTGCTACGACGCGTCAGCGGAGCTGTACCGCGACGGGCCGGACGTGCCGATGTTCAGCCAGCACGCGCAGATCTGGGCGGTGCTCTCCGGGGCGGCCGAGGGCGAGGAAGCGCGCGGCTTGCTGGAGCGGACGCTGGCGCGCGCGGAGCTGCCGGCGACGTCGTTCTCCATGAGCCACTACACGTTCCGCGCGCTGGCGAAAACGGGCCTCTACGCCCGGACCGAGCAGCTGTGGAAGCCGTGGAAGGATCAAATCGCGCTCGGGCTGACGGCGTGGGTCGAGGACCCGGTCCATCAGCGGAGCGATTGCCATGCCTGGAGCGCGCTGCCGCTGCACGAGTACGCGGCCGAGACGCTCGGCGTCCAGCCGGAACGGCCGGGCTTCGCGGCGATCCGCATCGCGCCGAAGCCGGCGGGCCAGGAATGGGCCGAGGGCACCGTGCCGACGCGCCAAGGCAGCGTGCAGGTCCGCTGGGAGATCAAGGACGGCCGCTTCGCGCTGCTGGCCAAGGTGCCCGCAGGCGTGCCGGCGGTGGTCGTGCTGCCGGACGGCTCCCGCCACGAGGCCGCGCATGCCGACATCGCGCTGTCGTGCCCGCTCCCCGCGGCGGCTCGGAAGTAGCGCCGGCGGCTTTGCCGGGACCCGCAGGCTTCTTACGCAATATTCAAATCTGCATGGCATAACCTTGGCTCCCGCTTCGGCGGGGGTCAAGGTTTTTTGCCGCTGCGCTCTGCACGCCCGGCGGAAGATTTGCTACAATGAAGAAGTCAATGCACGTATTTTTCCATCGTACCGAGGAGGAAAATGATGAAAACCAAACGCGTTACATACGATGAAATTAAAGGAAGCTTGCAGACGGGGGATCTGCTGTTCTGCCACGGCATCTTTACGGAGGCCCTCCAAGTGGAGGTGATGCAGGGCTCGCCCTGGTCGCATATCGGGATGGTGGTTCGCTTGCCGGGCTTCGAAGAGCCGCTCCTCTGGGAGTCGACCACGACGCAGACGCTCGAGGACGTGATGGAGCACCGGATCAAGACAGGGCCGATGCTCGTCACGCTCAAAGAACGGATCGCCACGGACGTCAGCGACGGCTATGACGCCCTATTCGCATTCCGTCTGCTGTCAGGGGAACGGAACGATGCCATGCTGGCGAAATTGAAGGCGTTCATCGAGGAAGTGCACGAGGCGTCGTTCCCTTCGCTCGAACGAATGGCGTTCGAATTGCTCGAAGGCAAGCTGCTCCGCGTGCAAGCGGGGTACAAGAGCTTCTTCTGCAGCGAGCTGGTCACGGAAACGTACATGCGGCTTGGCATCATGGACAGATCGATGCCGTCGAACAGTTACCGGCCGATCGACCTCTCGGACAGAACCGACCTCCCGCTCGCGGACGGCTACGCGCTCGCGGACGAACTGCTGACCTTGCAGGATGTCGAATAGCGCACGGCTGCTGCTGCTGATCCTGCTCTTCGCGATCGGGCTGGCCGGCTGCGCCGTGCGCCCGGCCGGCGCGGAGCCGGCTTCGTCCCCCCGGGCGGATCGCGGCATGCTGGATTTGACGGGCTGGGATGCCCGGCAGGACGGGGTCGCGGCCCTGAACGGCGAATGGGCGTTCTACTGGTCGGCGTTATTAACGCCGGACGACTTTCGCGGCGGCAGCGCCCCGCAGCCAACCGGATATTTTACGGCGCCCGGCTATTGGAATCGTCATGCGGCGGGCGCGAATTATCCGGCCGACGGCTATGCGACCTTGCGCTTGAACGTGCGGACGGCTCCCCAGGGCGGCGTTATGGCCCTTAAGGTGAACAACATTTTCTCCGCCTACCGGATCTGGGTCAACGGCGAGCTCGTCGCCTCCGCGGGCCAGGTGGGTACGGACAAGGGGACCACGGTGGCGCGGCAGATCGTGCAGACGGCGCCATTCCGCGTCGAGCCGGGCCGGCAGGAGCTGGAGATCGTCGTTCAGCTCGCGAATTACAGCTATACGAAGAGCGGCTTCCAGAACGCCATTCAATTGGGCTCGTACGCGCGGATCGAAGCGCTCTACCGGCGGAATATGGAAGGGACGTTCATCGCCTTCGGGGCGTGCACGATCATGGCTTTGTACCATCTTGTGCTCTATGCCCTGCGGCGCCGCGAGCATTCCGCGCTCTACTTGGGGCTATTCTCGCTGTTCGTCGCCATCCGCATTCTGTTCGTGAACGATCGTTACATCTACAATTGGTTCCCGGACATGAACTGGGAGCTGTTCTGCAAAGTCCCTTATGCCGTGTTCTTCTTCTGCAGCATTATAATCACGACGTTCGTGCGTTCGCTGTACCCCCGTTACTTCGCCCGGCCGATCGTCGTTGCGGTGCAGCTGACCGGAGGCGCAGCCACGCTGTTCTGCCTGCTCACGCCGCAGCGGTGGTACGACAAACTGCTCATCCCTTTCGAGCTGCTGGCCTGCGCCCTCATCGTGTATACGTTGTGCGTGCTGATTCGGGCGATGCGGGATCGCCAGGCGGGCACGCTGACGTTTTTGATCGGCTTTGCGGGCCTGTCCGGCACGATCGTTCACGATTTCCTGTATATGAGCGAGAAAACCCATCTCGGATCGCTCACTCCGTATGGCCTCTTGATCTTCATCGCGATGCAGTCGCTCATTCTGGCGGGGCGGTTCGTGCGCGCCTTCACGGAAGTCGAACGGATGTCCAGCCGGCTCCTGGCGATGGATAAGACGAAGGATGAATTTCTGGCCCAAACGTCGCACGAGCTGCGGACGCCGCTGCACGGCATGATCGGGCTGTCCGAATCGCTGATCGACGGCGTAGCCGGCAAGCTTCCGGAGCAAGCCGTGCATAACCTGCAGCTGGTCGTGTCGAGCGGCAGGCGGCTGGCTGCGCTCGTCGGGGACGTATTGGATTATTCCCAGCTGAAGCACAAGGACCTGCAGCTGATCCGTACGGATATCGATTTGCGGAGCGCCGTCGACGTCGTGCTGCAGCTAAGCGAACCGCTGCTGGGCGGCCGAAGAGTGCGGCTGGCGAACGACGTACCGGCGCGGCTGAACGTCTCGGCCGACGAGAACCGGCTGCAGCAGATTCTGCATAACCTGATCGGCAACGCCGTCAAATTCACGGATTCCGGCCGCATCGCGGTATCGGCGTCCGAAGCGGGAGACGCCGTCGAAGTTCGGGTAACCGATACGGGCAGCGGCATCCCGGAGGCGGTCCGGGCGCGCATGTTCGACGCCTACGAGCAAGCCGGCGGCATCCGGCGGGAAGGAACGGGGCTCGGCTTGGCCGTCACGAAGAAGCTCGTCGAGCTGCATGGCGGGACGATCGGCATCGAGACGCCGCCGGACGGAGGAACTTGCGTCGTGTTCACGCTTCCCCGGCCGGCGGCCCGGCTATCGGCGCCGGCGCCGCAGGCGGCAGCGGCCGGCAGAAGCCCGGAAGGCGGGACCGCCAATCCGGCGGATCCGGACTTCACGGACGCGGATGCGATCCGCGACCGGGGAGCGGAAGAGGAGGACGGCGGCCGTATCTCCGGCGCGCGCATCCTGATCGTGGATGACGAAGCGGTCAATCTGCAGGTGCTTCGCAATCACTTGACGATGGACGGCTACGAGGTGATCGAAGCCGCCGATCCCGAGGAAGCGATGATTCGCCTCGAATCGGGCTTCAAGCCGGACCTCGCGATCCTGGACGTCATGCTCCCGCGGATGTCGGGCTTCGCGCTGTGCGCGCGTATCCGCGAACGGTATTCGGCCGGCGAATTGCCGGTCATCTTCTTGACCGCGAAGCCGCTGGACGTCGACGTGATCGAAGGCTTCGACGCCGGCGCGAACGATTATTTGACGAAGCCGGTCGTCAAGCGCGAGCTGCTGGCCCGCATTCGGCTCCACTTGCAGCTGGCGCATTGGAATCGCGCGCTCGAGCGCCGCGTCAAGGAACGGACCGAGCAGCTCGAGGAAGCGCTCGCCTCCCTTCAACAAGCCCGCAGCCGGTTGATTCAGGCGGAGAAGCTCGCTTCGCTGGGCGAGCTGGTCGCGGGCATCGCGCACGAGATGAACAGCCCGATCGGAATCGGCGTGACGGCCTCGTCCCATCTCGCCGAGCGAACGAAGGCGCTGCTCGCGCGTTACGGCCAAGGCCCGCTGCGCAAGAGCGAGCTGGAGGCGTACTTGGCCGAATCCTCGGAAACCGCCGACATCTTGCTCGCCAATTTGCGGCGAGCCGAACGGTTGATCGCCGCCTTCAAGCAGGTGGCCGTCGACCAGACCTTCGAGGAACGCCGCTCTTTCAATGTAAGAGCGTACATGGAGGAGATCCTGCTAAGCATCTCGCCGAAGCTGAAGCCAAGCGGGCATCGCGTCGTGCTGCACATCGAACCGTCGCTCGAGACCATCGGCTACCCGGGGGCGTTCTATCACATCATGACCAACCTGCTGCTCAATTCGCTGCTGCACGCCTACGACGACGGTACAGAAGGAACGATCGTCATTCGCGCCGAGGCCGACGCGAAAGCGCTGACCGTGACGTACGCGGATGACGGCAAAGGGATCGAACCGGCGTTGATCCCGCGGATCTTCGATCCGTTCGTGACGACGAAGCGCGGCCGGGGCGGAACCGGCCTCGGACTCAGCGTCGTGTATAACCTGGTCGTGCAGACCTGGGGCGGAACGATCGTCTGCGACAGCGTGGCAGGACACGGAACGGCGTTTCAACTGGTATTGCCGTTACCACACGCAACATTGGAGGGAACGGGATGAGCGATAGCTTGATCGACGCGTCCGACGCGCTGCAATTGATCGCCGACGACGACGCCGAAGAAGAAGCGGCGCTGTATTGGAAATTTCTCATCGTCGACGACGATCCGGATATTCATAAAGTCACGAAGCTGGTGCTGGAGGGGCATACGTTCGAAGACGGCAAACTGCAGTTCTTCAGCGCGTATTCGGCCATCGAGGCGATCGCGTACCTGGAGCGGCATCCCGACATCGCGGTCGTGCTCCTGGACGTCGTCATGGAAGAAGACGATGCCGGCCTGAAGGTCGTCAAGCTCGTGCGCGAGCAAATGGGCAACCGGCTGGTGCGGATCATTCTGCGGACCGGGCAGCCCGGGCAAGCGCCCGAGCATGCGGTCATCCGGTCCTACGATATCAGCGATTACAAAGAAAAGACGGAGCTGACCAGTACGAAGCTGTTCAGCACGGTGTACACGTCGATCCGCACGTATAAGTATTTGAACAGCATCGCCGCCGCCCACGATACGCTCGAGCAGCGCGTGCGCGAACGGACGCGGGAGCTGGAGGCGCGCGCGCGCGAGCTGCAGGCGTCCACCCGGGACACGTACGAAGCGATGATGGAGGTGTCGGTCCTGGAGGAGCGCAACCGGATCGCGCGGGATATCCATAATGTCGTGGGCCACACGCTCACCGCCGCGGTCGTGCAGCTCGAAGCCGGGAAGCACTTGGTCGGCATCGATGCCGCTCGGGTGTCCGAGAAGATGGATCTGGCAAGCCAGCTCGTCCGCAAAGGGCTCGACGAAATCCGCAGCTCGGTCCATCAGCTGGCGGACGAACGGGAAACCGTCGACCTGCAGCGGGACCTCGCCAGGCTAATCCGGGACACGGAGGCGCATGCCGGCGTCCGCATCGAATGCGAGATCGAGCCGATGCCGAAGCTGAGCTTCTTCCAGGTCAAGCTGCTCTGCCATGCCTTGCAGGAGGGCCTTACGAACGGCATTCGCCACGGCAGGAGCACGCGCTTCCGCTTCGAGCTCGCTTACGCTCCCGGCGACCGCCGCATCGCGTTCTCACTGCGCAACGACGGTCTCGTGCCGCATACCCTTGCCTTCGGCTTCGGTCTTGGCGCCCTGCGGGACCAGGTCGAGCTCGCGCACGGCAGCTTATGCCTGGAGGCGGCTCCGCAAGGGGGAATGGAACTGCACATCCTGCTGCCGATAGCGGGCGCGGCTCCGGGATCGGAGGCGCTGCCATGAAGCCGCTGCGCCTGATCATCGCCGACGATCAAGCCCTGATGCGCGATGGGCTTCAGACGATCCTGGAGCTGCAGCCGGACCTGGAGGTGGCGGGGACGGCGGAGAACGGGCTGCAGGCGCTGGAGATGGCTCGCGCGATGAAGCCGGACCTCGTGCTGCTCGACATCGAGATGCCCGTCATGAACGGGATCGAATGCACGCGCCGGCTGAAGGAGGAGGCGCCGGACACGGTCGTTCTCCTGCTGTCCACCTTCGCCGAAGACAAGTACATCCTCGACGGGCTCTCGAACGGCGCCAGCGGCTACCTGCTTAAGGATATGGAAGGCCATCGGCTCATCGAAGCGGTGCGCGACGCCGCGAGCGGCAAGCTGATGATGCCGGCCGTCATTGCCGCGAAGCTGGCTGCCAACCTCGCGCGCCGGACGACGGAGGACGAACTGGACGCGGAAGCCCGCGGCAGCCTCCGCCGGGAGCTCCGCCTCACCGAGCGCGAAGGGGATGTCGCCAAGCTGATGGTCCAAGGCAAGACCAACAAGCAGATCGCCAAGGAGCTGTTCATGCACGAGGGAACCGTCCGCAATTACGTGAGCGTGATCTATTCCAAAATCGGCGTAAGCGACCGCGCCAAGGCGCTCCTGGCCTTGCAGGAATGGCTGTCGCGGCCGTAAGCGCTGCGCTCGCAAGCTCTAATTTCATATAAGCATCACTTTCATAAGCTTCGATCTCATTTAGCATCCGAACCGGAAACGGTCGGATGCTTTTTTTATGTCACATGACAAAATCGATGACGGGCGTAACTGCCTTCATGACAGTCATTCACGGTATAACAAATGTAGCAAGACCAATCCCGCATGGAACGCGAGAGGAGGAGCGCAAGTGGGAAAAGGACTCGATACGACGGTCAATTGCCAATCGCTCGCAAGAAGCATCAAGGAAGCCGGTTACGATTTTGTATGCCGGTATTACAACCGGAACAATCCGGGGAAGAACCTGACCCGCGAAGAAGCGGAGGCGCTGTCGGGCGCGGGACTGCACGTCGTCGCGGTATGGGAGAACGGCTACCCGACGTCGCCGGACTACTTCTCGTACGAAGCCGGCAAGAAGGACGGACGCGACGCGCACCGCTGCGCCCGTTCGATCGGCCAGCCAGCCGGTACGCCGATTTATTTCACGGTCGACTACGACGCGTCGCATGCCGACCTGTCCGGCGCCGTGAACCATTACATGCGCGGCGTGCTCGATGCCTTCCGGGATGAAGAAGCGGCCGGCGTCCGGTATGACGTCGGCATCTACGGATCGGGCCTGACATGCGGCAGCATGCTCGAGGCCTACGGCGGGAGCCCCGGCATCCGGTATGCGTGGCTCGCGGAATCGCGCGGCTGGAGCGGCTACGGCAAGTTCGAGCAGTGGAACATCAAGCAGCTGTCCGGCGCGAAGGTCGCCGGCATTCCGGTCGACACGAATATCTCGAACGGCGACGGCGGCGGCTTCAAAGTGGAAGGAGCGTGACCGGATGGCGGAACTGCGGCTCTCCCCGCTGCCGCGAAAGGTCGGACTGACCGGATTCGTCGGGCTTCTCGGCATTATCGTATTGATGCTCGTGCTTCCCAGCCTCCTCGTTCACGCGAATTTGACGAAGCCCGAGACGCGGAAGCTGGTCGCCCAGCTGGACCGGGAGCTGTTCGGGAAGGTGCTGACGGAGCAGGAGGCTGCCGACGAACAAGTGATGAAAGCGGCAGCGAACCGGATCTTGGCCGCCGCGAGCGCACAAGGCGGCAGCGCGCCGGTATTGTCCGATGCCCAACAGCAGCTGGCGGCGGACTTGAACGAACGAATGAGCGCCGGACAAGGCGCGCTGTGGATCGCGTCGCTTCTGCTGATGGCCTGCTTCTTCCTGATCGTCAGCCTTCGCATTACCGGCAAGCCCTTCGGGCTCCTCGTCAACGAACGCAATCTGATGGACCTCTCGCGGTTTCAGACGGTGCTCTGGACGATTGTGCTGCTGTCCGCCTACTACACGGCAGCTTCGCTGCGCATCTACGGTCTGCCGGATAGCGTGGAGGCACTGAACGTCGCGCTGGATTGGCATCTGTGGGCGCTGATGGGCATCAGCTTCACCTCGCTCGTCGCCACGCCGCTGATCCACATGAACAAGCAAGCCAAGACGGTCGCGGACGACGAAGCGGCGAAGCTGCAGCCCGCCGCGGTCGCGGGCAGCGACGGCATCTTGAACGTCCGGCCGAACTTTGAGGGTGCGTCTTGGACGGATCTGTTCAAGGGCGATGAGCTGAAGGACGCCGCGTACGTCGATATCGCCAAGCTGCAGATGTTCTTCTTCACGCTCGTCGCCGCGCTCAGCTACGCTGCGCTGCTGCTGCAAATGTTCGGCAGCCGGGCACCCGGCGCGATCACGGAATTCCCGGCGGTCAGCGAAGGGCTGCTGGCGCTGCTCGGCCTCAGCCATGCCGGGTATCTGACCAGCAAGTCGATCGACCGGACGAAGAGCGCGTAAGCATCACCAACCCGAATTCATAGAAGGAGAGATGAACGATGAAAGACAGCCCGAACGTATTGACCGATTTCGATTTATGCCTCGCCCTTGCCCAGAAGGCGATCAACTCCCAAATGGCCTATGCCTGGAAGGCATGGAAGCGCCGGAAACAATTCAGCGACACCTTGAGCCTGTATCCGTTGAAAGACGACGGCACTCCGTCCAAATTCGGCCTGACCGCCGTTCTGGCCCCGCTCGACGTGAGCCTGAACGTCGAGAACGGCAAGCTCGGCCAAGTGAAGGTCACGTTGACCCTCGCGTCCGGCCATGTCCATTATTTCGACGAGGATCAGGAAGAAGCGGCCGATCAGGAGATCTCGAACTGGAGCGTGTCCTTCATTACCGATCTGGATAAGAAGCCCGTGGACCTCGCGGCGCTGGCCGCCATCGACCCCGACGCGCATGACGTCGCCTCGCAGCTGATCGCCGGCAGCGGCTTGCCCGACAGCGTCTTTGCGATCGAATATTTGTTCATGAAATTGACCGAGGTCGACCTGCTGCTCGCGGACAACAAGAATGTGAACATTCCGGCGAACGTGAACGCGTCCGCGCGGACCAAGGCGCTCAGCAGCTTGAATCATTTGCTGCAAGGCGACATGGGCGAGTTCATGCTCGGGACCGTCGTCCGGCGCAATACGCTGCACCCGGCGCCGACCTTCGCAATGACGGATTTCCTCTTCGACGTGCACGCCAACTGGACGAATGGCGATGCCGCGACCCTCAGCTACCTCGGCGTGTTCGCGGGCCGGAGCCTGCCAAGCGATAGCAGCGCGGCCCGGCTCAAACTAACCGGCGATTGGGTCAGCCCCGGCATGATCGACGGAAGCGAAGCGCTCGTATCCGGCGTGATGGCGATTCGCAAGGAGGTCTTCCTGGATCAATATTTGATGCCGCAATTCACGAAGGTACTGGGCGTCGCGCCGATCGTCGACGGCTTGAAGCGCCGCTTCACGGCAACGAACACCAAGCCCCATACGTCCACCGACATCGTGGACCGGAAAGTCGTGGATTCGCGAGGGTATTGGCTGGAAATCGCCATCGTCCCCGGACGCAACGCTTTGTCCATTACCGGCAGCATCGACGGCTCGTTCAAATATACCGAACATACGCTTGGCCCCGCCGGCATGGAGACGGCCCGTCTGGAAGCCAGCGGCAGCAGGGCGATCAGCGGTTCCGTCACGCTCTCGACGCCGGGCGGGACGTCGGCGTTCAGCGTCGATGCCGCGCTGAACTACACCATTGGCGACTTGCAGTCGCAAGAATCGGCCGGCGGCTTCGGCAAAGTCGAGAACGCGATGTCCTGGATTCCGAAGCTGCTCGGCATCAACAAGGGCACCTTGCTCGAGATGCTTGGCGAGATCGTCGCCGACAACGTCAATTCTCTGAATACCGCGCTGCAAACCGCGCTCGGCCACATCGCCGTCGACATGTCCCATCACCACTTCATTCCGCCGGGCGGAGGCGTGTTCACGTTCCAGAACCTCCGGTTCTCCGATCAGACCGGTGACATGATGTTCGACGTGATTTATAAAGCACCATAAACCGGCAGGACGCCGGCAACGATAGATTTCGATCGAAAGAAAGGGGATTCCCAAGATGAATAACCCGCGAGTCGTACGTTTCACCGCCAACGATCAAGCAGGCAAGCAGCAAGCTTTCACCGTATCCAACGATATCATGGACCATATCGAAGCGGCCCGGACCTTCGGCCGCGAAGACTTGGCCGATCCATCCGCGCACGGCCGTTACCAGAGGCGCGTGATCGCGCTTCCCGACCATCGGACCGGGGCGCTCGCGCCGATGATGCTCACGATCGGCAGCCAGAACGGCCTGTATCTCGTGCGCAACGACAAGGAAGCCGACAGCGGCTGGCGTCTGACCGACCTGGCCGCGCCGATAGCCTCCGCGGTCGGAGGCACGCCGCAAGTACGCGCCGTAGGCGCAGGCTGGACCGACGACGACCGGATCACGGTCGCGATCGCGGTCGATGCGGGCCCGGGTCAATCCCGGAGCCGCGTATTCGTCGCGTATAATCTATCCAGCGCGGCCGGCGATTGGAGCCGGATCGCCTGGACGGATTGCGGCACGAGGGAGGACGCGCGCGTCGAAGGCATCCGCGTGCTGGACGAAGGCGACGGGACGTGGACGGTCGCGCTTGCGGGCAGCGCGGGACCGAATGAAGCGATCTACCTGATGCGCAGCAATAGGACGCCTTCCTTCGCCGGCGCGCTCGCGTTCAATCCCGCCGTCACGCTGGAGGACGTGCTGGATTTCGAAATCGGCGTCCATCCGACCTACGGCAGCGGGCTGCACGTGCTCGGAATCGGCGGCGGCAGCCGGGTGCTGGCCTTCCGTCCGTTCCCCGAATACGACAACGCCGGCAAACCCGTCACGATTCCTCCGATCGTCGGGCTGCCTTGCCCGGCCGGCGCCAACGTGCTGGAGACGGGCTCGACGACGGCAGACGGGTCGAACCTCTATATCGGCGGGCAAGGCCTGCACCTGATTCCGGCCGCCGAGCTCGATAACGCGGAAGCCGCGCAGACGGTCCAGATCGCCGACGCGGCAGCGGCAGCGAACGTGCAGGACCTCGTTGCGGGCGAAGCCGCGGACGGCAGCGTTGCCGTATGGGCGCTGCTGCAAAACGGGGACTTGAACGTCGTGCGGCGTGCGGGCGATGCCGCTGAATGGGGGCCGTCGCTGCGGCTGAGGAGCGGCGTGCAGGAGATGGCGCCGATTCCGGGCGACCGCCATGCAGCCGCGTCGATACTGGTCGTGTATGCCGATGCGCGGGCCGGGCATGTGTGGCTGGACGGCACGGTGAACGCCTGGCAGGAAGCGCCGGTGCACGTCGCCGACCCGGATCAAGTCATGACGGTCACCTGTTACGGAACGACGCTCCGGCTGCTGGACGACGCCGGCGCGCCGAGACAGGGCGTCAACGTCTCCGTGACGGCCTCCGTGCTCTCCAGCGTATCCCTAAGCGGGAACGCGGTCCTGATCGGACCCGATCAGGCCGTGGCCGCGATCACCGACATGAACGGCGGGATCAACGTGTATAACCGCGTCCGGTCGCTGACGCCGGCCGTCTACCGCTTCACGATCGAAGGCATCGACGGACACGTCGACGTCAATCCGGCCTCCGGCGTGTTCGACCGGTTCCAATCGATGACCGCCGACGAGCTGCGCGGCGCGGTCGTCCGCACGCCGAACGGCGATGTGCCGCTGCTGCCGGACAGCTTCCGCACCGGTGCCGACCGGGCGCAGACGGACGCGGTCGCCGCCGCGCTGAACCAAGCGGCGAAGCTCGCCATGTCCGCGGACGGCTCCGCGCCGGACGTGCGCGCCGTCCCGGCGAACTCGCCGTTCAGCTCCGCATTGAAGCCGGGCGCGCTGCCCGATTCGTACCGCTGGGGCATTCAGGCGGACGGGAACGGGGTGCGGCTCGCGCATGACGACGTCATCTCGAAGCTGGTCGGCGCGGCAGAGAGCGCGGAGCGGTTCTTCGTGAATCTCGGCCATACGATCGCCGACTTCTTCGAGGGAATCGGCGAGAAGGTGAAAGAAACCGTGACCTTCGTGCTGCACAAGGCGGAAGGGGCGTTCCGGTTCATCTGCGCCATCGGGGATAAGATCAAGCATTTCGTGCTCACGACGCTCGAGGAAGCCGGCGCTTTCTTCAAGTGGCTGTGGACGCAGGTCAAGACGGGCATCGAGAAGATCTGGGATTACCTCAAGTTCCTGTTCCAATGGGAAGATATCCTGCTCGTCCGCAACGCGATGGTCGAGGCGACGGACGCCGCGCTGGCGTCGGTCAGACAGTCGGTCGGCAGTTTGAAGGCGCACGTAACGGACGGGTTCGGCAGCGCGATCGCCCAGATCGAGCAATGGCGGACGAACGGCGGCGCACCCGTTCCGGCTGAGCCGCGCCGTCCCGGACCGGGCCAGAGCGTCATCGACGAGCTGCGCAAAGCGGCGTCGCCGATCCAGAAGGTGTTGGACGACGTGCAGGGCAACAGCGTCGTCGGTTGGGTCACGCAGCGCATCGGGCGGCTGATGGACGATATCGTCCATGTGGAAGGTCCTTCTATTATGCAGGAAGCCATGGATGCGGCGGACCGGTTCGCGGAGGGGCTGCTCGGCGACGAGATTCAGGATCTGATGGCAACCTGGGATAAGCTGAAGGCCGATCTCAGCCAAGCGTTCGGCGGCAAGGTGCCGTCGCCGGGCGAAGTGAACTTCCAGACGATGAAGGATGCTATCGTCACGGTCGGGGCCGATCTGCTTGAAGGGCTGTTGATGGGGGTGCGCGACTTCGTCCTGCGCACGATCGATCTGATGCAAGACCTGATCGGCGTCGCGCGCGACGCGCTGTTTGCCAAGATCCGCTTCCCGTTCATCGAGAAGCTGGTGGAGCTGGTCGCGCCCGGCACTCATCTGGATACGTCGTTCCGAATGGTCGACGGCTTGATGCTGCTGTGCGCCGTACCGGCCACGATCGCCTACAAGCTCATTGCCGGCGAAGCGCCGTTCAAGAAAGGCAGCGTGATCGCGTTCCCGTTCGGAGACGTGACCGTGCAGTCCGGCGTTGACGAGCTGCGCAAGTTCACGTGGGTGGGCGGACTGACGGCCTCGTTCATCAAGCTGATCATTGCGGGCTATCAGGCGTACGTGCAGGGGAGCATCGCCACATCCAGCGGCAAGTCCGAATTAACGGATAAGTGGAAGCTGTGGCTCGGCGCGGGATTCGGAGCGGTCGGCGTCGTGGCGGAGAAGTTCGGCATGCACGTGGACAAAGGCGAGGAGGTCTCGGCGATGGAGTGGACGATGCTCGCCCTGTCCGGTCTGCTGACGTCCAAGACGGTAGCTTTCCTCCTGGCGGAAAACAAGCCCGAAGCCGATGCCAAGAAGCTGCGCAAAGTCGATTCCTTCATCGAGCTTGGGGGCAACGTCATTCATTTTATACTCCGGACGGCCGTCTTCGGCAAAGTCATCGACGATACGAACAAATCGGACTCGGACAACAAGGGC
This sequence comes from Paenibacillus sp. GCM10023250, assembly GCF_042653205.1. Classification (NCBI taxonomy): domain Bacteria; kingdom Bacillati; phylum Bacillota; class Bacilli; order Caryophanales; family Paenibacillaceae; genus Paenibacillus; species Paenibacillus sp. GCM10023250. The sequence continues at coordinate 12,966 of NZ_JBHSHY010000011.1, read as the reverse complement.
AACGAGAACCTGTCGGAAACGCTCGCTTGGATGCAAAGCTTGTTCGATCACGCCGGAAGCTCGCTGCTCGCGGCAGCGAACCTCGATGACGACGAAGAGACGAAAGCGCTGCTGCTCGTCGGCGGGGGCGCCGGTAAAGGGCTTTCCTTCGTGGTGAATATGGTTCGCGTGCCGATGGCGATGAATTCGGGACTCATGCTGACCAACTAGCCGAGCGCGAACGCGGCAGGGTTTATGACCGGCCACGCTAACCCGTTCTCGTCGAGGAGCTCCGTGCAGCCGGCGCGCAGCCGCTCCAGCAGCCGGTCCCCGGTCTCCTGCGGATAGGCATGCCGCAGCGCGGCGAAGCAGCCCGCGACGACGGCGGCCGCGCCGCTCGTCATGCCGGGTTCGCCGGGCAAGGCGAAGAAGGCGGTGCTGCAGCCGGTGTTCAGGCTGGCATGAAGGCGTTGGCTCGCTCCGGCGAGACCGGCGCCTTCTTCCGTTTCGGCCAGCGCGCCGACGCTGACGGTTTCCCGAATAATGGCCGGCCAGGCCATGCCGTGCGGGCTGCGGCTGCGATGCTCGGGATACCAGTTGCCGGCGGCCGTCACGGTAAGGATGCCGGATGCCCGCAAAGCCGCGATATGACGCTGCAGATTCGTGCCCCGCAGCGCTTCGTCGGATACGCGATGACTGGAATCCGCGAACGCGGCGCAGACGGCGCCGATTCCGAATCGATCGGCGTTGGCCAGGATCCAGGCGAAGGCATCCTCGATTCTCGCTTTGTCGCGGAGCGCGCCGCGGCGATCCTTTAATTTCACCGGCAGAATGCGAGCGGCCGGCGCGATGCCGGCGATCGTAGCGGCTACGGCCGTGCCGTGACCGACGTGGTCGGCGGTATCCGCTTCGCCGCCTTCGCCGCTTAGATTCAGGCCCGGCAGCACAACGGTACCCGGCGGAAGCTGCTCGGCATTCAAGCCGGAGTCTATGACGGCGATCGTGTTCGAAGAGGGGGAGGATTCGATCATGAGAAGACCTTCTTTCTTTCCGGTTCGTGGGCATGCGGGAGCGGGCTTGCTGGTTCACGCGGATAATCCGGTCGTCGCCATGCTTCACGAATATCGTACCATGAAAAGCCGCAGCTGCCGCGGAAAATCGTGAGGCAGCTGATCGCTGCCTTACGGACCGGGGACTGGGGTGGAATGGTAAACAGAACACCCGAGCGACGCGGAAACCGATTTTTTACTAGGTTGGAGGAGTAGTGTTACAGATGACACAAGGCGATAGAAGAAGCGTAAAGCTCGGAGATATCTATGCAATCCCGTTACCTGATGGTAACTATGCTTTTGGTAGAACTTTTTTGGATAGTGGACTTGCAATATATAAGCAAATTTCAAATCGCATCGATGATATTCCGGCGAGAGAGGAGTATCAATTCATTGTAGGCGTCTATCGATCAGCCTTAAAGTCGGGAGACTGGCCTGTCGTAGGAAACCGTCCGTTCCAAGATGAAGAAGAAGCTTGGCCTCCGCCAAGTTGTATAGTTGATCGCATTACCGGACAATATTCGATTTACCATAAAGGAGAAATTACAAAATCGACATACTCGGAATGTGAAGGGTTGGAAATAACTGCGGTTTGGGCAGCCGAGCAAATTATTGATCGAATAATGGGAGTTGAGAAGTGGCATAAAAACTTTAGAATGTAGCGAAGTGTTCAAGTTAAGTGCCAGTCGTCTGAATCAATCGGCGACTGGTTCTTTATTTTTTGGGGGTAGGAGGGGCAAAACAACGATACAATGGCCGACGAAGCGGTAGATTGGGCGCAAGAAGGTGACGGAGTAACCTACATGGTCGGGGAAACCGGAGCCTTAAGCGCAAGAGGCTGGTGCGGCAGCCTCGCCGGCGCCCGCCGGGCGACGGCGGCTTGACCGAGGCGCTATGCCCCTATGGCATAGGGTTGCAGCCAAGCTCGCTTTCCGCCGGCCGGCTCTCGCGCCCGAAGGCACGCGAATCCAGCACCGCCGCGCGCCACGCCGCTCCCGGTTACGCGCCTCCGCGTACCCGGCCGGGCGGCGCCGCCCGGCCGGGTACGTGTTAACGCTCCCGCGTAACCGCGCCGAGCCTAGGCTTCCCCGCCCTCGCGGCTGCGGGTCATCTGCTGCCAGACGGAGCCGGCGGCCTCCTCGCCGCGACGGATGCGCTCGAGCGCGATGCGCGCCTGCAGGCTGACCTCGTATTCCGGGTCGGCCGCCGCTTGCTCGAGCGCCTCGACGGCGGTCTCGTCGCCCGCCTCGTAGAGGAAGCGCGCGGCGCGCCAGCGCACCAGCTTGTTGCGGTCGCCGAGCGCTTCGATCATCGGGCCGATCGCGGCGGGGTCGCCCAGATCGGACAGCGTGTCGCCGGCGGTCCGGCGAACGGACGCCGAGGCGTCCTTCAGCGCCGCGAAGAGCAAGGGCATCGACTCCGGCAGGCGCAGCTCGCCGAGGTACACGACGGCGAGCCGCCGGATCGAGGCGTTGTCGTCCGCGATCGCCTTGGCGAGCGACGGCAGCATCGCCGGCTCCGGCGCCGTGCGTTCGAGCGCCTCGTAGCGGACCGACCAGTCCGGGTCCGCCATCCGCTCCGCGAGCGCCTCCGCGCTCAGCGGCGCGGGCCGCGCGGCCGGCGCGGCCGCGGCTTCGCCTTCGCCCGCGGCGCCGGCCGCGAGCGCCGCCTCGACGAGCGCGTCCAGCCGCTCCGCCGGGTACGCGGCCTCCAGCTCGCGGACGAGCTCCGCGGCGATCCCCTCCGGCTCGCCGTAGCGGACGCCGAGCTCCTCGAGCTTCCGCTCGCGGATCATCGACGCGCCGGCCGCGCGGGTCACCGCGTCCGTGAAGGCCGCGGGCATGGCGGCGCGGGTCTCGCCGCCCGGCGTGCGCACGCGCACCTGGATCGGGATCCCCCGATACAGCTGCACGAACGCGTGCGCCTCGCCGAAGGCGTCGGCCGCGCCGGGCCCGGCGGCGAGGCCGGCGTCGGCGTCCTCGCTCTGCAGCAGCTGCCGCGCCGCGGACAGGATGCGCTCCCAGTCCGCCCCCGGCTTCCGGTCGAGCGCGATGAAGTCCGCCGTGCGGAACAGTCCGCGCACGCCGTCGATGCCGAGCAGGCCGCGCAGCGGCTCCGGCGCGTTCGCCGCGTCGGCGGGGCCGTAGTTCAGGCGCACGCCGGGCGCGAGCTTCTCGTCGACGTTCAGCTTCATCGAATTGGGACTTGGCGTCGGTTCGATGCCAATCAGTTTCATCATGATCAACCTCCGTTATCGCGCGGCCCAGGGTCAGGCGCGCTTGCTTGTCCTCCCAGTGTAAACCACCGGGCGCCCAATCTCAATCCGCGAGCCGCTCCGCCCGCCGCCCGCCCCACCTGCCGCCCGGCTCAGCGCCGCCCCGCAAGCCGCCGGCCGCCCTGCCCGCCGCCGGCTGTTCCCTCTTTAACGTTTTCCGGGGCGACCCGGATTTTGGCCCGTCCGCGGTTTGATTAATCCCATTAAGCTTGGTATCTTGGAAAGAGCAGCAATAGAGCGGTCCGGTGCGGGTCCATTCCTCATCCGCAGCAGCGCGCCGGGCGGCTGGCACATGATTGAGTACGGGAGAGATGAGAGACATGCGCTACACCAACTTGAACCCTGACGCCGTGCCGAAGACGTTCCGGGAAGTCCGGCAGTGGCGCAGGGAACGCGCCGGCCGGATGAAGCGGAAGGACTACTCCTTCAAGGTGCCGGCCGTCGCCCCTGATCTGACATTCCTGCACGCCAATACGAGCGAGCCGGCGCTGACGTGGATCGGCCACTCGACGTTTCTGATCCAGCTGGCGGGTTTGAACATCGTCACCGACCCTGTCTGGGCCGAGCAGCTGGCCATCCACAAGCGGCTGGTGCCGCCGGGCGTCGCCATCGCCGACATGCCTCCGATCGACGTCGTCTTGATCTCGCATTCGCACTACGACCACCTGAACATCGCCTCGCTGAAGCAGCTGAGAGGGAGCAAGACGCTCATCGTGCCCGTCGGCCTCGCCGACAAACTGCGCCGCAAAGGCTTCTCGTCCATCATCGAGCTGGACTGGTGGCAATCGGCCTCTATCCGCGGCGTGCGGTTTCACTTCGTGCCGGCGCAGCATTGGACGCGGCGCACCTTGACGGACACGAATTCGTCCCGCTGGGGCGGCTTCGTCATGGAGCGCGAGCATGTGCCGACCGTCTACTTCGCGGGCGACAGCGGCTACTTCGACGGCTTCAAGGAAATCGGCCGCCGCTTCCCCGGCATCGACGTGGCGCTCATGCCGATCGGCGCCTACGATCCCGAGTGGTTCATGGGTCCGCAGCACGTCACGCCGGAGGAGGCGCTGCAGGCGTTCCGCGACGCGGGCGCGCGCCGGTTCGTGCCGATGCACTACGGTTCTTACAAGCTGGCGGACGATACGCCGCGCGAAGCGCTCGACCGGCTCGAGGCGGAAATCCGCCGGCTGCGGCTCGAAGCGGGCACGGTCCGGATTTTGCCGCACGGCGAAACCTGGCGATTATAGCAGAAAGACAGCATCGCTGCGCGTTTCTATGCTATAATGGAGTGATGGGTAACATTTATTAGCGAAGGACGGGATACCTGAATATGATCAGTACGAGCGGCATCACGCTTCGATACGGCAAGCGTGCGCTATTTGAAGATGTTAATATCAAATTCACGCCGGGCAACTGCTACGGCCTCATCGGCGCGAACGGCGCGGGCAAATCGACGTTTCTGAAGATTCTCTCCGGCGAAGTCGAGCAAACGAACGGCGAAGTCCACATCACGCCGGGCGAGCGCCTCGCGGTGCTGAAGCAGAACCATTACGAGTACGACGATTTCCTCGTGCTCGAGACAGTCATCATGGGCCATAAGAAGCTGTATGACGTCATGAAAGAGAAGGATGCGATCTACGCGAAGGCGGAGTTCACCGACGAGGACGGCATGCGCGCGGGCGAGCTGGAAGCGGAATTCGCGGACATGAACGGCTGGGAAGCGGAGTCCGAAGCGGCCGGCATGCTGAACGGCCTCGGCATCCCGCCGGAGCTGCACGACAAGAAGATGTCGGAGCTGTCCGGCAACGAGAAGGTCCGCGTCCTGCTGGCGCAGGCGTTGTTCGGCAATCCGCAGATTCTCCTGCTCGACGAGCCTACCAACCATCTCGACATGCAGTCGATCGAATGGCTCGAGAACTTCCTGGCCGGGTACGAAGGCACCGTCATCGTCGTCTCCCATGACCGTCACTTCCTGAACCAGGTGTGTACGCATATCGCGGACATCGATTTCGGCAAAATCCAGATGTACGTCGGCAACTACGACTTCTGGTACGAGTCCAGCCAGCTGGCGCTCACGCTCCAGCGCGACGCCAACAAGAAGAAGGAAGACAAGATCAAGGAGCTGCAGGCGTTCATCCAGCGCTTCAGCGCCAATAAATCGAAGTCCAAGCAGGCGACGTCCCGGAAGAAATTGCTCGATAAAATCACGCTCGACGACATTCGCCCGTCCAGCCGGAAATATCCGTTCATCAACTTCAAGCCGGAACGCGAAGCGGGCAAGCAGCTGCTGCTGACCGAGGGCTTGACGAAGACGATCGACGGCTCGACGATCATCGACAACTTGACCCTCGCGGTCAACAAAGGCGACAAAATCGCCCTCGTCGGCCCGAACACGCTGCCGAAGACGGTGCTGATGCAATTGCTCGTGGGCGAGGTCGATCCCGATGCCGGCAATTTCTCCTGGGGCGTGACGACGACGCAGGCGTATTTCCCGAAGGACAACTCGGCTTACTTCGACGGCGTCGAATTGAATCTCGTCGATTGGCTGCGCCAATATTCGAAGGATCAGGACGAGAGCTTCATCCGCGGCTTCCTCGGCCGCATGCTGTTCTCCGGCGACGAAGCGCTGAAGAAAGCGAGCGTGCTGTCCGGCGGCGAGAAGGTGCGCTGCATGCTCTCCAAAATGATGCTCTCCGGCGCCAACGTGCTGCTCATGGACGAACCAACCAACCACTTGGATCTGGAGTCCATCACGGCGCTCAATAACGGGCTGATCGATTTCGACGGCACGCTCATCTTCACCTCGCATGACCATCAGTTCGTGCAGACGATCGCGAACCGCATCATCGAGATTACGCCGAACGGCATCATCGACCGGATGATGACGTACGACGAATACCTCGAGAGCGACGAGATCAAGGCGCTCCGCGAGCGCATGTATCCGGCCGAATAAGCTTGCCGAAGCCGGCACTTAAGACAGACCGTACTCCCCGCGAGTACGGTCTTTTTGGTGTTCTCGCGCCTCCGGCGGACACATACGATAGGAGTAAGGCGGAAGTCTCGCATGAACCGCGGAGCGGCGCCGAATGAGGCGTGATTCGATAGGCCGGTTATGGTAAAATAGCGAAAGCGACAAAGCTAGACGAATTATTAAAGGAGTCGATGGAATATGTCCTTTTTCGATAAAGTCAAGCAGGGTGCATCGGACGCGGCCAAGAAAGCGCAGCAAACCGTCGAAATCACGAAGCTGAAGGCGCAAATCTCCGGCAAGGAGAAAGACATCGAGAAGCTGTGCCTGCAGATCGGGGAAGCCGTCTACCGCGGCCATCAAGCCGGCGACATCGCCGGGACCGAAGCGGAAGTGACGGAATTATGCCGCCAGGCGGATGAGCTGCATACGGAGATCAAAGTCATCGAAGAGCGGATCAAGTGGACGCGCAACGAGAAGACGTGCGCCTGCGGCAAAGTGGTCACGCTGGATACGAGGTTTTGCCCGGATTGCGGCACGCAGCTCGCGACCGAAGAGCCGAAGGTTGAGACGACCGTCGGCGAGATCGTCGTCATCTGCAGCCAATGCCACGCCGAGAACGAGCTGAACGCCAAGGTCTGCGTCACCTGCGGAACGGGATTGAACAACGGGGCGCCGGAGCATACGTTCTAGCATGTGCCCGGATTGGATAGGCGATACGCCGCCCTAATCGGGGCCGCATCGCATTCGAAAGCAAGCTTGGCAAGCGATCGCGTGCCGGGGTTGCTTTTTTTGCGCGCGGTTCAGGCGGGCGGAATCGGCAGACTGGCGATGGCCTCCGTGCCGTCCGGCACGAAATATAGGCAAAAGCGGATTCCCGATGGTGCTTGAACGGGTAATACCTGGATATATATAGGAATGAGATCGCGAAATTTCGATATTTGGGAGGCGGTTACATTGCTGGTACCCGTAGAATCCAAGCAAATTGCGTTCTGCTCGTACAACGAGGCGGAGTCGGCCTTGTACTTGTACTATCACACGGGCGACGTGGCCATCTTTTCATCGATCGGCAAGCAGGACTACCAGTCCGTAATCGATTCCCCGAACCGATACGACACGCTGATGAACCTGATGAAGAAGGGGCAATCGGAAGAGCAGGTGCAGGCCATGTTTCCGCAATCCAACAAGCGCGGCGGAAAATTGGCATAAATTACATCTCCGCGTGCCGGTTGGAGGAGAGCTAGGGCTTTAGACGCGCAATGGGACCGAATGTTAACGCGCGATGAACGGTTCGGAGCAAGAGATGACGGTAGTTCGGCAGGAGGGCGTCCCGAAACGGGGCGTCTTTTTTATTGGTTACCGTGCCGGATTGTGGTTCCTACAGCCTACGACTGATTTCGACAAATGAGGCGGGCGGACGATATGGTGCTTAAGGAGGGTTCCGTACAATGAAAACTGCAGGCAACAGGCCGGCGATCCATTGACTGAACCAGAAAGGAAGAGCATTCATGAAAAAGAGTACCGCAGCCTTAATGACCATGGTCCTGGGGGCCTCCTTAATGCTGCCGGCGGCGGCTTCAGCGGCATCGGCGGCTTCCGCCGCATCCGCCGCATCGCAGACCGTCGGGGAGATCCAAGCCAGCGTAAGCTTCCGGACCCAGCCTTCCACATCGTCCGATGTTACCCGATATTTGAAGCAAGGCGAGCAGGTCGTCATACTGGAGGAAGTGAACGCGTACTGGTACAAGGTGCAGGACGCGAAAGGCGCCGTCGGCTACATCTCTTCGAACGAGAAATACGTCGAGATCGTGGCGCAGAGCAGCGAGCCCGGCAGTACGGCGGGGACGATCGTCGCATCGGTGTCGCTGCGGACGGGCCCGTCGACGGACGCGACGCGCATCCGCTACCTGGCCAAGGGCGAGAAGGTGACGATCACGGGGCAGCCGAGCAGCTACTGGTACGCGGTGACGGCGGCGGACGGCACGAAGGGGTACGTCAGCTCGGACGAGCAATACATTAAGGTGACCGGCTCGCTGCCGGGCAACAACCCGTCGAACGGCAATCCGTCGAACGGCGGCGGCTCGGCGCCGGCCGAGACGCCTTCGGCCGCCAACGCGACGATCGTCGCATCGGTGTCGCTGCGGACGGGCCCGTCGACGGACACAACGCGCATCCGCTACCTGGCCAAGGGCGAGAAGGTGACGATCACAGGCGTGCCGAACGGCAGCTGGTACGCGGTGACGGCGGCGGACGGCACGAAGGGGTACGTCAGCTCGGACGAGCAATACATTAAAGTGACCGGCTCGCTGCCGGGCAACAATCCATCGAACGGCAATCCGTCGAACGGCGGCGGCTCGGGCAGCCACGACGCGCTCGTCGAGCGCGTCATCGCCGCGGGCATGAAATATTTGGGGACGCCGTACGAATTCGGCTCCGACCGCGATACGACGAAGACGTTCGACTGCTCGGACTTCGTACGCCAAGCGTTCCGCGAAGGCGCGAACCTCGTGCTCCCGTCCGATTCCCGCAAGCAGGGCGATTACGTGCGCGGCCTCGGCCACGTCGTCAAAGACTGGCATCAGCTGAAGCGCGGCGACATCATGTTCTTCATGGAATATAAGGGCACGAAGGCGTCCGCGTACGCCGGCGTCAACAAATCGTCCGAGACGATTACGCACTGCGGCATTTACCTCGGCGACGGCCGGATCCTGCACACATATTCGGTCGAATCCGGCGGCGTCCGCACGAGCGTCATTTCGGGCACGCATTGGGAGTACCGCTTCCTGTTCGGCGGGAGCGTCGTATAAGCAGGCAGCCGCAACGTTCCCACAATAACCGGACAAGCCCATACGGGGCTTGCCCGGTTTTTTTTGGCGCCCGGGGACCAAAACGGCAAAAAAAAGCCGTCACTGCATGAGCTGCAGGACGACGCGGGAGCATTCCATGGGGTTGTAGTGCTGATTGCGTTTATTTAATAAGTCGGTGCGGTGCTTAATGGATGAATACGGTTCTTGCAGGAGCTCGAACCATTTGTCGATCGTCTCGGTCGACTCCAGCATTTCGCCGAATCCGCTTGCAACGAAGTATTCGCAGTTGACTTCCTCCTGGCCGGGAATCGGCTCGTAGAAGAGCATCGGAATGCCTTTGCTGAGTCCCTCCGTGCAGGTCATGCCGCCGGGCTTCGTGATGAGCAAGTCGGACACGTCCATCAGCTTGTTGATTTCCTTGGTGAAGCCGAGCACCTTGATGTTCGGGTGCTGGAAGAGCGGGTCGGCCAGCATGCGCTCGCGCGCCTTGTCGTTGTTGCCGACGCAGTAGATGAGCTGCACGCGGTCCCGCCAGCGCGTCATGTAGCTGAGCAGATCGTCGCTGTACATGATGCCCCAGCCGCCGCCCATAATCAGAACCGTCGGCAGCGGCTTCAGATCGAACTGCGCCTGCAGCTCGGACTTGTCGTGCGTCTGCCAGAAGTTCGGATGGACGGGAATGCCGGTCACCTGAATCCGGCTCGCGGAGATGCCGCGGTCCGTCAGCTTCTTCTTGACCTCGTTCGTCGACACGAGGTATTTGTTAACCTCGGAGCTTGTCCACGTGCCGTGCGCGTCGTAGTCCGTAATGAGCGTGTAGAGCGGCGTGCGCAGGCCGAGCCGCTTCAGGCGGGAGACGACGGCGTTCGGAACGGGATGCGTGCAGACGATCAGATCGGGCTTCAGCTGCGCGATCACCTGCGACGTATGGGTATAGAATAACCGGTGCAGCGCCAGCTGCGTGAAGCGGTTGAGCGACTTCTTGTACTGGCGGCGATACACCATTCCGAGCAGCTTCGGCTGCTTCGTGACGGTCTTGCGGTAGGCGGACACGATCAGCGGACCGAGCACCGGGTTCAAAAAATTGCCCAGCTCGATCACGCGCGTCTGTATGGAGGAATCGAGCGCGCGCAGCCCGACGGCCAGCGCGTAAGCGGCCTGGGTATGCCCGGAGCCGAAACCCTCGGAGAGCAGCAACACTCGTTTTTTATGCATCATCTCACCTGCTTCTCATACCTGTTGAAAGAAACGTCGGTTTCTCTCCTTACCATATTACGACGGGCGGACGGTCAGCACAAGGACGGAATTGAGACTTGCGTATGATTGCGGCGTTAAACTATCCTAAAAGCGGAGCAAAGAGAAGCAGTTCATGAAGACGGGAGAGATCGGTTATGGCCGAGCAAGAGAAGCGTATGCCGGAGATCGGCTCAATCGTAGCGTTCGCGAATAAAACCGGACGTTATGCGGGCGAAGTGATGGAAATTAACGGATCCAGGGTGCTGGTCAAGACGCTGGCGGTCTTGAAGCATCCCGAGCAAGGCGACCTGCATCGCCCGTACGACCCCGACGCGCCGCTGTTCCACGAGCGCCGGGCGATGAGCTATACCGAGAAAACGTACGTCCCGCTGGGAGACATCGGGCCGTTCCCGGGCGAAGTGCCGGATTACAAGGCGTCGCTCATGGACGCGCTGCGGGCCGAGATCGAAGGGCTCGACCGGCTGCGCCGCTGGACGGAGCGGGGACTGGACAATTTGCGGCAGCTGGAGAAGGAATATTAGGGAGCGTAAGAAGCGAGGGCGGCAGGCAAGCCGCTTCTCGCGCATTAAAGTGACTAAATGACCATATTGTAATTTCGGTCAGTCGGTGCTATGATGACGATATAACGACGGAAATGCACGAATAACCGAAAGGGGCTGAGGCTCATGGCGGTGACCAAGAAGCCAGTGGATCGCAGGGCTCAGATCGTGGACGCGGCGGCGAAGTCGTTCGCGATGTTCGGCTACAAGGCGACGACGATGGAGCAGGTGTCCAAGATCGCCGCGGTCGGCAAAGGCACGATCTACACGTTCTTCGCCACGAAGGAAGAGCTGTTCGGCGAGATCATCGCCCAGCTGACCAAGGAGCTGCGGGCGCTGGCGGACCGGACGATCGACCGCGAACGGAATTTCTTCGACAACCTGTCGTCGGTGCTGCACGAGCTGCTGCTCTTCCGCGAGAAGCACGAGCTGATCGTGAAGCTGTCGCAGGAAGTGCGGGACATCGGCACGCCGATGGCGAAGGAAGGCATCGCCGAGCTCGAGCGGGCGATCGTCGCCTGCATTCAGCGGGAAGTCGAGCACGCGATGGGGAAGGGCGAGCTGCGCGCGGCCGATCCGCGGCTGACCGCGTTCGTGATGCTGCGGCTGTACGTGGCGCTGAGCACCGAATGGAGCCGGCAGCATGAGCCGCTGACCCGGGAGCAGATCGCCGAGTATTTCGGCGCCTTGATGCAAGGCGGCATGGCTCCCCGCTGAAGTCCAGCGGGCGCCGGAGAGTGAAGGGAAATGGAAAATGCTTTAAGCTAAACAGCCGCGTATGCGGCTTGTGTCGCGGAAACGCATTAAGCCTGGGCGGCAGCGGCAGAGCTAAGCCTCGGGCGCGGTCGGGAAACCAAAAAAAGCGGCAGCCGCTGCTTCTTTTTTTGAGCCATACTGACCGGAAGTACAAAACGGTCAATCATTCAGAATTGTAAATAGAGAGTGGAGGCGCGAAATCATGCTGGGTTTATCGTTATTCGGAAAGGAAATGGGCCGGATCTTCCGCAGCCCGAAGCTGCTGATTCCGATCATCGGGATCTTGTTCATCCCGATCATGTACAGCGGGATGCTGATCGGGGCGTTCTGGGATCCGTACGGCAAGCTGGACCGGATGCCGGTCGCGGTCGTCAATGCCGATGCCGGCGCGGATTTTCAGGGCAAGCCGCTCGCGGTGGGACAGAATCTCGTCGACGAGCTCAAGACGAACCAGACGTTCCATTGGACGTTCGTGGACGCGAAGCAGGCGGAGGACGGCCTGAAGCACGGCGATTATTATTATGTCATCGAAATCCCGGCGTCATTCTCCAAGCAGGCGACGACGCTGCTGGATCCGGAGCCGCATCCGGCGGCGATTCGTTACCTGACCAACGACAGCGAGAACTACTTGGCCGCGAAGATCGGCTCCTCCGCCATTGACAAGCTGCAGACGGAAATTTCGCAGCAGGTGACGAAGGCGTACGCCAAGGCGGTCTTCGGCAGCCTCGGCGAAGCCGCCGACGGCTTCGCGCAGGCCAGCGACGGCGCCGGCAAGCTGGCCGGCGGCGCGAAGGACGCCGAGCAGGGCGCCGCGCGGCTGCGCGACAACGTGGCGAAGCTGGCGAACGGCTCGAAGGAGCTGGCCGGCGGCATCGGCGCGCTGGATAGCGGAGCGGGCCGGCTCATGACCGGCACCGCCGCCGTCCGCGACGGCGCCGCGGAGATGTCCGCCGGCCTCGGCAAGCTGGAAGCCGCCGGCGGGGAGCTGAGCGGCGGCGCGTCGCAAGCGGCCGCGGCCGCGGCGTCGCTGGCGGACGGCCTGGCGGCCGCGCAGCAGGGCAGCGCCGATCTCGCCGGCGCGGCCGCCAAGCTGTCGGCGGCGCTGGACGCGTACGCCGCCGCGAAGCCCGATGCCGCGCAGGAGGCCGCGCTGCAAAGGCTCATCGCCGCCGCCCGCGACGTATCCGCGGGCGCGGCGAAGCTGTCCGGCGGCAGCGGCAAGCTCGCCGCCGGCGGGGCGCAGCTGCGGCAGGGGCAGGCCGCCCTGCAGCAAGGGCTGGCCGCGCTGCACGCGCAGCTCGCAGCCGCGGACAAGAGCGGCGCCGAGCTGGCCGCCGGCGCCAAG